>JBGPMG010000039.1:0-16135 GCA_041486815.1 Candidatus Eiseniibacteriota bacterium | reverse complement strand
GGCATGATCGCGGAGAAGAGGCTGTCGCGCCGCGCCGGCGTGCTGATTCCGGCCGGAACCCGCCGGACCTCGATCTGAGGGCCCGAGGACGATCCGGCTTCGCTGTGCCAGACCACGGTCGTGTTCGCGCGGATCCAGCGGTAAAACGCCGATTCGACCGGGTAGCTCACCGAGTCCGCGTCGAACCGCCTCGAGACCTCACGAGAGAGGACGTAGTACTCGAGCCCGTCGAGGAACTCGTAGTGGTACGCAGGACGGACGAGGGGAACCTGCGTGGCGAAAAACGGCCAAATCAGCATCGCCCGCTCGTCGGGTTGAAAGATCGGCCCGTAGAGCTCGACCGCGATGGGACGGCCGGGGTTGATGTTCGCGTTGATCCACTTTCGCGCGAGGTGGCGCGTGTCGGGGAGGCTCAGGTCCCGGCGCATCTCCATGTACTCCGGCAGCGGCCATGCCACCGCCAGAATGCTCACGAGCGCGGGCGCCAGGAGGGCGGCACGGGCAGGAAGGCCCGAGCGCGCCCGAAGCCAGGCCGCCGCCTCGAGGATTGCGATCGCGGCGGCAACGAAGAAGATCGGCAGCGCCACAAGCACGTAGCGCTCTTGGGCGGCCTTGAGCGCGCCGTTCGCCAAGACCATAACGATCGGAATCAATGCGATGGGATGCGCGGTCGGTCCCCGGCGCCAAAGGAGAACCATTCCAGCGATCGAGAAAAGGTAGGCGGGCCAACCCATGGCGTGCGGCAAAGAGACGGCCAGGTAGGTCGGAAGCGAGAACGGGAACGCCGTCTGCCCGACCCAATCGGAGAAGAGTGACTTTCGCTGCGTCCCGAAGTCCGAGATCGTCATCTTCCAATCGATGAACGTGAAGGGGGAGGCCGCGAACATCGCGACACCCACGGCAAGGAGTCCGACGTAAAAGTCGCGCTTCCGGAAAAATTCCCGGCCGTGGGCCATCGCGAACGGGATCACCAGGATGAGCGGCACGTACTTGCAGGCGCCGGCCAGCCCGATCATCGCGCCGGCGATCACCGAGTCGCGCGTGCCCCCACCTTCGGCCACGCGGATCATCGCGAGCGCCGCCAGAAGGACGAAGAGCAGCGCGAGCAGGTTCGGATCGGCGATGTGCTGCGACGTCATGATGTGGAGCGGATTCAGGGCGAGAAATAGTCCCGCGAGGAGTCCTACGGTCCGCCCCCCGAATCGGGATCCAAGATGAAACGTCAGGAAGACGGTCCATGCGCCGATCAGCACGCCGATGAGCCGTCCGTAGAGGAAGAGATGATTCGATCCGTCGGCGACGTGGGACACGAACTCCGACGCGGTCACGCCGGGATGCGTCGCCACGTAGTAGACCTTGTAGGTCGCTTGGATCGCCAGGCCGAGGTAGAAGCTGAAGCCGGGCCAGCCGCCGGTGTGCGGATTCAGGTCGAGCGCCTTGGTGCCGCCGTTCCACAACATCCACGCCCGGCCCATCGTCGTCCGGTCGGTCTCTTCGACGGCCGAGTCGTCGAGCACGTTCACGCCGAGGCTGGGATCCGGCAGCCGGTCGCCGACTCCCCAGATCCGGAACGCCAAGGCGAGCGCCACGAGCGAGAGCGCGAGGGCGTCGAGTCGGGGCAGGAGGCGCGCACGCCGGGTCGCGCCGGAGCCTCGCCGAGCCTCGGCCTTGCCTTTGCCTCGATTGGAAGATTGGGTCGCGGGGCGCTTTTTGGCCATGAGGGGGTCTTAACCCGTGCGAATTATAGGGTTTGAACGGTCCGAGCTACAAGCCGCGTGCCGTTTGGACAAAGCACCGGGCGGCGCCGATAGACCGGCGGCCACTCCAGCGGATTGTTGGCAAACCATAATTTAGCCGTTCGCTTTCGCTTACGGCGGCTTCGGAGGGGCCGGGCCGGGCTGCGGCACGCCGATTGCGGCATCTAACAGTTGAACGCGGGCGAAGGGCGGGTCCTTTGCCCAATTGTCATGGAATCACACCGATACGAAGGGAGTCGAACCATCATGAACGTAAAGCCACTGGCTGACCGGATCCTCGTCCGCCGTCTCGAGGAAGCAGAGACCAAGCGCGGGGGAATCATCATCCCCGACACCGCCAAGGAAAAGCCGCAGCAGGCCGAGGTCGTGGCGGTGGGGCCGGGCCGCTTTGAAGACGGAAAGCGGATCCCGCTCGACGTGAAGAAGGGCGACAAGATCCTGATGGGCAAGTACTCGGGGACCGAGGTCAAGATCGACGGAAACGAGTACCTCATCATGCGCGAGGACGACGTCCTCGCCATCGTCGCCGACTCGAAGTAACGGACGGGACCACAACCAATCAAGGAGTGATAAAGAATGGCTGCTAAGGAAATCATTTTTGACGAAAAGGCCCGCCAAGCGATTCTGAGCGGCGTGCAGACGCTGGCGAGGGCGGTAAAGGTAACGCTCGGCCCGCGCGGCCGGAACGTCGTGCTCGACAAGAAGTGGGGCTCGCCCACGATCACGAAGGACGGCGTGACCGTGGCCAAGGAGATCGAGCTCGAAGATCGTTACGAGAACATGGGCGCCCAGATGGTCCGCGAGGTCGCGACCAAGACCTCCGACGTCGCGGGTGACGGAACCACGACGGCCACCGTGCTCGCGGAAGCGATCTTCCGCGAAGGTCTCCGCAACGTGACGGCCGGGTCGAACCCGATGGGCATCAAGCGCGGGATCGATAAGGCGGTGAAGACGGTCGTCGAGGAGCTGAAGAAGCTCTCCAAGAGCGTCAAGGATCCGAAGGAGATCATGCAGGTCGCGAGCATCTCCGCGAACGGCGATGAGGAAATCGGCAAGATCATCGCCTCCGCGATGGAGAAGGTCGGCAAGGACGGCACGATCACGGTCGAAGAGGCCAAGTCGATGGACACGACCCTCGACCTGGTCGAGGGGATGCAGTTCGACAAGGGCTACATCTCGCCTTACTTTGTGACGGACAAAGAGGGCATGGAGGCGGTGCTCGAAGACGCCTACATTCTCATCTATGAGAAGAAGCTCTCCAACATGAAGGACCTTCTCCCGCTTCTCGAGAAGGTGGCTCAGAAGGGCAAGCCGTTCCTGGTCATCGCCGAGGATGTCGAGGGCGAGGCTCTGGCGACGCTTGTGGTCAACAAGCTCCGCGGTACCTTGCAGGCGGCCGCGGTGAAGGCTCCCGGATTCGGCGACCGCCGGAAGTCGATGCTCGAAGATATCGCGATCCTGACGGGCGGCAAGCTGATCACCGAGGATCTCGGGATCAAGCTCGAGAACGTCAAGGTCGAGGACCTGGGCAAGGCCAAGCGGATCACGGTGGACAAGGAGAACACGACCATCGTCGAGGGCGCGGGCAAGCATGCCGAAATCCAGGGCCGGATCAGCCTGATCAAGAAGCAGATCGAGGACACGACCTCGGACTACGATAAGGAGAAGCTCCAAGAGCGTCTCGCGAAGCTGGCCGGCGGCGTCGCGGTCATCAACGTGGGCGCCGCGACCGAGACCGAGATGAAGGAGAAGAAGGCTCGCGTCGAGGACGCGCTCCATGCGACGCGCGCGGCGGTCGAGGAAGGAATCGTACCGGGCGGAGGCGTGGCGCTGGTGCGCTGCATCCCGGCGGTCGATAAGCTGGAGCTCACGGGCGACGAGCTGATCGGCGCCAACATCATCAAGCGCTCCATGGAGGAGCCGCTTCGGCAGATCGTCAACAACGCCGGGCTCGAGGGTTCGGTGATCGTCGAGCACGTGAAGAAGGAGAAGAAGTCGGTCGGCTTCAACGTGTCGACCGAGAAGTACGAGGATCTCTATGAAGCCGGCGTGGTCGATCCGACCAAGGTGACGCGCACGGCGCTGCAGAACGCGGCGTCGGTGGCGAGCCTGCTCCTCACGACCGAGGCGTTGGTGACCGAGATTCCGGAGAAGAAGAAGTCGCCCGCGATGCCTCCGGGTGGTGGCGGCGGCTACGACGACATGTACTAGAGCCTCGAGTAGCTCGAGGCTCGAATGGGACGGCGGGGTGGAGCGCGGTGACGCTCCATCCCGTTCGCGCTTTCACGATGTCCCGCGGGCGCGTGGTGCCGGACCCTACTTCACGACGCCGAGTCGCCGTTCCGACATGCTGATCATCTGCCCGAAGGCACCCACGATTTCCTCGGGAGTGAACATGACGTGGCCGTACCGCTCGGGCGTAGTCTGGTGAAGGTTCGCCCCACGACCCTTGCCCTCGACCAACGACCGAAGAATGGCCTCGTGAAATACAGGCACGACCGGGTCCAACGAAGTATGCAGGCTGACGAGCGGAACCCTAAGGTCGCCGGTCGGCTCGTAGTACTTGGCAAGGAAATGGGCTGCGGCCGGCCCGTCAGAGTAGCGTGCGACACGAGCGTTGAGGTCGGCAAGCAGCGCGGGCGGCAGGTTACCCGCGTACACCGTCTGTGTGTTGTCGAAGAATCCTTGACCGTGAGTGCGGTCCAAGAGGTCCTGAAGCTCGACAGCCTGCAGGACGAGAGCCTGGATGATGGATTGGCCAAGCTCTAGTCCGTTCGAGAACGGGATCGGAGTTTGCGTGATCTGCGGTCATGAGAATCGCCGGCTGCGGATTTGCCTGAATCGCGGCCGACGCCGGAGCCACGAGATCCCGCTGCAAGTCAAAATCGGCCGGGAGTTCGTACAGATTCCCAGGCAGCACGCCGGGATAGAAGTAATCGAAGAGCACCCGCACGTGCGAGATGTAGTCAGTCTCCGCTCGAACCCCGCCCAGCATGCCACTGAGCGTCAATAATCCCGCGAAGCGCTCTGGGTGATCTTCGACCAGCTTCAGCGCGACCAAGGCGCCGAATGAGGTGCCGATCAGGAACGTCCGGTGCGGTTTATCCACCCGCGCGCCGAATACGTTCGCCAGCTGATCCGTACGCTGCGCCGCGTCCTTGAGTCCGAGTCCGGTCTGCGAGTAGCTCGAGTAGGCGAACGCGAAACCGCCTTGAAGAGCGATCGTCCGCAGCCCATCGACGAGCACCTCCTCGCCCGGCGGCAGGCCGACGGCGAAAATCGGTGCCGTATAGCCGTGCGCGTATAGCACCAGATCGCCGTTCCAGTTCTCGGGTACCGAGATGACGTAGTGCGCTCCGGGCCCGATATCCCCTTCGAGAGTCGTTTCGGCGTTCACCCTGGGCGCGCCGGCACCCAGGTGTGCGGAGGCAGCCGACGTTGCGCGCGTAGCGTCAGGTGCCATTGGCGAGCGACGCGCGCACGAGCTTGTTGAGAAGGCGAGACAAGCGAGCGGAATGAGTGCGAGTCGGATCGTGTGGATGGGTTTCACGTTACGTACCTCCATTCTCTGCAAATCTCCCCGTGGCGAGCGCCTCGGCCGCCGGCATCCGTAACACTGAAACGACTTCTCCCGCTAAACCGCACGGGGGAGTCAGCTCGGCCCGCGGCTAGCAGCCGGAGATGCGGAGGTCGAGAGGTTGAGGTCGGCCTATGGCGCCCCCTCAGAGCACGGCCCGAATGGTTCGGTCACTTCAGAATTGTGAACGCCCCCTTCGAGACGCCGTCCACAGATTCCACGCGAAAGAAGTAGACGCCGGAGGCGAGCCGATTCCCCTGCTCGTTCCGGCCGTCCACCGCCACCTCGTGCGCGCCGGGCGCCACGTACTCCCGGGACATCAAATTCCGAACCATTCGCCCGCTCGGATCGAATATTTTCACGCTGGCCAGGCCAGGCGCCGTCGTGACAAATGTAAGTCTTCCATTCGGATTGAGAGGGTTCGGCGAAATCGACGCTAACGATTTCGCGCCCAGGAAGCCGAATTTGATGACGTGAACCGTTACCGTTCCACGGAACTTCCCGCCCGACATTAGGCCACCCTCGAGCGTCACCTCGACTGTGCTGGTCCCATTCGGCAAGCTGGTAAAGAGAGTTCCCAGGTCATTTCGGGCGAAACAGATCCTGATTTCTGGGACTCCGTTGTGGTTCCTGTCGCCGCCGACGATGTTCTTGCACCCAGTCGAGATCGTTACGCCGTTGTAGCTCATTGTCACCGACGAAGCGATAACGTCGTTAATCGCGAAGGACCCATTGATTGGCTCGATCCGGACCCAGGTGGGTAGAATCTGCGGGAAGATGTAATTCAGGTTAAGCAAATAGAACACGTTCGCTGGCAAGAAGTCCCGCACGGTCGCCGTCGTGCTTGCCGTGTCGCTCAGCGCGCCGTCAGACACGGCGAGGGTCACCGTGTAGGGGCTCCCCGAGACGGAAGTGTACGTGTGCAATGGCATGCTGCCAACGCCCGTAGCGTCGTCCCCGAAGTCCCACGCGAACGTCAGCGCGTCTCCGTCGGGATCGGACGAAGCCGAGCCATTGAGTGTCAATCCGGCGTTTACGATCGCCGTGTAGGGGCCGCCGGGACTTGCTGTCGGGGCCCGGTTGGGTGGAGGGGCAGTGCAGCAATCGACCGCCCGCCAAGCATCCAAGTTCGCGGTGAACACGATGTAATGGAAGGGCGTGCCATCAGCCGTGAAATTGGCTCGATGAGAGACGTCCACGCCAGATTCACCAAAGGGGCTGTTGCTCGAGGTCTGCTGCTTGGCCTGAGTCGCCAGCACCAAGCACCAAATGCGCGACGGCCCGGCAGGGTCTTCATCTCTTGGCGCGTCGTAATAGATCGCGCTGCCGTCGCTCGACCAGCGAGGATTTTGGTGAGAAACGAGGGCCGTGTTGGCCTCGGCCAGCGTGACCTGCCCTGTTCCGAGATCCAATATTTCGATCACATTAGGCCCAAGGAAATTCGTTGAGAAAACGAGGCTTCGCCCATCGGGGCTATACGCAGGTGTTTGCTCCACCTTGTTGTTGATGAAGGTCCGCTGAACCGGTGATGGCGGTGGTACCGGCATGGGCGCCCCCGGATCCACCGCGATGGTGTAGAGATCAATGCTAGTGGCGGAGGCGTTTGAATCGAACGCCAGCTCGTGCCCATCGGGTCGCCAAGCCGGGTGGCGATTGCGAACCCCCGGCCCTCCGGCCGCGACAAGGCGCGGCGCGCCCACGCGGACAACCGCCTCGTCGATGTTCAGGCTGAGCTGAAACTCCTGCGTATAGATGCTCGACGAACTTGCGTCCGTTTGCACATAGGCCAGAAACCTCCCATCCGCACTCCAGGCGGGATCATGGTAGGAGATCGCCCCAGAAGGATCAGAAACAATGGGTTGACGAATGCTGGCCGGGGACGTCGGCGCAAAGGAAATTGCATTACATGCGTTACTCTCGAGCCAGATTTGCCGAGTGGACTCGAAGCCGGGGGTCGAATTTCTTGTGGTGAAAGAGATCCATCGCTCTACATTTCCGTCCAGTGGGGCATGCCGGAATGCGACCTGCTCGTGTCCACCGGATACCAGATCGGCGGCCGATATCGAGCAGCGGTCGCCGCAGGAGACAGGTTCCGGCGTCGGCGCTATTGGGTCCGCTTCGGAGCGATTTAGCGCGAGGCAAAGGATGAAAGCAGCCGCAAGTGTCCGCGAAACAAGGTTCCGCCGCGGGCTAGCCATTGGACGGGGGAACTTGCGAGGTTGAATTTCCCGCCTGGGCGTCGCGAAGCTCTCGGTGTGCCTTTGCCACCTCCGCGACTCCGCGAAGCCACTCCAGCCTTGTGGCCAGCGACGGTTCGCGATGGCGAAGCCCGTCCCAGTCCACCGGCATCCAATCCGCCACCGCCTCAGCGACGCTCAAGAGCGTCGGATCCATTGCATCGTTCATTTCTATCCTCCCATTTCCTCGGAAAGGCGTACTAGGCCTCGCGTCACGAGCATCCGCGCTGCGTTCCCGGAAGGGAGCCCCATCGATTCGGCGATCTCGCGATAGCGCAGGCCCAACTCGAAACGCAGCATGACGGCCTCCCGCTGCGATGGGATTAGCCGCGCCAGCGCTGCCTCGTACTGGGCGACCCGCTCCCGGCCGATCAGGGACTCGAGAGGGGATGGGTCGTTCCCCGAGAGGTCATCCGGGAGGGCCTCGTGCCCGGGACGGCGCCGCGCCCGCCGCGCCTCGTCGCGGATCTGATTGAGAAGGATCCTTCGCAGGTAGGCAAAGAAGGCTCCTTCCCCCCGATTATCGAACTCTTCCACATGGGCGAGAGCGCGATAGAGCGTGGACTGTACGAGGTCATCGGTGTCCACCAGATCGCGCGCGGCGGTCGGTAGACGTCCGTGAGCCCATCGACGGAGTGATGTGATGTAACGCGCGAGGAGCGTCTCGCGAGCATCCACATCGCCACCACGGATTCGAGCGAGGAGCGACTCGGTAGAAATCTGCGGGCTCGGGGGAAAGTGGTCCGCCTCCTCCGAAGTATTGGGTCGACGTCCTTCAACGCTTGACCACATGCAGGCCTCCATGCGGCGACGTCCCGAAGCTCCTACGCGGAGCGCGGGTCCTCTCCGTCAGCTAGGGATCGCAGTTCCGCCAGAAGCTCGAGAGCCGTCGTGGGCCGCTTCGACGGCTCTTTCTCCAGAGCACGGAGGATCGTCTGTTGGACTGCAATCGAAATACGCGATTGCAGTACCCTGGGATCGGGCGGCGGCTGGTGTAATACCATGAGCATCAGCTCATGCGGCTGATCGTCATCGAACGGACGCCGACCGGTGGTCATTTCGAATAGCAAGATTCCAATACCGTAAATATCCGCGCCTGCGTCGGCCGGCTCGCCACGAAGTACTTCCGGCGCCATGTAGGGGAGGGTACCGACCACGTGCCCGCTCTCCGTCAGGCTCTGACTCAACGTCGACGAGCTGTCAGCGACCTGCGCGATGTGTGCTAACCCAAAGTCTAGGAGCTTTGCTTCACCAGCCGGCGTGAGAACCACGTTCCCCGGCTTGATGTCCCGATGAATGATCCCTTGAGCGTGCGCCTCGACGAGGGCCTCGGTGATCTGGGCCGCGATCCGCACGGCCTCCTGTTCTGGGATCGGTCCTCGGTGCAAACGCTTCGCCACTGACGTCCCCGGGACATACTCCATAACGATGAAGTCGGCGCCATTTTGGGTGTCGAAATCGTAAATCCCGGCAATGTGGGGATGGCTGAATTTAGAGAGCGCGCGCGCCTCCCTGCGAAACCGTCGCCTCGTTCTTTCGTCCTCGAGGGCGCCGCCGGGCAGCACCTTGATCGCGACCGCGCGTCTAAGACGCAGGTCCCTTCCACGATAAACTATGCCCTGACCACCACCGTCGATCATCTCTTCGACGTAATAGTGGGAGAGGGTCTGGCCGACGAGCGCCTCGGGGAGGAACTGCTGTTGAACTGTGATGCCTTTGCGAATGTCGTCCTCACGCTTCCGTGTGCGCCACTCCAAGAGGATGTACCGGTAGCTTTCCGCAGCGGCGTATGCCAAGGGCGGGAGCAAGAGGGCGGCGACAGGGGGCACATCCAAGCTCCAGACCGCCAGGAGCGCGAAGTCGAGCACGGCGAGCGCGACGAGTGTGGAAGCAGTCACGATCGCCGCAACGGGCACAGAGACTAGCGCGAAGAGAATCCCGAGCGTTATGGCGAGGAGGGCGAGGGCGCCGAGGTAGGGCGCTTCAGCAATTCGCGTGAGGAACCGGCCGCGGAGGAAGTTGTCTAGTACATTCGCGTGGACGAAGAGAAGTGGAGTGGCCGTCGAGAAGGGTGTCGTGCCGACGTCCTCCGAGACTTCTTGGCGCGACATGAGCCCAACCAATACAAGGCGTCCCGCGAATGCGTCGCGGATCCGCTTCACGTCCTCCGACTGAGACCATTGGAGCACCTCGAGCATGGAATAGGTCTTCCGAAATGCGCTCCGGTCACCGGCGTAGTCAATGGCCGTCGCCCCCTCTCGATCCATCGGGATGAACAGCTCGCGTCCTTGCGAAAAGCGAACCACGATCCCACCGCGAGCCGAGCGGGCGCCCTGGAGTCGCGCCTCACCTGAGTTCAGGCCAAAAAGGCAGAGGCTGAGCGCTGGATAGATGCGGTCGCCGTAGCGGATCACGAGCGGTTGCCGCCGGATTGCCCCGTCCCGATCCACCGCGACCGAGATATGCCCCAGCGCGCTCGACTCCAAGACTAAATCGTCGTAGGGAAGCGACACCGTCCCGGGCGTGGCGTTGGTAACGGCTTCGGCGATCACCCCATGTCGCGTGAGCGCGTCCAATACTTCCGCCGAAGGAGGCCCTGAATCCTCCGTATCGGCGCCTTCCGCATAAAACCAGATCGATTGAACGACGTTCCTATGGCTGGCCGATACTTGCGCCAGTAGACGGTTTTGCAGCGGATCCTGCTTCTTATCCTCAGGAAACTTGAGGTCGATGCCGATCGCGCGCGCGCCACCCTCTTCGAGGGCATCGAGCAGGAGGGCGTATGTTTCGCGGGGTAGGGGCCATGCCCCGTACGCTCGAATCGTGGTGTCGTCGACACCGACGAGCACGATTTGGTCGGACGCGGGGCGCTCGCCCCGCATGCGAAAGCGCCAATCGAGGAGCTTCAGATCAAAGGCTTGGAACACGCCTCCGAGATACAACGCCGCAACGACAAGCCAGCATAGGAGCGCGACCACCGCGCCGCCAGTGAGCTGTATACGCCTCGCCTTGGATTCCGTGAGGGACACATTCGCCTCTACCGCTTCCAGTAGACCAGCGCCGCGGAGTCTTCACCCTCACTGGCCCGCGGGCCGGCCGAGCGCCACACTGGCGCACGCTTCTTCAGTTGGGTACGACCGGCACTGCCCGCGGTCCCCGCGGCCTTCGCCGAGTCCGCCGGCACGTGGCCAGCCGCTGCTCGGAGCAAGGCGAGCACTTCTTCTTTGCTAAGGTAGGTCCTCTCAGCGCCCTTTGCGGCTTCGGTCTCGGGGCCTTCATAGCGGAGCCCCAACAGCGAAGCGGCGCTGAGCGCGCCACCAGCCATACGCATCCCCAATCTTGCGCGCTCCTGGGCGGCTTCCTCGTCGCCCAGGAGTAGCAGCGCAGTCGCCTCGTTCAGGACGATTCCAGCATCCATGCTGTCGGTAGCGCCTGCCTGACCGTAGAAGGTCAGGGCTACCTCGGTTTCACCGCGCAGCAGATGCAGATTGCCGAGGTTGGTGAGCGCTCGCGAGTCTCGGGGGGAATGAGAGAGAAGTGAAATGAAGACGGATTCTGCTTGGGCCGGCTGGCCTTCGAGAGCGAGAGCAATCCCCAGATCGCATTCTGCCTGATGGGGGTCCTCGGCCGCCACCGCTCGTGAGCTCGCCACGAGAATCACGCCCCCAATCAGGACCAGGGACGCCCTCGCCAGACGGCACCCCATCGCAAACGGGCTCCGCCTCACCGTTCTCTCCAGTAGAGGAGATCCTGCAGCGCGGCCTCCCCCGCGGACCGTCCCGCGGCGATCCGGCTCGTCCACGTGCTTTCACGTCGAACCGCGTTCGTGGAGGCCGAATCCTTCCGCGGCACCCCCGTACCCGGCCGCGGCACCCTCTTCAGCGCCGCCTTGAGGAGAATGCGAGCTTCTTCGGCGGTCATTCGCTGCGTTCCCTCACGAGTTGGCTCCACTTCCGGAGCCAGCCCTAGGAGCCGACATGCTTCGAGGTAGCCGCCGCTCCGCGTGACTCCCTGAGCCAGTGGCTCCTCGGCGCCCAGAGAGTCTCCGGAGACATACCGCACCAGGCCGAGGTTGAGCCAGAGACCCGCGTCGGACTCATCTCCCTTCACGGCTGCTTCATAAAGATCAATTGCGGGGCCCAGATTCCCCTGAGCTGCGTAAACGTTCGCGAGATTATTGCGGGTCTGAGGCGAATTGGGGGATTTCGCCTGCGCTCGCTCGAGGGTCGTCCGCGCCTCGTCGAGTTTCCCGGCCAGGAAATAAACGCGCGCCACCGCATTGAGCGCCTCCGGCGTCGCCTCGAGATTCTTTTCGACCTCGCCGTAACGGCTCTCGAGGAAATCATGGCGCCAAGTCCCCATGGTCGCGAGGTCCTGCTTCACCCGTGCCTCGAGCGCGCTCGTGTCGAGGGCGGGGATGCTTGGGGGCGCCCCGCCCAGATCGGCGGGCTCGTACTTGCTCGACGCCTCCGCGATGTCCACCAATGCGAGCCGTCCCCGTCCGGACCAGGCCGCGTAGGAGTCCGCGCCCACGCGCCAACCTTCGGCGAAGCCCTTTCCGAGCGCGGTCGTCTCGAGGGGGATCCAGATCTCGTCGCCCACGACCACGTACCGGCTCTCATCCAGCCCGAGGGCGAGCTGATTGCGCGCGTGAATGCCGGTGTCGACGAGGAGAAAGAGGTGACCCGGAACGTCCACCAGCTTTGTCGCGATCCCCACGTTTCCGAGGAGCGCCGCAAGAAGTACCGAGGTGTCGTCGCAATCGCCGGTCCGGCGCGCCAAGGTCTCGCGCGGATAGGAGACCGTATCCACCGCGCGCGGCGTAGCTGAAATCGTGGAGTACGGGTTATTGGGATCGGGTACGTACGTCACCCCGAGGACCGAGAGTGCGTCAAAAATGGCGGCCGTGAACGTGAGGTTTCGGTTCGACGCGGAAACGCCTCCCATGAGGGCGGCAGTCCGAGTCGCGTCACGCGCGAACGCGTCCACAGCGGGGTCGCGTGTGGTCACGAACGCAGCGGCTTGGGAAACGCCGGCACCCCAATCGATCGCGCCCGGGCCGTACGTCACGCAGCGCCCGGTGCTCTTCTCCGTGCGGGGAAGGCGGCGGCTCTGATAGGTTGCCGAAACCTGCACCTGGACCGGCCTGTCTCCTCGCTCTCCCAGGACTCGGTCCGAAAAGACCGCGGTCATCGGGACCTCCTGGCTCGCCCTGGGCCGGAGAATCACATCCTGCTCGGAGGGAACGCTCATGAGATCCGGGACGAATACTCGGATCTTGGTCGCGATGGGGCTGTCGTCCATGTTTCGGATGCGGATCGTACCGAAAGGATCGCGCGAGTACGTCTTGTACAACGATGCGTAGAGATCCCGCGCTTCGACCTTTTCAATGCGGATCTGCGACGGGTTGAAATTGAAAGCGAGGGTCACTCCAAAGTGGCTGGTCGAGCCAAGCGTCGGGTGGTCCACAAGGGCGTAGTCGAAGCGAAGGACGCCCCATTTGATCCCCAAGCCGGCAGACCAAGTCATCCCGTCCGGGCCGCTCCAATCGTTCTGGAGGCCCGCCCGGAGCGAGAGAAGGTCGAGCAGGCGATACTCGGCGCCTGCGTGCCACCGGTCATCCGCGTCGAACGCAACGGTAAGATCGCGGCGGAGTCCGTACGAGATTCCAGCCCGAATATTTCGAGGGAATGCCACCGCCGTGCCATCCCCTCCGGTGTATTTGACCTTGGTGTTTGTGAAGTCCTGCGCCACGAGAGCCGCGCGAAGCCGATCGATCGGCGTCGCGATGACGCCCAGGTCGAAACCTAAACCGCCCCCGTTGCGCACCGTCGAGCCGTCGAGGGCGGTCTTCCGAGTCAGGTACTTCATTGTGGCACCCACGGAAACGAGGGAGTTGATCCTGTGCCCGTACGATAGGTCGATCCGGTTCTCACCGAAGTCCAGCTCAGTGTCCTGGAACCCGGAGTGGTACCAGTCAATTGCTGCGGCCTGGTGCGGGGAGAGTGGTAGGACGAAGGCCGCTAGGTTGTCGACGATTCCGGAGTTGAAGAGGTCTGCGTGAGAGCCCGTAATTTCCTGGTGCCCGATGAAGGGGAGCCCCGCGGGGTTCCAGTAGAGAGCGGTGGCGTCGTCTGCGATGGAGCAGAACGCCCCGCCCATGCCGAGCGCGCGTGCGCCCACGGGTACCTGTTGGCTCGGGCGGGCATGTGCGATCTGCGGCGCGCCGAGGAGGAACGTCGTGGCCAGCGCGGCCACGAGCCAAACCGGGCGCGGAATTGCTCCCATGGTCGTCTCCCTTATCTTCGCGGGTTTTACGACTGCATGCCCGTCTGCCCGGGCCACCACCACCCGCTCCCCCCACTTCAGGAAACGATATCTTGGGCGAAAACGCTCGCCGCTATCTTACTACCGCGAGCGCGTTCTAGGGTGCCGCTGCCTTCTCTTCCGGGCTCGTAAAAACTATGCGCCAGTCTGGGAAGCTACTGCTTGCGCTTGCGCCCGTAGCGTCGTGAACCGTTACCGATATTCCATGATACCGCACGTCAGCGTAGCTGATGATGGCAGTGAGCTTCGAGGGTACGACCGGCGGGAGAACGACGATTGGGCCGAACACCCAGTACGGAGGGGCGTTGTAGCATCCGCCGTTCCATGATTCCAGGAGAGTGGAAGCCGCCAGGAGATTGGGGAATCCTACCCCCGAGCCTCCAAATTCCGAGATCACGAACAAGCCTCCCTGCCGCTGAATGAGGGGTCGAAATGATAGTCCGGGAAACGTGGCCGGGACCGGGAGGATAGCGTCGGCGGAAATCGTGTCGCCGGACGCGTAGCTGAACTTACTGCAGCCCGTAGTCGAAGTGTCCGGACGGACGATGAAGCGAAGGACCTCAACGGATCCGACGTCCACAGTGACGAGGGAAATGTCATCGATACCATCCGGGTCTCCTACAAGCACCCAGAGATCGACTCCCTGAGGCTGATAGTAGGAAACCTGCTCGAATCCGCCCGGGGGGAGCGTTGGACCCTGCGCGACGATGGTCGGCGGGCGGTTCGCCTGCTGGTCCACGACGTTCTGTACGAGGATTTTATCTGTTTTGTCCCTTTCGCAGGCCGCCACAAAGAGAATGAGCGCAGCGAGGGCAAGCAGCTTGGCCGAGGAAACCGCGAATCGTAGACGGCGGGACATGTAGGCCTCCAATGTCCAGTACTCAGTGGCACTTCATGGGGCTGCTCGCACTATCAAGCGCCCGATTCGGCGAAAGCGCTCGCGGCTATCTCACTACCGCGAGCGCGTTTTTCCTCGTCTGTCCCAGTGCCTCCAGCGTGACCAAGTAGATCCCGTCGGCGACGTACACCCCGGCCCGGTCCCGGCCGTCCCAGCGCACCAGATTCGCTCCAGCCCCCATCGTCTGACCCGAGACCACCTCGTTCACCAGCCGCCCCGCCCGGTTGTAGATCCGTACCGTCACCGGGGCCGAGCGCCCCAGGGAGAACTCAATCGCGACATGGTCGTTGGCAAAGCGATTCGCCACGGAGAAGACCCGGGGGGTGAAGGCAAGGGCCGAGAGGGAAGCATCGCCGGCCGGAGTCGCGGTTTCGGCGAAGAGGGCATAGCGGCCCGGCCCGCGCACGGCGAGGGAGAGCTTCCCTTGCTCGGGGGTTCCTCCGAGCCGCTGCCAGGTGTTCCCGTCCGAGGAGGAGTAGACGGCGAGCGCCCCTGGCGCTGGGAGCCTCCCCGCGGTGGAGAACTCGAGAGTGGCGGGCTTTCGAAGTGAAGCCGCGCTCCAGGCGATGTCATAGCTGGGGAGCACTCGGATCGCGCCCGAAAGAAGGGTGTCAGGTGCGGAAGCAGCCCCGGCGATCGAGACCAGGGCGTCCTGGTCGAAAGCATGAGGCGGGAAGTACAGGTGAAGCTCTTGGTTAGTAGTGTAGAGGTCGCCGCCCGAGGCCGCGGTCACCTTGGCGGGCGCGGTCTCGCCGACGAAGGGGAAGTGATTGTCCACGACCACGGTGACCTGTACGGCCCCCGTCAGACCCAGCGAATCCGAGACCGAGAGTCGCAGGTCATAATTCCCATCGGGGAGTCCGGATGTGCTCCACGTACCGAGGAGCCCGTCGGCCACCTGTGAATTGGATTGGGCCAGGACCGTCGCATCGGGCGGATTCCAGGACGCGGCGCCCTCGGCGCGCACTTCCACGCGGTATTTCACGAACCGCGTATCCCACGCCGTGCCGCGCACGTCAACCCTGCCACTCACCGGCTGGCCGAACTGGGGCGAGCCGATCACGGGCGCCGGAGGTGTGGCATCAACCTCGAATGTGGCCCGCACAGGGGTGGGATCCATATTGTTCAAGAAGTCGCGGGAGCGGACCTCGAAGACGTGGCTTCCATCGCCGATGTCATTCCTGAACCAGCTATCGATTCGAGACCAGGAGGACCACGGGCTGCCGTCGAATCTGTACGAGAACTCTATTCCTTCTGCCTCGCCGAAGGCAGCGGTGAAGACGGCGGTCTGATTCCTTAGCGGTGAGAGGCGTGGCGGGGCACTCAGGAATACTGTTTG
>JBGPMG010000038.1:0-16230 GCA_041486815.1 Candidatus Eiseniibacteriota bacterium | reverse complement strand
GATCCGAGCATCCTTGGTGCGGAAGCCGAGGAGCTCGAGCGCCTTGACCTCGGCCTGAGCACTCTCCTTCGACGAGAAGCCCGGGAGCACGACCAAGTATTCCGTCGGCGCCGTCGCCTGTGGTGCCGACGGTGCGGCGGGCGCCGGAGCGGGTGCGGCCGGGGCCGGGCTCGGGGCGACCGGAATTTGGGTCACAGGACTCGGAGCCGGCTGCGCGAGCGCCACGGCCTTCGATGTCTCCTCTGCCGCCTTGATCGGCTTCGCCGTAACAGGCTTGGGTTCCGCCCGCGCGATCACAGGCGGTCCCGTCGGGGCCGGAGGCGCGGGCTTCTTCTCTTCAGGCTTCTTCTTCGCCTTCGGCTTGGGCTCCGTTTCCTTCGGGCCGCTCCCGAAGCTGTAGCCGACCGAGAGCCGATACACGTTCGCGTAGTCGTTGCTCGGTGTCATCGCGTAGTCGACGTTCATCTGACGGAAGTTGATTCCGAGTCCGTACGACAATCCATTCGCGGGATCATCCGAAGCCCCGAACTCACGCCGGTAGCCCAAGCGGAGCGAGATGTTCGGGTGAGCGCGAATCTCGGCACCGAAGCGAACGTCGTTGTAGTAGTTGCTCGGCATGTTGTAGTCGGTCGCGAGGAGCACCCGGCCGTCGGCGACGGCACGGCTGAGCCCAAGACGGTACTGGCGCGGGAGCGGATAGGAGGTCGAGCCGCTGTAGGAGAGACTGGGACCCAGGTTCTGTGCGACGGCTCCGAACGTCGTGCCGCGCCAGGTCGCCATGGCGCCGAGGTCCATGGCCGGCCCCATCGCGGAAACGGTCGCGAGGTTTTGGCGGATGGCTTTGAAGTTCACCCCCAGCGAGATTCCCGGCGCGACACTGCGCGCGAGGCCCGCCGTCAGGGCCATGTCGTAGACATTGAACTGCCCGGTCGGGTTCCCGAAGGCGTCAACGCCGTCAATGCTGGGCAGGTGAAAATAGGCGAGGCTCAACGACCCGACGCCGAGTTTCGGGCTCATGGGGCGCGCGTAGCCGAGCCACTCATACTTCAAATCCTGAAGCCATGCGGCGTGCATCGCGCCCACCTGGGGTTGATCGAGCGACGCGAGAGCCGCGGGGTTCCAGTACTGGGCCATGATCCCAGCCGCGGATCCGACCTGAGCGCCGCCCATACCGCTGGGACGCCCACCGATCTCGAATTGCAGAAAGCTCCCGGAGCTGCCGCCGACGGCGACGTCCGCGTACGCTGGGCGTACGCACAGGTACAGAAGAATGTAGGTAAGGCTGACGGCGAGGCGGCGCGCGGAGATGCCACGTACCTCCCCCATAGCCCTCTGAATTGGCCTCAGCATGATGTTTTCCCCCTGGATGCGGTCCGACATGCCGCCAGTCCGACTGACGCACGTAGGTGTGCAGCCGACTATTCCCGGTTCGAGCAGGGACCGTGCCAGGGCGGCTCGTCCATTCTGCACGATGCCTCGGGGTGACGACTCGGAGCCAATTGGGTGTGGGCTTTGAGCGGGGCGTGATCCGCACGATTTACCGCGGCCGCAGCGCCTGCAATTCGCGATTGGGGCGTGGCAATTTATGGTCGGAGAGGACCGGTCAAACTAGAAGAGCAACGTGACTCCGACCCCGGGGCCGTCGGGAAGCATGATCGGGGCGATCGAGGAAATCTTGGGTTTGTCCGGCTTCTGAAGATTCAATCGCATCATCATCGCATCAAGGATGTTGAGTGCGTGGAAGGAAACCGTGCCGATCACGAAGCTCCGCCGGATATCCTTGCTCTCGTCGCGGCTGCGCCGCGCCTGGTCCAGTTCGAGCTGGCGTTGTACCAGCTCGGAGGGGCTGGCGTTGCCCGCTCTGATCTTCGCCCACTTCAAATCGGTCTCATCCCGCTGCGTGCGGTAGTCCGATACCACGAACCCCGCCCCGGAGAGAAGCGTTGCCGCGAGCCAAACGACGCTTCGGGTTCGATGATTCCCGAATTCCTGCCCGGCGCCCGGAACGATAATGGATCGCCAAACGGCGCCGCCGCGGGTCGCCCTGGGCACGCCCAGGGTAAGCCGAGTCGGTGTCGTTTCGGTGAGCGAGATTCGGGGTCGGATCCAGTAGTCGACGGCGCTCGTTCCCCACACCGCCGCGCTGTAGATCATCCAGGAGTTCCGGTAATCCTTTTCGTCCTGCGCGCGATCCGCGGCGAAGTTCCCTACCTCATCGAGACGCTGCCGATAGAAAATGTGCGCGCGGACTGCCATGAAGCCCGCACCGACGGCGCCCGCGACGAGCGTGAGTCCCCTGTTGGCCCGGCCGCTCATCAGGTCGGGCACCCCAGGGAAATTGAGACCCCGGACGCCCAGCGGTTCCGAGATGATGAAGGGGAGCCCCCCCCGCGGCGGCAGGTAGATGACTCCCTGCGCGCGCGAAAGGCCGGGGCCCTGGACCACGATCGAATACTCCCCCTCCATGAGAGGAGGCACATCGATCGGTGTGCGCCCCGTGAGGTGCGCGATGCCGCGCATCGAGACGTCGGCGTTCTCGGGGGCCGTGAAGATCGTCAAAACACCCGGCCTGGAGTTGGCCGCGAGGCGAGGGGTCCCGTCGCTCGTGGAGGTCTGGCCAGGAGCGAGTGTTGGTGCGAAGCATACCGCGGCAGCGAAACAAATCAGGTAACCGCGAGGAATCATCGCCGGGCACGATAGAGTTGGTCGCGGCTCATGTCAAGAAAACACGGCGGAAATGAAGAAAGCCGGAGCGGCCTCTGAAGGCGCTCCGGCCCATTGACGTCTAAGCGAATCTTACCGAGCCAGCCTTTTGCGAAGCGCGAACAAGATCAGGACAGCGAGGCCAGCGCCGAACAACCACAGCGTCGGCGGCTCCGGGAGATCGGAGGGCGGATTCTCGTCCAGCTTCTCATAGTGCTTGTGCTTCCACCGATCGTCCTGAATGTGGCCATTGCCTGCGGCCCTCAATCCGCCGAGGAAGGTCCCCTGCTGGGGCATCAGCGCGCCGACGATGTAGCCGGCGCCGCTCACGATCACATCGGAGGGCGACGAGAATCGCCCCGAGCCCACAACGTTCAAGAGCTCGATGGTTCCCTGCTGCAGGACCGAGGGGGTTAGATTTCCGCTATTGGCGGCTTCGGTGTAGTGGAACCGCAGAGGCGGAAGAGCGGACGCGGACGCGGTTGAGAGGGCGACCACAGCCACTCCAAGAAACGCTGCAACGATTTTGGGTCGACACGAGAGCATTTGCAGATGATCCCCCACTGGTCCACTAGTCCCAAGTCACTGAGGGGCGCCATGCGAACACGCCCCTCGCTACTCCTTCTCGATCGCTATCTATTGTACTTTTTCTGGTGGTCCGGAGTCAACGGAATAGGAGAGGGTGATGCGCCCCTCTAAGCTGCGAGCGGTGGCCCAGTTAGCGCCACTCGCTGGAGGCAAGGGCCTCCAATCGCGCTGAGTACCGGCGACAGATCAAATCGAGCATTCGGAGGAGCGGGCGTTCGGTGGTCGGTTCGCTCTCCTGCCCGCCGCAAAGTAGGAACCCGACCAGCTCGTCAGCGCACGTGATCGGCGCGGCGTACTTCGCGCCGCAGGCGGTGATCTGCGCGGCGTTTTCGACGTAGATGGGTATGTATTCCAGATCGTCCGGACGGCCGTGAAAATGAATCGCGTGGCGCGTGCGGTGCAACTCCGTGGCGAGCGGCTCGCTCCTCAAGACCACGACTGACGGGGCCGGTTCGAGAGTGCTCGCGGCGACGATGAAGCGCGGTTCCCTCGCGTCGACCAGAAACATCGTGACCGGGTCCGTACCGGCGAGCTCGCACGCGTTCGCCGGGATGATCTTGCAGAGTTCCACGACGGACGCGGCCCGCCCGACAGCTTCCGCGACGCGCGCCAAGAGCTCGCGATGGCCGATGCCGCGCCGATAGAGGTAGGGGTCGATCAGGCGCTGCACGCGCCGATTGATCCGGTTCGAGATCGCGAGCCCCGCGATGCCGAAGGCCGCGCCGGACGCGAGCAGAACCCAGAGGACGCGCGCGACGCTCCAGCCCGTGGCGTGCGTGATCCAGAGAAGGGTCGTCAAGACGGCGAGAATTCCAACGGAGATCGCGATCGACGTCGTCTTGATGAGGGGCCGGGCCTCGCGCCGGACGTGCACCTCCGCCAGCCGTCCGCGGATGATCGAGAACGGGAGCGCTAAGGCAAGGACCGAGACCGGGATCCATCCCAGGCTGACGTCGCTGGAGGAGATCTGGTGCGAGCGCAATCCGACGACGCCGACGTAGCCGAAGTACGCCGTCGCCATGAGAATTCCGAGGAGCGCGGGGCGGAACGCGCGGTGGGGTTTGGGAGCGAGGGAGAGATACGTCGACTCGAAGCTCGCCGTCGTGAGGACCAGGTTCAGCAAGACACCCGCCAGGACAACGACCGTACCCAACCGCAGTGGGAACACGACGACGCCCTGGACAACCGAGATGGAGACCCAGGTTGGAGTGAGCCCAACGAACAGAATGGCCGCGACCGCGGAGAGCGCCTGCGCCACGATGTAGATCTGCCACATGAGAGGAAGATGGAATTTCGGGGCGGCACACAAGGTTCGCGAGAGGAGCACCCAGGAAAGTGAGACGGGCAACGCGAAAGCGAGCGAGAGCTCAAACCAGGTCTGGCCCGCGCCGACGTCGTAGATCGC
The DNA here is from genome assembly GCA_041486815.1 of Candidatus Eiseniibacteriota bacterium. Lineage (GTDB taxonomy): Bacteria > Eisenbacteria > RBG-16-71-46 > SZUA-252 > SZUA-252 > WS-9. Next base: position 11,534 of record JBGPMG010000038.1, on the reverse strand, counting down.
CCGCCCCCAGCCGAATTGAAGAAGTCCAAGCGAGATGAGCGCGACCGCCGCAAGGAACGTGGGGTACCGCCCCGGGCTCAGGAACAGTACGAAGACGCCCCCGAGGATTGCAAGGATACCGCCGGAGACGAGGAGGAGGACGTCAAGAGTCAAGGTGCGGCCTCACTCTCCCCTGCCCCTACGGTCTCGAGGAGGCCCATCTCGCGAAGGCGCGTCGCGACGTCTCGAAAGGGCGCGAGCGAGAGAACGCGTCGTAGGATCTGCTCCGTCCGGTCGAGGCGCGCGTAGTGGGTCCAGGTCCGGAGCCGGCTCGGGCCCACGGTCGGCTGATTGGGGTCGAGTTCCCACGGGTGGACGTTTACCACGACCGGCTCGCGTCGCCTGACAAAATAGCGCAGCGCCCGCATCGTGAGGCTCAGTGGCAAGAGCCGGAGATAGGCACCGGCCAAAACCGGAAAGCGCAGGGGCCCGACGGGAACGGTCGGGAGCGGAAATTCGGCCAGAGCCCGCCTCTCGCCTCTCAACATGGCCGGCCGGGTCGGTCCGTCCGGATAGCCGTATCGCCTGCGGCGAATCGGATAGACACTGGAATCGTATTCATATCCCGCCTCCACAAGCACGTCGATCGCCCAGAGCGTATGGTGATTGACGCTGTAGCTCGGCGCCCGGAATCCGACGACCGGCGCCCCGGTCAAGTCTTGAAGAAGAGCCCGCGAGTCGCGGGCGTCGACCCGAAACGTCTCGACGCTCTGCTCGGTCAGCATCTGATGATACATCCCGTGAGAGGCGACTTCATGTCCTCGAGAGGCGATCTCCCGGACCAGCCCCGGATGCTTCCGGGCCACCCACCCCAGGGTGAAGAAGGTGGCGGTCGCGCCTGCTTCCTCGAAGAGGTCCAGAAGAAGCCGAGTGTTTTGCTCCACGCGCGACGGCCAGCCATCCCACGCATCGCGTCCGACATATCGGGCGAAGGCCTGAACCTGAAAGTAATCTTCGACGTCGACGCTGAGGGCGAACGGAGCCTCTGCCACTACGGTAGATCGAGGTTCGTCATCCGGGTGGATTGGCGCGTTCACTCCTGCTCCGGTCGGGGTGCGGTGCCGCCGCGTTTCGCGCGGCCGCACGGATCCGAAGCATACGGTTCAGGAACGCGAGGGGAAAGGGGGATCTCCGGCGGTGCCGCGCGGCACCGCCGGTGCGCTGCGGCGTTAGGGGACGATGGCGAGCCGGGTCACCTTCCGGCCCATGGGTGAATCGAGGATCGCGTTGTAGAGGCCGGGAGCCACGGCGTTCCCGGCGTCGGACATGCAGAGCCAGTCGATCGACTTCTCTCCAGCCGGAACGACCTCGTCGATGAGCTTGCAGACCTTGTGTCCCGTGAGGTCGTAGACCACGAGGCGGACGCGCCCAGGAGTGCCGTCGGCCGTCCCCGCGTGGAAGCGGAACGTGACCCTTCCCTTCGCGGGATTGGGGTATCCGACCATCTCCGTCGTCGCGACCGGCGGCCCTCCAGGCGTGGTGATCGTCGCGACGGCGGGCGAACTCTCGCTCGAGCCGGAGTACGTGGCGATGCTGTATTCGTACGTCGTGCCCGCCACCACCGACGAATCGGTCCAGCTCGACTGCGAGACGGGGGCGGTGACGACGAGCGCGCCGACGGGGCTCGGGACGGTACGACGATAGACGTGGTAGCCGGCAGGGCTGCCCGAGGTGACCACGTTCCAATTCAGGCGCACGCCGGAGCTCACGATCTGCGCCGTGAAGCCTGTAGGCGTAACGAGAGTCCCTCCCGCGCCCGTTGTCCTGACGGACACGTTGGAGTACCCGGCCCAGTTGGGAACCTCGTCCGCGGCACGAATGACGAAGTAGTAGGTCGTAGCCGAATCGAGGCCTGCCACCGTGAACGCTTCCCCGCTTCCGGCGGTCAAAGGCGCGGTAAGCGGCCCGGCGATGATCGCCGAGTTCCACCAAGTCAGCGTGTCGGTCCCGACGATCGGGTTTGTGCTGTAGCGGAGATCATACTGAGACGCGCGCCCCACACTCCCATTGTCCCCGGGCGCGGTCCAATGAAGCAGGATCGAATCGGCGAGAGCCCCGGACGGGGCCAGGAGCGCGATCGAGATCGCAGCTCCTAGCACTCGCCGAAGGAGGCCTCGGTACGCTCGGCTACTGGGCATGGTCCTCGTCCCCTGCCGCCGGCTCCACCCACGCGATTTCTTCGGTCCCCGTCCAGCGGCCCTGCTCGTAGGAGAGGTCGCGGACCGGCGCCGGTGGGATGGTATCGAGTGTGGTCCCGCTCGGGACATTGGAGAGTCCCGAAATATTGCTTCGATCGTCCGTCGTCTTCATGGCGACGTAGTACGTCTGACTCGGTTGGAGTCCGGTGACCGTGAAGGTCTGCACGGTTCCCGCCCCGAGAGGAGCCGGCTCGCCCGTGGCCGATGTGGCCGAGGCCCAGTTGGCGCTCGTGATCGCGGATGTCGAATAGCGGATGTCGTAGCTCGTCGCGGTTCCCGTAGTGCCGTCATCCCCCGGGGCGGTCCAGCGAACCGCGATGGTCGTGCCGGTCGTTCCCGTGACGGTCAGGTCCGCGATCGCGGCCGGTGCGACGTTGTCGCCCGACGTGGCCTTCACAGCGACGTTCGAGTATCCCGACCAGTTCGGCACCTCGTCCGCCGCGCGAATGATGAAGTAGTAGGTAGTAACGGGTTGAAGTCCCCTTACCCGAAGCGAATCCGTCGCGCCGGAGACGCCGGGTATCGGCTCGCCGGTCGCCTGAGTCGCGCTGTTCCACCAGGAGAGCGTGTCGGTACCGGTGATGGCGGCGGTTCGGTACCGGAGGTCATAGGAGGACGCCCGGCCCACTGTTCCGTCGTCGCCCGGCGCGGTCCACTGGAGCACGATCGATGAGTCGGCCGAAGTTTGCGCTTGTGCGGCGGCCGGCCAGAGCGCCAAGAGCAGGGCCAGCCAGATTAGGGTCTTAGTGGCGGAGAATCTCGAGGAAATGGGCCCGGATCTGGCCCGGGCGCGGTTCAGGGTACGTCGATGCTTCAGCATGGATGTCCTCCCCTTCGAAGGCGCGGGCTCCGCAAGAAACGCTGAGCCGCGATCGACCTCGCTGATCCATGACGAACCCGGCTGGCATGTACCAAGACGGACGGCTGCGTCCGCATTCGGTCGTTAGCCCCGTGGCTCCGCGTCCTGCTCTTTCAGGCAGTTTGCTTTGAACATGGATATTGAGGCGCAACCCTTCCCCCAAACTTCGAAGGCAGCAGGATTGGTGCCACAAGGAAAACGGTCGTGTATTGCGAAGCGAGCGGCGGATGGAGCACGCGTTACGGCGCCATCGTGCAGCGAGCGGCGCCGCGTGCCGCATGCACGACGTGCTCTGCACGCGGCGGGGGCCCAGAACGCGAACGCCTACGGGGGCGCGTCGGCGTGGTGGAGCGCGTTCCGAATGGAAGGAAGCATCTCGTTGACGAAATGTTGGAGGTCGCTTGCAGCGTCCCGATCGCCGCCCGCGGAGGCGGAGAGGACGATGACCGCGGCGTGGTCCCGCCGCAGAAGCAGAGACGCTCTCGCCTGGAGCAGCTTCGCCCATTCAGGGCTCGCCGTGAATTCGTCCGGGAACCAGTACCAATGCCACACCAGGTAGCGCGTGTTCGAATCGCGAACGTCCGTCTCCCGCACGACAAGGCTTCCATGATCCAGCTGGATCCGGCGGTCCCGATCACCTCGGTTCCGCCACCGGCGGTCGCCCCGGGCGACGATGACGTTCTGGAATTGAATCAATTCCCTTCCCTGTCGCTGGCGGTCATAGAAGGCGAGATAGCACTGAACGGTCGCCCCGTCCTTCGCGTACGCGAGCGTCTCCTCGGAGCCAGCGCCGATAAATGCGGGCATCCAGGTGGGGAGAAGGTCGGATCCGAAGGCCCAGCCACCGCGCGGGTCCGGTGGGGCAACGGGCGCGACGCGGCGCTCGGGGCCGGGTCGACCAAGATAGGAGAGGAACGGGGGCCAGAAGCAAACCGCGATGACCGCCGCTACCGCTACTCCGATGCAGCGAGCCTGAGGAACGGACGGAGGTGTGGCGCGGGCTCGTTCGCCTGATCCGGATGTGACGCCCTGGGACGATGGCCGGTCTCGAAAGATCAACCCAACGGTGAAGAGGGCCGCCAGCACGATCACGAAGAGTAGCCACCCGATCACGATGTGCTCGTAGCCCCTGCCATAGCGCATTCCGCTCAGATATCCGATCAAGACGACGACATAGGCCCGAAGGCCGTTGGCCAGGATCAACGCGGCGACGGAAAACCCCGCAAAGGTCAGGCGCTTCCATATATTTCGGTAGGCCCAATGGGCGTAAAGACAGCCCAGTGCGAAGCCCGAGACCAGGAAGCGGAGCCCGCTACATGCCTCGACGACCCGCCACTGCCCCGAGGGGGTCGCGAAGTAGAGCCCTTCTCGGACCACGGGAACTCCGCTGATTTGGAGCGCGCGCACGGCGAAGCCGGCCGTGAAGTCCATGAGTGACGGCTGGAGCTCGTCGCCGAACGGCACGGCGAAGAAGAGGAAGCCCAGGGGGAACGCGAGAGATCGGGCAACCTGGGCCCCGAAGAAAGCGACGACCAGCGTCGGGACCATGGCCACGAGGCAAAACTGCTCGATGAGGAGGGTGCCTGTCGCGTGTCCCACGAGCCAGGCGAGTCCTAGTGGCGGAATGAGGACGAGCGCGAGCGGGTACGGCCGCAGCGGAAGGGATCGGAGCTCGTTCCTCTTCAGCCAAACGAGATAGAGGGATATCGGTCCGATCAGGAAGCCGTGCGCGAACGTCGCGGAATCGCGCCAGACTTGAACGTACGACGCGACGGTCTCGTGGTAGGCAGCGAGTGCCACCAACAGGGTGATGCCGAAGAGGGCGGTCGCGGGTTTCCAGCCCCTAGCGCTCATGGGATGAGGCGCCAAGGTGGCCGGCGTGGGAGGGATCACTTCGAAGGCGTGGCCTGCTCAGAACCTGGATTCATGACCCGCCTGGCCGCACTTCGCTACGGGATCAGGACGAGGCGCTCGTGGACCTTGGCGGACCCCACCGTCCCGACCAGATCGTAATAGCCGGGCGCGACGACGTGCCCGTCCCGCCCTACCCGGCCCCAAGTGGTTTGGTTCGTCCCCGCCGGGTAGGTGCCATTGGCCAATGTGGCGACCCAATGCCCGTTCATGTCGAACAGGCGCACAAGAACCGTCTGCGATGCCGAACCGCGCACCTCGATGGCCAGCCGGACCGATCCGCTCGCGGGGTTCGGGTAGACGTGGATCGTCGATCCCGCCGCATCTGCTGGTGGCGGCGGAGGCGGGGGCGGAGGAGTTCCCGGAGTCGTGGCCGTCGCGTTGGATGTCGACGGACCCTCGCACACGGATCCCATCCACGCGGCCCGATACCGGTACGTGGTGCCCGGCGACACCGACGTATCGACGTAGGATGACGGGGTGGGAGAAAGGGTTTGGTACAGCGTCAACGCGCCGGAACCCTGCCCCCGGTAAAGTTTCAACGATACGGCGAGCGGGTCGACCGTTGAGCTCCAGGTCACGGTCACCTGTCCCGTGTCGGCGACGGCGCTTAGCGGCGCCGGTGTGGTCGTGGGCGCGTTACACGATTGGGTCGTTCCTACCGCTACGTTCGAGAAACCGGAGATGTTGCCCGCCTCGTCCAGAGCCCGGAGCACAAAGTAATACTGCGTTCCCTGAGAAAGTGCCGTCACCTTTGTGGAGTCCGTAGCGCCCGCGGACGCGAGGGGCGGTCCCAGAACGAGCTGCTGCGACGAGGGAATGCCGTTCCACCACGAGGTCGTGTCCGTTCCGACGGGCGTTGTGCTGTAACGCAGCTGATACGAGCTCACCTGTCCCACGTTCCCATCGTCTCCGGGAGCGGTCCAGAGGAGCGTCAGGCTGTTATAGGGAGTCGATTGAGCCGCCGCGTGAGGTGCCAGGCCGAACGCAACCGTGACCGACAAGATCAGGCCGAAGAGGGTTCGCGCCGCTCTTCCCTTCCCCAACTGTGCCGCGCGCACTGCACCCATTCTCATCGTTACGCTCCGTTGTGGTCGGTTCGCTCGCTCGCCGCGGGCCGGGTTCGGACCCCATGAGTCTCCAGGGCGGCCGAAACTTCAGCGAGGCTGCAAGATGCCATTTAGAAGATATCGGTCCCGACGCCATGAAAGATGACGCAAAACTTGATCCAATGCCACCTCCCATTGAGGGCAAGGGCTCCCAAAGCCTAGGCAACCTGCAATGCTCCCCGAGGGGTAAGGCCCGGGCTTGGTACTGTTTGTGCTAGTTTAGCCACCGGTCTTAGTGGGTTGAGACTGTAGGGTCGATATGCATGGTGCTCGGTGGCCGCGATGTCGACCGGGGAACCAACTCGAGCCCGGAGGGTATTTGCTGTTGCGACGGCGCGTTGCAGCACAACAGGACGATTCGGCGGGTGACCATGCGCGGATATTGCTCCAGTCCGGATCGTTTGCACGGCCGTTCATGATCCTAAGCTGGCAGTCATCGATTTTCCTGCTGTTTGCGATAGGACTCACCATTCCCTCTCAGGCCTTCGCGCGCACTGTCGTCGCGAATCCGGGCGCCACGCAAGGGCAGCCCGACTACTACCGAACACTCGTCGGTGCGCTGGCGCCCGGGGATACGCTCCTCCTCCCCGCGGGCGTCTACCCGGATCGCTTGGGCCTTGAAGGCCTGCAAGGCTCGCCCTCGGCGTGGATCGTTATTACCGGGCCCGCGTCGGGGCCGCCCGCCACGATCACGACGCAGTCGAATTGCTGCAACACCGTGCAGCTCGACGGCACCGCGTATGTGGCGCTCCGGAACCTGACGGTCGACAGCGCCGGAATCGACGCGATCGACGGGATCAACGCCAAGGGAAATCCGACCCACGACATCCTCATCGAGAACTGCACGTTGATCGGCCAAGGGAGCGGACAGGGAACCATCGGGATCTCGACCAAATCGCCCGCGTGGCGCTGGACCATCCGCGGCAACAAGATCATCGAAGCGGGCACGGGGCTCTATTTGGGCAACTCCGACGGGACCCAGCCGTTCATCGGCGGGATCATCGAGGGCAACCTGGTTTTGAACTCGATCGGGTACAACATGGAGATCAAGTTCCAACTCCCCTATGGATCCCAGGGATGGGTATCCCAGATCCCCGCGGGCTCCCATCGGACCGTGGTTCGGAACAACGTCTTCATCAAGGAGAAGAACAGCTGGGCCCCGGGCCAGGTTGTAGCCCCCCGGCCCAATTTGCTCGTCGATCCGTTCCCCGATTCGGGACCGGGCACTTCAGACCTATATGAGATCTACGGCAACTTTTTCTACCGCAACCCGGAGGAGGCACTGCTCCAGGCGACCGGTCGGGTCACCGTTCACGACAACGTCTTCGTGGCCTCCGGGGCCGGCCAACTATCGGCGTATTTCACGGACCACAACGGGCCCCTCAAGCTTGCGCACGTGTACAACAACACGGTTTTCAGTGTCGAGGGCGGAGGGATTCAATTCGCCTCCCCAGCGAGGGAGGCCGACGCGGTCGTCGGGAACCTGATCGTTGTGGCAGGGAGCGGCCTCAGCGGGCAGATCGCCCACCCCAGCTCGAACCTGATCGGCCAGATTGCCGATGCGCCACTCTATTTCGCGATGCCCTCGGAGACTCTGGGACACATGGATTTCTATCCGAAACCCAGTTGCCCGGGCTGCAGCGGGCCGGCTCTCGACATGACTCCTTTCACCGGAGACACGGACTACGACCGGGACTTCAACGGAACGCAGAAGGCCGGATTTTCGTTTCGCGGGGCGTACGCCGGCCAGGGTGCCAATCCAGGCTGGCCCCTCCAGGGCGGCACCAAGACGGGCGGATCAGGTGGATCGGATTTGATCCCTCCGGATCCGCCCGCCAACGTTCGCTCCCGCTAGGCCGCCGCCTCGCTCAAACCGGCCCCGGTGGGCTCGACGGCCGGCGCCCTCGCCTCCTGTCGTGCGAAGACCTTGAGAAGGATCGCGGCCGCGATCAGGTGGTACGAAAGATCGAAGTAGGCCCGCCCCAGAAACGCCCCGCTCGCCATGTACCCCACCAGGCAGATCTGCAGCATGTCGGCGTAATCCACGATCCAGCGGCTCGACGGCTTGTTGCCGATTCGGTAGCGCACTCCTTGCAAACTCAATAAGGTCGAGAAGAGGAGCGTCAGAAACAAAGCGAGGCCGATGAACCCTTGGTCCCCCAGCATTTCGAAGTAGATGCTGTGGGCCGCATGGAAGTTGGTCGGGTCCGGGGCGTATCGCAGGAAGAGGTCCGGCGTGAACGTCTCGAAGCCTCCCCCCAAAGGGAGCTGGGCGGCCGCCAAGTTCCACGCGAAATGCCAAGCATTGATGCGGCCCGCCGCGGAGCCCTCCTCCACGTCTCCGATCGTCTGCATGCGATCGAACCACTGCTGGGGAACCAGGGCGAAGCCCACGACGATTGCGACCGCGACCAGGATGACGGCGAGGAACTTCTTCTTGGACTTGATCAGCGAGACCGCTGCGATTGAAGTCAACCCGACGAAGCCCCCCCGCGAATACGAGAAGATGACCGAGATGATGCAGAGTAATCCGGTGGCTCGCAGCAGATACCGGAGCCACTTCTTGGACTCCTCCCGGGCCAGATAGAACAGGAGCGGGAGCACCATCACGGTAGCGAGGGCGAGATCGTTGTTGTCCTCGAGGAAGGACCCCGGTGGGCCGTAGACGCGATCGGCTCCGCCGGTGCGCAGGCTGAAGATTCCACCCTTGAACCCGAAGAAGCCGACCGAGAGGGTGATCACGAGGAGAAACAGCCGCAACCGCTGCTTCGTGTTTACAACCATCATGGTCACGAACGTCATGAGGAGGATCTTGGATACCTGCTCGAACGGCGGCAGCGCGTTTTCCTGAGAGAGCCCGAAAATAGTGTTCACCCCGAACAGGCCCCAGAGCATGAGAAGGAGGATCGTTTCCCGCTCCATGGGAAGGCGGCTGCGATCTTTGGTGAAGAGGAACCCGAGGAGTGTGGCCGCGCCGATCGCCTGGGCCGCCGGAAAGTTGTAGGCGATGCTCCACGTGAGCCGGTGTGGGTTCATGTAGCTCACCCAGCTCCAATAGAGGATCCCGATGAACGGCCGGCGAATCGAGAGCGGGACGCCGGCGATGATGATTGCCAAAACGATGTAATCGCGCATCCGCCTGCTCCGTCAGTCCCGCAGCACAGACCCGAACAAAGCCGCCAGTTCCCCCGTCCTCGAGCGACGAGAGTGCCGGGCGGTTTCCTCGCGTCCCGGCAGCGGAGCCGATCCCCGGCGGACCAGGTCCAAGAAGCGGAGCAGACCCTCGCGAATGCCGGGTTCCGAATCGAGCGGCGCCACCGTATCGATCCCGGCGGTCGAAAGCACGCCCGCCGTGTCCCCCGCAGGGTCGATCATGGCGAAAATCGGACGTCGGGCACGAAGGTATTCGTAGATCTTCGCCGGAATCTGGTGGTTCGAGTTGGTGGCCTGGAACAGGAGCAGCCCATCCGCCGACAGCATCTCGGCGAGCGCCGCCCGGTATCCGACCGGAGGCTCGAGCCGCACGATGTCGTCGATCCCCGCTTCCCGGAGCATGGGGCGATAGTGGTCATCAAATCCGCTCGCGCGCAGGACGACCTGAAACGTCGCTGAGGAAATCTTGCCGGCACGCCGTAGGGCCGCGATAGCGCCAAAGAACGGTCGAGGGTCGCGCTCCGAGGGATAGAGGAGGCCGCTGTGAACCAAGACAATGGAAGAGGGAGCGGCGGAGCGGCCGCCAATCCTCCCCTCCGCCTCGGCAAATAATTCCTCGTCGTAGCCATTCGGGATTACCGCCCATCGCGCGGCAGGAACGTTGGGGTAACGCTCGGCGTACATGCGCAAGGCCCCCGGGGTGGTGAACACGGCTCGGGAGGCTCGGGCGACGGTACGCTTCTCGATCCACCGGTAGACCCCGCGGACCGTCTTGTCCGGAGGGTACTCCGGCTCGGTCATCGAATCGCGAAAATCCGCGATCCATGGGATCCCGGTGAGCGAGTGCAGGCAGAGGCCGATCCAGTGCGCCGTCGCGATCGGGTAGGTGGACCACAGCACCTCGGGCCGGTGCCGGCGCACGGCGCTGAGCCCGCTCGGAATGGCGCCCAGGATCCAGCTCGCCCACCGGTCGGGCAGCGCCACAAGCTTGGGGTAGGCGCCGCGAAACGCCAGGTGCCGGGAGGAGTCGAGCGCGAACGCCCGGTAGACCGGAACCTCCTTCGGGACGTCGCCGAGCTGGTCCACTCCCGTTTCCGGGTAGGCCCTCGGGTTGGCGGTGAGCACAACCGGTTGCCATCCGTACTTGGGAAGATAGCGCGAGAACGCCAGCGTTCGTTGAATGCCGCTGCTCCCTCGGAGTGGCGGATAGTGAAACGCGATCATGAGGGCCCGCTTCATGACGCCGCCCGTACGGGGGTCCCGCCGCTCAGGGGACGTCCCGGAGGGCGTCATCGTACGTTCCGCGCCGTCGCGCGAGGGTCGCCGTACCGTCGCGCACGATGACCTCGGCCGGCGTCGGCTGGCTCAGGAAGCCGAGCGGGCTGGCGGTGCGGCCGTAGGCCCCTGATTGGAAAATCCCGAAGAGGTCGCCGACTTGCGCTGCCGGCAGCGCGACATCCCGCGCGATCACGTCGAGCGGGGTGCAGAGAGGACCCACCACGTCGACGGCCGCCGCCGCCGGGTCGTCGAGACGGTTGACGACGGCGACCGGGAAGTTGCGTTTGATCACCTGGCCCAGATTGCCGGACGCCGCCAGATGATGGTTCATCCCCCCGTCCACGATGAAGAACGTCTTTCCCCGGGACTCCTTGATGTCGTTTACCCGCGCGATGTAGATGCCGGCCTCCCCGACCAGGTATCGGCCGGGCTCGATCAGAAGTTGGGTTCCCTGAAAGCGGGCGTCCGCGCGGACGTCGGCCGCCAAGGATTGGAGGGAGTCGGCGAGACGAGGCATGGAGAGCGGGGTCTCGCTCGGGAAATAGGGAATTCCAAGACCGCCTCCGAAGTCTACGGTCCGAAGGGGACGGTGGATCCGATCGGACACGCGCCTCGCGATTTCGATGCCGCGCCGGTACTGCGCGACGAGGACGGAATCGTCCAGGATCTGGGTCCCCGTGAACAGGTGGATCCCTTGAAATTCGACGTTCGGATCAGCGACAAGGAAATCCAGAACGGTATCGAGACGCTCCTCGTCCACGCCGAAGGGGGCGGGCTTCCCTCCCATTCGCATCGCGCCGCCTTGGACCTCGGCGCCGGGATTGACCCTGAGGGCCACACGCGCGCGGACGCCCAGCTTGGCGCTGATCGCGCCGACGCGGCGGGCCTCGAGGAGGGACTCGACGTGGATCTCTCCGATTCCGCGTCCCAGGACGAATTCGAGCTCGACCTCGGTCTTTCCCGGCCCCGCGAACAGGATGCGCTCGG
>JBGPMG010000037.1:0-16449 GCA_041486815.1 Candidatus Eiseniibacteriota bacterium | reverse complement strand
GTCGAGGGGCAGCTCCCGCTCGACGCGAACGGTTACATTCTAACTCGTGATGGGACCCTGACCAGTATCCCCGGCGTTTTCGCCGCGGGCGATGTCCAAGACCACGTCTACCGCCAAGCCGTGACCGCGGCGGGCAGCGGCTGCATGGCCGCGATCGACGCGGAACGATACCTCGAGGCGCAAAAACACGCGGCCGGCGCGACCAAGGGCAAGTCGGAGCCCGCCAGGGCCCCCGCCGCGTGAGCGAGCAGCGCGAGGCTCTCGAAGTCGACGTCCTCTTCGTCGGCGGCGGTCCGGCGGGCCTCGCGGGCGCGCTGAAGCTCTCCCAGCTCGTGGCCGTGCACAACGAGCGGGCTGGGGCCGGTGGGACGCCGCCTCTCGGCGAGGTCTCGATCGCCGTTCTCGAGAAGGCCTCCGCGATCGGGGCCCACGGCATCTCGGGATGCGTGCTCGATCCGCGCGCGCTTCGAGAGTTGGTGCCGGACTACCGCGACAAGGGCGCGCCCATTGAGGGCGATGTCACGAGCGACGATCTCTTCTACTTCACCGAGCGCGGCCAGGTCCGCTTCCCCATCCTTCCCCCACCGCTTCAGAATCACGGGAACCACGTGGTCTCCGTGGGCCAGTTCGAGAAGTGGCTCGGCGGCAGGGTCGAGGCCGCGGGCGCGTACGTTCTCCCGGGCATGGCCGCGGTCGAGGGGTTGTTCGAAGACGACCGGATGGTCGGGGTGCGCACCGGCGATAAGGGAATCGACCGCCATGGAAACCGGAAATCCAACTTCGAGCCCGGCTCCGACGTGCGGGCGAAGGTCACGATTCTCTGCGAGGGCGCGCGCGGATCGCTCGCGAAGCGGCTCGCCCCGAAGCTCCGGCTCGAAGAGGGGCGGGCTCCCCAGGTCTACGCCGCCGGCATCAAGGAGGTTTGGCAGATGCCCGCCGGGCGGGTGCCGAAAGGGCGGGTCATCCACACGATGGGCTCCCCTCTCGATTCGCACACGTTCGGGGGCGGTTTCATCTACGGGATGGACCACGATCGGTGGGCGGTTGGCTTCGTGGTGGGGCTGGATTACTGGGATCCCAGGACCGATCCGCATGGCCTCTTCCAAGCGTACAAGCGGCATCCGTTCGTGGCGGCGCTCCTCCAGGGAGGGTCGATCGTCTCCTACGGCGCGAAGGCGATTCCCGAAGGGGGCTACTACTCGATGCCGCGCCTTTCCTGGGCAGGCGGGATGCTCTGCGGCGACAGCGCCGCCCTCCTCAACTCCCAGCGGCTCAAAGGCGTCCATCTCGCGATGAAGTCGGGAATGCTCGCGGCCGAAACCGCGTTCGACTCGCTCCTAGCGGGAAAACAGGACGCCGAGACCATGCGCGCCTACGACCGCAGGGTTCGCGAATCGTGGATCCACGAGGAGCTCTGGAGAGTCCGGAATTTCCACCAAGGCTTCGAGCGCGGCCTCTGGATGGGGATGCTCGACGCGGGGCTTCAACTTGTCACGGGCGGGCTCGGCTTCGGCGACCGGCCCACCTGGCGGCCGGGCGAGACGAGGATGCGGAAGCTTCGAGATCTGGGCGTCGCGCCGATCTCCCTGGAGGAGACACAGAGGCGCTACGACAATGCCTTCACGTTCACGAAGGTCACCGACGTCTTCCATTCGGGAACGAAGCACGATGAGGATCAGCCGAGCCACCTTCTCGTGGCGGACACGAATATCTGCTCGACGCGCTGCCGCGAGGAGTTCGGGAACCCCTGCCAGCACTTCTGTCCGGCGAACGTCTACGAAATGGTGCCCGACGGGAATCGCGGGGGTTTGAAGCTGAAGCTCAACCCATCGAACTGCGTCCACTGCAAGACCTGCGACATCGCCGACCCCTACCAGATCATCACGTGGGTCCCGCCTGAGGGCGGCGGCGGTCCAAACTACATCTACCTCTAGTCGATCTCCGTACCGCTCGTCAGTACTTCGGCACCGTCGGGTCGACGAGCTCGGACCACGCCTCGATCCCGCCGGTCAGGCTCCGGATCTTGCGGAAGCCGCATTCCCAGAGGAGCAGGCAGCCGTCGATGCTCCGATCGCCGAGGTGGCAATAGACGATGATTTCGGCTTGCGAATCCAGCTCGTCGACGCGGCGGGCGAGCTCGGAGAGCGGGATGTGAATCGCCCCTTCCAGGTGTGCCTTTTCCCACTCCCAATCCTCGCGGATGTCGAGGAGGATCAGGTTCTCCCCCGCCTCGACCATCTCGCACACCAGCTCGGGCGAGATCTCGAATTCGTGGAAGTGGTCTCTCATGCCCTTGGCTACTTCTTTCGGAGCGCGCGCTTGAGGCGCGCGGACACCGTCGCGAGGTAGGCGATCCAGAGGAGGCCGCTCAGCGCGTAGGCGACGATCGCGTAGGTCATGCCCGGCTCGCCCCCCGCACGCCGGGATCGAGCGCGCGGGCATCCGCGTCTCCGGAGGCCGACTGGCGAGCCGACGCTTCGCGCGCCCATTCGACCCGAAGCCGCCGCTCCAGGACCGCCGCGAAGAATACGATCCACGCCATCATCGAGAGCAGGAGCACCTGGCGCATCTCCCCGGTCATCGTCACGCTCCTGGGGTGGAGTGACCCGCGCCACCACTCGACCGATTTCCAGACGATCGGGAGATTCACGAAAAAGATGACCGCCATGATCGCCGAGATCGTCCTCCTGGAACCCGATCGGATCGACGCGCGGATTACCTGATAGGCGGCGTAGAGAATCCAGAGGATGAAAAACGTCGTCAGCCGCGGCTCCCACGTCCACCAGGTGTTCCAGGCAGAGCGGGCCCACAGGGGGCCCGTGATCATGACCACCGTCGCGAACACGAGGCCGACTTCGCAGGCTGCCGTGCCGACGGCGTCCCAGACCCATTGCTTGGTCGCGAGATAGGCGATCCCCGCGGCGAACGCGATTCCGAACGCCAGGAGCGTCACCATCGCGCTCGGCACGTGGATGTAGACGATCTTCTGGACCGGCCCCATCACGGCTTCGACGGGCGCGCGGAACGCGATCGCGAAGAGCGACGCGCCGATCAGCACGAACGCCGCGGCCCAGAGCCACGCCGCCCCCTTCCTCCATGGGTCGGGCACGTTTCGGTTCATTCCCCCGCCTCCTGAATCGATTCATAGAGCCAGCCGGCAAGGGCGAGCCCCAGGACGTCCATCACCGCCATCACTTTGATCCAATCGCGAACGGGCTCGATCGTTCCCCCGTCCCAGAGAGCGTGCGTCAATTTCGTAGCACCTATCCAGAGCGGAACGAGGGAGGGAAACAGGAGAACCGAGAGGAGGAGCTCCCTTGCCTGGAGCCCGCGAGCCAGCGCCGCGAACAGTGTACCCCAGGCACTATATCCCACAAGGGCCAGGCCGACAACGCACAAGAGCACGGGGAGCGCCGCGAGGCTCCCGACGTCGAAGAAGACGGCGGTCAGCGGGAGGAGGAGCAGGAAGACGGCGAAAAGGAGCAGAAAATTCGCCAGCGTCTTCCCAAGGTAGAGCGCGAACGGGTCGGCCCCGGTCAACCGGAGCGCGTCCGACCCGCCGGACTCCGACTCGAGATCCTGCGAGCGGCTCAAGCCGAGGACGCCGGCGAAGAAGAGCGCCGCCCAGATCGTCGCGGCGGCCTCGCCGGCGGGATCGTGGAAGATCGGCCCAAAGGCGACGCTCAGGATCAATACGAGCGCTGCGCTGAACAACCCGAGGGTGGCCAGAAACCGGGCGTCGCGGACGTAGAGCATCAAGTCCTTCCGCGTGACCGCCAGAATGGTCATGCCGCCTCGATCCGGCCGCGGTCGAGGTGGACCGCGCGGGTCATGATCGCGGCGGCCCGGTCCCGGTCGTGCCCGACGAGGAGCGTCGCGGACCCGCGCTCTCGCGCCTCGACGAGGAGCGCGTTCAGCGTGGAAGTACCCTCCGTGTCGAGCCCCGCGTACGGCTCATCAAGAATCAAGATGCGCGGATTGTTGAGGAGCGCGCGGGAAAGAACAACGCGTTGAAGCATCCCCCGCGAGAACGTCGTGAGCGGGACGTCCGCGAACTCCGTCATGCCGAACCGCTCCAGAAGCGCGGCCGCGGCGCCGCGGGCGCCGGCGACCCCGGCGAGGCGGCCGAAGAACTCGAGATTCTCGATCGGAGTGAGGCCGGAGTAGAGAAGCGAATGATGCGTCGCGAAGCCGATCGCGCGGCGGGCCGCGCGGCGACGCTCGCCGACCGGCTCGTCGTCCCACAGGACCTCGCCATCGTCGGGAGGAAGGAGCGTCG
Source organism: Candidatus Eiseniibacteriota bacterium (assembly GCA_041486815.1). GTDB lineage: Bacteria > Eisenbacteria > RBG-16-71-46 > SZUA-252 > SZUA-252 > WS-9. The sequence goes on along the minus strand of JBGPMG010000037.1, from coordinate 12,170 downwards.
CGAGGATCCGCGCGAAGGTCGTCTTGCCCGAGCCGTTCGCACCGGAGAGGAGCACGACCTCGCCGGGCGATAGCGTGAGTGAGGCGCCAGCAAGAACAGTCCGCTCGTCGAAGCGTTTGCGGACGGAGTCGGCGCGGAGGATCACCGCGGGGAGATCAGCGAGTCCCCGCGCGGGGCTGATCGGAGAGGATCGCCTCGAGGCGGCGCTTGAGGTTTCCTCGAACCAGGGCGTGGCTCTCCTTGGAAAACTCGCCCCTCTCGACACCACGGTCGAGCGCCTCAATCAGATAGAGATAGATCGTCGAAAAATCATCGTCGGGAACAGGCGGCTCCGGAGATTTATGTGATGCGGATCCGGTGGGTGCGGCGAAGCGCATTTCCTCTCCGGCGTGAGCGGCACCCACCGGATCCGCACTACCCTCAGTCCTCCGACGCCCCCTTTTCGCAGCGAATACCAGCGCCGCGATGATAAGAAACGGGGCCATGAGCCACGGGTAGATCCTCGGATTCGACCAGAACCCCGCGCCGTGGATCCGCATGGTGACTTCGGCCCCGATCGGAAAATCGGAGCCCTGATAGAGCTCGAATTTCCGGCCGTTCTGGTCGCGTTGTCCGGCGTATTGGAGCGAAGCCGACTCGAGCTTGAGTTTCGGGTCCTCGATCAGCACCACGAACTTCGCGGTCGGAAAGTAGAGCCGGTGCGACAGGTCCATCCGGCCCGAGAGAGGGACCTCGTATGTAAAGCTGAAGGGCCTGGTTCCCGGCGGAATCGGACGCAGGCTCGCGAGGTCCCGCCCCTGCACGCGGACCGTCTGGGCGTCTCCCCCCATCCCCGCCTGGAATTGCTTCACCGAGGCCGGAAGCCCGAGCCGGATCCCCGCGTTCTCCGCGTGGTTCAAGCCGGTGCCGAGGTAGGCGGTCTTGCCGGAGTTCTCGAAGACCAGAATCTCGGTGATGGCGAGGTGATCGGGCTTGCGTTCAACGATGATGTGGTGGTTGGTGACTCGGACCGCCGCGACGTCGCGTCCCACGTCATAAATCACGAGGTCCTGCGAAGCCACGCCGTTCTGGGCTGGCTCGACCGGTCCTTCCGTGTAGAACGCGCCCTCATACTCCGTCGAGACGAAATAGGAGAGATCCGAATTGGCGGAGAGTCCGTCGAATCGATACTCCCCGTTCGCGTTCGAGACCGCGGTCTTCCCGGGCAGTTCCTCGGTTCCCTTGACGATGTGGAGCGAGACGGAAACCCCGGAGGCGGGCTGATGCGCCTCTCCCTTTAGCACACGCCCCTGGACCGTGAGGGCGTGGGCATCGACGGCGGCGAGCGCGGCGCCTGAGATCGCGAGCGCGATTGCCGCCGCGAACGAGATCGCCCTCACGACCCGCCGGCCTCGGCTTTGCTGCGGCGGCTTCGCTTGTACTCCTCGATCAGGCGCTCCACGCGATCCCCACCTTCGACCACCACGGGACGCCGTTGCGCCTTCGGAATCTCCCTGTCCTCCTCGGCAAGCACCGCGAGAACGTCGGCCATGATCTCTTCGCGCATCCGCGCATGGTCCTCCAGGGAGATCTTTCCCGAATCGCGGTCGAAGTCGAGATCGAGGAGGGCGCCGTAGAGGCGCCCTTTCCGCTCGGCGATCGAGCGACGCCGCGCCTCGACCGCGGGCTCCACCCACATCCGCTCGCCCCGCAGGTAGAGGAGCGGCGAGAGGACGAACAGGAGAACCACGAGGACAAGGCAGACCTGCGCGAGGAGGGTCATACGTAACGAGCCGGTCTTATCGGCACGGCGCGCGACGCGCGCCCGCCGCCGTCACTCGTCCATCCGCTTGAGCTCGGCCTCGGCCCGCGCACGGAGCCTCGCTAAGTCCTGCTCCGCGGTCGTGGGCGGTCCGATCCGGCCCGCACCCGCGTTCCCCGCCGGCGCCAATGCGACGACGCGGCGGCGCCCCACCCAGCGGCGGAGCACGAATGCCGCGATCACGAATCCGATCAAGGTCGCGACGAAGGGCGCGATCCAGACGATCAGGTTGAACCCCTCGGCCTTGGGCGCGCCGCGGATCACCTCACCATACTTAGCGACAAGGGAAGCGACGATCTCATCCTTCCCCTTCCCACTCTTGAGCGCGTCGGTCACGAAGCCCTGCATCGCTTTTCCAGTGTCGCACGTGCAGCCGCTCAGGATTTCGCCACAAGAACAGGGGCAGATGAGCTGGCTCGTGATCGCCCGTGCCGGATCCTTCCTCAATCCAGATGATTCGACGGCAAACGCCGGAGCCGCCCCTCCGAAGAGCACGGCGAGAAGTGCGAGAAGAGCTACGGCAGCGCGGGCCCGTTTCATCCGAGCAACTTCTCCTCGCGCTTCAGGCGCATGCGGTCGCTCAGCGCGATGAGCGTCCCCAGCACCATGACGATCCCGCCCAACCAAACGAAGCTGACGAGCGGGTTGATATAGGCCTGGATCGAGGCCGAACCATCTTCGTTCACGCCGCCAAGGATCAGGTAGAGATCCTCCGCCGCGGTCGGCCGAAGAGCGACCTCGGTCATCGGCTGCTGCGATTTCGAGTAGAAGGCCTTCGCGGGGTGCATCGTCTGAAGGCGCTTCCCACCCTGCGCCACGTCGACCGCCGCCCTCGTCTGCATCGCGTTCTGGATCTGCTTCTCCTCGACTCCGCGGAGCGTCAACGTGTAGGGCCCGATCGCCATCGACTCGCCGGGCTTGAGCGGCGCGTGCGCCTCCTTCTGGAAGACCGAGGAACCGAGCACGCCGATGAAGATCATGACGACGCCGAAGTGGACGATATAGCCGCCGTATCGGCGCTTGTTCTTCTGCACGAGGTGGATCATCGCGACCGGCGACCCGGCCGGCTCCGTGTCCTTACGTGCCTGGATCCCGCGTGCGAACTCCATGACGATCGTGGCCAGCACGAACGCGGCGCCGCCGACGCAGACGATCGGATAGACGCCGCGGAGGCCGAACGGGATTCCGACGAGCAGGGCCAGCACCCCCACGAAGGTCGGTATCACGAAGTTTCGCTTCAAGACCGAGGCGGTCGCGCGCTTCCAGGAGAGGACCGGGCCCACCCCGGTGAGAAGCAGGAGCGCCAAGGCGATCGGCACGTTGACCCGGTTGAAGAACGGCGCCGACACCGAAATCTTCGCCCCGGTCACCGCTTCGCTGATCACCGGGAACGTCGTGCCCAGGAACGTGGCGAAGGTCAATGCCACGAACAACACGTTATTGAAGAGAAACGAGCCCTCCCTCGACACGACCGCGTCCATCCGGTTCTCGCTCTCGAGGAGCGCCTTCCGGTAGAGAATCAGCGCCGTCGCGGCGGTGCTCGAGATCAGGATGAATCCGAGGAACCACGGGCCGATATTCGACTCAGCGAATGAGTGGACCGAGGTCAGGACGCCCGACCGAGTCAGGAACGTGCCGAAGATGGAGAGCTCGAACGTGAGCACGATGAGCACCACGTTCCAGGTCTTGAGCATCCCCCGGCGCTGCTCGATCATCACCGAGTGGAGGAACGCCGTCCCCACGAGCCACGGCATGAGCGAGGCGTTCTCGACCGGATCCCAGCCCCAGTAGCCGCCCCAGCCGAGTTCGATGTAGGCCCAGCGCGCTCCCAGGAGCACGCCAAAGCCGAGGAACATCCAATTGAAAAGCGTCCAGCGCCGGACTTCCTCGATCCACCGCGTGCCCGAGCGATTCAAGAGGAGCACGGCGATCCCGAAGGCGAACGGGATGATAAAACCGACGTAACCGGTGTAGAGGATCGGCGGATGGATCATCATGCCCGGATCTTGGAGCAGAGGGTTCAATCCGTTCCCGTCCGCGGGCGGAGTCGCCAGGATCCGAAACGGCGAACAGACGAACGTGAGGAGCCCCGTAAAGAAGATCATGACCGTCGCGACCACCATCGCCACGGCGTCGTAGAACGGATCGATCCGCTTGCGGTAGCACCACAAGAATGCGGCGCCGTAGCCGCTCAAGATCAAGAGCCACAACAAGAGTGACCCCTCCTGCCCCGCCCAGAGCGCGGTCGCAGCGTAGTGCGGCGGCAGATCGAGGCTCGTGTGCTCGGCCACGTAGCGGTAAGAGAAATCCCGGGAAATGAGAGCGCGCTCCAGCACGAGTGTCGCGAGAAGGGTGAGCCCGCAGACGATCCAGACCGCGCGGCGGCCGCTCTTCAGTGGGCCCGCCATCCCCGTCCGGAGCCCCCATGCAATCGAGAGGACCGCGTAGCAGGAGCACGCGAAGCCGAGAATGATCGCGAGCCGTCCGATCTCGCTCACGAGCGGTCCTTCCCGAGCCCCTCGGCCTCGTATTTCGACGGGCACTTGGTCACGAGCTTCGAGGCGTGGAGGGTCTTCTCGTCGTGCCGGTAGGTGCCTTCGACCACGACCTCGAGCCCCGCGGCGAAAGCGTCCGGCATGAGCCCCTCGTATACGACGCCGATCGCCTCGCCTCCGTCGGTCATCCGAAACGCGAGGCGCGGGGCTTTCTGGTCGTAGACCACGCTCCCCGCCGCGACCTTGCCGTCGAGCCTAAAGCCGCCCGCCTTGGGGGCATGGGAGAGCTGCGCCAACTCGGTCACGGTCATGTACTGAAGGCCCGTTTGCTTCACGCCGGAAAGAATGAGATAGGCCACCGAGCCGATGACGACGAACGTGATCAGGATCAGCCGAAGTGACGCTTTATTCATAGGTTTGCTCGTGGGTAACAGGGCCTGGAGAAGAGGACATTCGCATTCACCTGATAGTACCCGGTACCGGCGCGGATTACACCATGACTTGCCGCGGCTTAAGGACGCCGATCAAGAGGATTCCCGCCAAGAAACCACCCACGTGGGCCCACCACGCGACGCCGCCCCCGGCGGCGCCCAGGGTCACAAATCCGCCGATCGCCTGAGCCAGGAACCAGAGTCCGAGCATCAGCCACGAGGGAAGCTCCATCATCTGGAGGAAGAATCCGAGCGGCACCAGCGTGACGACCCGTGCGCTCGGAAAGCGGACGAGGTAGCCACCGAGCACGCCCGCGATCGCTCCGCTCGCCCCGATGGTGGGAACGGGCGAGAGGGGCGAAAGGTAGTACTGGGTGAGCCCCGCCGCGAGCCCGCAGAGAAGGTAGAACACCGCGAATCGAAAATGCCCCAGCGTGTCCTCGATGTTGTCCCCGAAGATCCAAAGGAACCACATGTTCCCGATCAGATGGAGCCAGCCGCCATGGAGAAACATCGACGTGAAGAAAGGCGCGACCACGCTCTCCAAGCCGAGGGTCTTGGTCTCGAGGCCGTAGGTGATGGTCTGGGGCACGAGCCCGTAGGCCTGGACGAAGCGGTTGAGCTGCTCGCCGAGGGCAAGCTCGAGGAAGAACGCCGCCGTACAGGCGAGAATAATTGCAACGGTGACGGCGGGAAATCGACCTGATGGATTGATGTCGCGGATCGGGATCATCGGCCCGGCAGTCTACCCGCGGGGGATATCAATGATGCATTGTGAAGATCCGGCCGAAGAACCGACCGATGACGGCGCCCGCCACCACGTCGGAGAAGAAGTGGCGGTTCCCCACAACGCGCGATGCGGCCACGAACCCGGCGAGACCGTACGCGGGCAACCCGACGTCTAGGCCATACGTGCGGTCCAGCACCGTCGCCGCCGCGAACGAGGTGCCCGAATGCCCGGAGGGAAAGGACTGCCGATTGGACCCGTCAGGACGCTCCCGGTCGGTCACTTGCTTGAGAATGGCGACGGTCACCGTCGTCGCGGCGATCGAGACGAGAAGCCGCTTCGCGGTGCCGACGGTACGAGGATGGTGCGCGATCGTTCCGCCGACCCACATGACCCCCGCCCCGGCCCCCAGCGTGTAGGGGCTCCCTATGACCTGGCCGACGTCGTACATCGCGGTCGACTTGCCCGATCCTGGCTTGATGGCGTCGTCAAGCAGGAATCCGATGCCGATCGCGGCGCCCGCGATGACCGCCTCGCGGAGCACGGTGGAACGACGCGGCAGCGGATCGGTGAAACCCGCCGCCTCGTCGCCCGCCCGGAACGCAGCGGCCCCGTTCGCGAGCGCGGGCAGGTATGGGATCGGCCGCAGTCGGCCGGCCAGCGGCTTGATCACTAGATCGGCGGTCCGTGCGACCGTCGCGGTACCGGCGATCAGGGCGGATGGAATATCCTCCGCCGCGGCCGGCGCGCTCAACCACGCGACCGCGACGATCCCGACGGCGATGGCTCGAAGGCGCGTGAGACGCGTGAGACGCGTGAAACACATTGGACGCATGACGCGCGAGAATACCCTACTTTCTTCGCGCCCGCGACATGAATGGCGTATTCTCACGCGCCTATGGCCGAACGGAAATCGGGCCCGAAGTTCCGCCAGCTCGCCGCGTTGGTCGAATCGCGGATCGCGGACGGGCTCATCCCGGGCGCCGTCGTCGCGGTAGGGCGCGCCGGCGGAATCGTCTTCCACGCCGCCTTCGGCCGCCGGGCGCTTTCCCCGCGCCGGGAACCGATGTCGGCGCGGACGATCTTCGACCTCGCCTCCCTGACGAAGGTGATGGCCACGGCGCCGCTCGTCGTGGAGCGCGCGATTCGGGGCCAACTCTCCCTCCTCGATCCGGTCGAGCGCCATCTCGCGGAGACTCGCGGGACGCCGGTCGGCGCGCTCCCGCTCCATCTCCTGCTCACACACACGGCGGGGCTGACCGCCGACAATCCGATCGAAGACTACGCGGGCCGGAAGGCGGAGCTTCTCGCGGCGATCGCGCGCGGGCCCCTCGAGGCGCGGCCCGGCACGAAGTTCATCTACAGCGACGTCGGCTACGTACTCCTCCAGCTGATCCTCGAGCGGGCCGAGCGCCGCCGCCTCGACCGCATCGCCGAAGCCGGGCTATTCCAGCCGCTGCGCTTCCGTGACACGCGATACGGCATCGACCCCGCCGACCTGGCCCGAACGGCGCCGACCACTATCGAGCGCGGCCGGTGGCTGCGCGGGCGCGTCCACGATCCCAGGGCGCGCTCCCGAGCCCTGGGCGGGGTCGGGGGACACGCCGGCATCTTCGGCACGGCGGAGGAGGTAGCGCGGTTCTGCGAGCTGATCTTGAACCGCGGCCGGCATCGCGGACGCCCCCTTCTCTCCGAGGAATCGGTGCGGGCGATGACCACCAATCAATGCGGTGGGAATGTCGGAGTGCGCCGCGGGTTCGGTTTCGACATCGAGAGCCCATACTCAGCCCTTCGCGGGCGGCGCTTTTCGAGGAGCTCGTTCGGGCATTCCGGGTGGACCGGGGTATCGCTCTGGATCGATCCGGAGTCGGACGCGTACATCGTCCTGCTCACGAACGCGATCCACCCGGACGGGCACCGGGACCTCAAAGAGTTCCGCTCGGACGCGGCGACGTTGGCGGCGGAGGGCCTCGGGATCAAGGGCTGAGCTTCAATACTGATATTTCGGTTCCCAGTCCTTCACGCCGTCGCCGAGAAGCGCGAAGAGGTGCCAGATTCCGCTAAACGGGTCGAACGGCCCGAACGGTGCCTTCGCGATTCGATAGATCTTGCCGTCCGCCGCGCGCGTGAACGTCGAGACGCCCGGCATCCAGCTCTTCTCACCGCGAAAACCCATGTCCTCGATGAAGCTTGACCCATGCCCTGAGACCATCGGGAACCGCCATCCCCGCGACTGTGCGAACTGTTGCTGCGTCTCGGGCGAATCGGGCGAGCAGACCGTGAAGGCCGCGCGGCTCTGGAGGTGCGGGACGACGCCGTTGAATCCGTCGGCCCAGAGCGTGCAGTAGCGGCACCCCTTGCCCATGTTGTGGATGACGATGAGGTCGCTCTTGTCGCCGAACAGCTCCGAGAGCCGGATCGGCCCCTGCTGGCCGGAGAGCGTGTAGTTCTGAACCTCTTTTCGCGGAAGTTGGCGCTTCAGCTCCGCCAGCTTCTCATGCTGCACGACCAGGTGCTCTTCGAGTCTTTCGACTTCGGAAACGATATCGGTGCCGCTCGGATTCATGCTGCCCCCCATCGCCGCGTTCGCGGAGATCTCCGGACCGTCAAGGAGTCACAGAGGTAGAATGGAAAGTGTAGTCCCGTCCCGCGACGGCGCAACGGCAATCGGCTGGCGGGCGGAGTGATCCCGCCGCGCTATACTCCATGCTGACGATGCGCTGCCCCTATCTTCCACGGAGGAGTGAGGTTGTGAAGGCGACCGAGCGAAGCGGGAGCGCATGGTGCGGGCGAGGCGTCGTTGTTGCGACGGCAATGGCTTTAGTGACGGTCGCGATCGCGACGGCGCTGCTCGTATCGGCGGCCCCGGTTTCAAACTCGCCCACGTTCGAATCCCACTGGCAGGACGGGAAGGCCGAGTTGAACGGATATCGCTATGCCGTGACCCGATACGGCCAACGCCGAAGCGGGACGGCGGTCATGGTCTTCGTGACCGAGCCCTTCAGCGAGGCGAAGCGGGTGAAGGTGGACGACCCGAATGCGAATCCCAAGGACACCTTTGAAGCTCTGAAGCTCAATTTCATTCGCGATTTCCAGACCGGGATCTACGACTACAACACGATGACCTCCGTGTTCGTGCGAAGCCGAGACTTCTCGCCAGCCAAGATCTCGTTCTCGAGCGCCGAGTGGTGCGGGCATGTGTACGAAGAGATGCTCTTCGGGCCGCGCGATATCGCCGACCGATACACGAGCTACTTCGAGGATGAATCGGCAGAGCGGCGGCTCCCACTGACGAAGGAAGGGATCGCCGAGGAGGAGTTGTTCCTCCGCCTCCGGAGCCTGCGGACAGAGTGGCTTCGCCCCGGCGAGCGGCGAATGGTTCCGTTCGTCGACTCGGCATTCCTACGGCGCCTCAGCCATCGCCCGCTGCGGTGGACCGAGGCGACGATCGCGCGGTCGCGTGGGACGGAGGCCGTCGTGGTGCCGGCGGGGCGCTTCGAGGCGGCTCTCTATACGGTCGCGGTGGCCAGTGGGCGCGAGGGCCGCATCTGGATCGAGGCCGCCTACCCGCATCGCATCGTTCGCTGGGAATGGAGGTCCGTCGCCGGACAGAAGAGCGCGACGCACTGGAGCCCCGCCGAGGGTCTCGACACCGGTGAGCTGACCGGCAGCGCGCGGCTTCCCTACTGGCGACTCCACGAGGTGGGCGACGAGAAATACTTGAAAGTACTCGGCCTGATCGCGGGAGAGGGCGGCGCCGTGGCCCCAATGGGCGGCGCGCCTGCCCCTAGAGGCGCCGCGGCGGCCCTTAGAGGCGGCGCGGCCCCAAAGGAGCGCAAATGAACGTGACGCGTTGGGTGGAGCGGAAGTTCGAATTCACGATGCCGGTGTCGCTCTTCCCGGTCGTGGTGGAGCGGCTGCGCGGCGCGCCGGCGAGGCTCGAAGACAAGCTCCGAAGTGCCCCCACGGAGATCCTCACCCGCCGCGACGGCGACCACTGGTCGGCCCAGGAGCACGCCGGGCATCTCGGCGACCTGGATGAGCTTCACGCCGGCCGTCTCGACGATTTCCTCGCCGGCGCGAAAATTCTCCGAGCCTGGGAAACGACGAACCGAAAGACGTACGAGGCGAACCACAACGCCAAACCGATCGGAGAAATCCTGGGGGCCTTCCGCAAGGAGCGGGGGGCGTTCGTGAGGCGCCTCGAGGATTGGAAAGACGAGGACCTCGCCCGGACCGCGATCCACCCTCGGCTTCAGCAGCCGATGCGCGTCATCGATATGGCGTACTTCGTCGCCGAGCACGACGACCACCATCTGGCCGTCATGTCGGAGCTCCTACGGCGGTTCGGGGCGCGGAGAACGTAGGACGTCCGGACGGGCCGGTGCCCGTCGGGAGAGTGTCCCCCATCGCACCCGACCGCCTAGAACTGCGCCTTCTCCGTCGAGCCCTCGAGGGCGAGCGTGGAACACCCGCCGTTCGAGATCACCTGCATGACATCGTCGAAGTAGCCCGTCCCCACCTCGCGCTGGTGCCGCGTCGCGGAGTAGCCGTGCGTCTCGGACGCGAACTCCGCCGCCTGCAGCTCGGCATAGCCCGCCATGCCGCGGTCCTTGTAGGCGCGCGCCAGCTCGAACATGCCGTGGTTGAGCGAATGGAAGCCGGCCAGCGTGACGAACTGGAACTTGTAGCCCATCGCGCCCAGCTCCCGCTGGAACCTGGCGATCGTCGCGTCGTCGAGCTTCGCCTTCCAGTTGAACGACGGCGAGCAGTTGTAAGCGAGCATCTTGCCGGGGAACTTCGCCCGGATCGCCTCCGCGAACGCCTTCGCCTCGTGCAGGTCGGGCGTCGACGTCTCGCACCAGATGAGATCGGCGTACGGGGCGTAGGCCAGCCCGCGCGCGATCGCGCATTCGATTCCGCCCTTGTACTGGAAGAAACCTTCCGGGGTCCGATCGCCGGTCAAGAACTCCCGGTCGCGCGGGTCGACGTCGCTCGTGATCAGCTTGGCGCTATCTGCATCCGTGCGCGCGACGATCAACGTCGGCACATCCATGACGTCCGCGGCAAGGCGCGCCGCCACGAGCGTGCGGATGAAGTGGCTGGTGGGGACGAGCACCTTGCCCCCCAGGTGGCCGCACTTCTTCTCGGAGGAAAGCTGGTCCTCGAAGTGGACGGCCGCGGCCCCCGCCTCGATCATCGCCTTCATCAGCTCGAACGCGTTGAGCGGCCCGCCGAACCCGGCCTCGGCGTCGGCGACGATCGGCGCGAGCCAGTAGCGCCTTTCCTCGGCTTGGCCGTTGCCGTTCGCGTGCCCGTTCCCGTTGCCGTTGCCGTTCCCATTTCCGTTCTGGTGTCCGTTCGCGCGCCCGTTCCCCAGCGCGCCCTTTCGGGACTCCGAGTTCTCGATCTGATCCGCGCGAAGGAGCGCCTGGTTGATCCGGCGCACCACGTTCGGGACGCTGTTCGCCGGGTAGAGACTCTGGTCGGGATAGGTCTGTCCCGCGAGGTTCGCGTCGGCGGCGACCTGCCAGCCGCTCAAGTAGATGGCGTCGAGCCCTGCCTTGACCTGCTGGACCGCCTGGTTCCCAGTCAACGCGCCGAGCGCGTTCACGTACTCGCGCGTCGTGAGGAGGTGCCAGAGCCGTCGGGCTCCCAGGTCCGCGAGGGTGTGCTCGATCTTGACCGTGTTCTTGAGCCGCTCGACATCCTCACCGCGATACGGACGCACGATGCCGGCCCAACGGGTCGCGGGAACGGGCGGAGCCTCGGGCGACACGGTCTGCTGGACGGGTCGGGCCACTCGGTTGACGGTTCGGGAGACGCGCGTTGCGGCCATGGGGAAGCTACCTCCGATTGGTGTCCGGGTGTTGGGATCCGTCCATGGGAGCGCTGTCCGTGGCGTCGAGGAGCTGATACGCCGGTAGCGTCAGGAAATCTTCGAGCCTCTCCTGCGTGGAGAGGCGCTCGAAGAGCGCCCGCGCCTCTTGGAACCGGCCCCGCCGGAGACGCTCGGCGCCGATCTCCGATTCGATTCGCTTCATTTCGTCGTCGGTCAGAGCCCGCAGGAGGCCTGCGTCGACCTTGCGGCCGTCCTCGAGCGTCGCAGCGTGGTGCACCCATTGCCACACCTGGGAGCGGGAGATCTCCGCGGTCGCCGCGTCCTCCATCAAGTTGTAGAGCGGCACGCAGCCGTTCCCCCGAAGCCATGCTTCGATGTACTGCACGCCGACGCGGATGTTGAGGCGAAGCCCCTTCTCCGTGCGGGTCCCACGGGGCACCTCGAGCAAATCCGCCGCGGTCACGTGCACGTCCTCGCGGCGCCGCTCGAGCTGGTTTGGCCCGGGCATGACCGCCTCGAATACCTCCCGCGCGACGGCGACAAGGCCGGGGTGCGCCACCCAGGTGCCGTCGTGGCCGTCCATCACCTCGCGCAGCTTGTCCGCGCGGACTCGTTCGAGGGCGCGCCGGCTCGCTTCGGGGTCGTTCTTGATCGGGATCTGCGCCGCCATCCCGCCCATCGCGTGGACGCCCCGACGGTGGCAGGTGCGCACGCAGAGCTGCGCGTAGGCCCGCATGAACGGTTGCTCCATGGTGACCTGGGAGCGATCCGGCAGCATCGCCTGGGTGTCATGGCGGCGGGTCTTGATGAAGGAGAAGATGTAGTCCCAGCGGCCGCAATTGAGCCCCGCCGAATGCTCGCGCAGCTCGTAGAG
>JBGPMG010000036.1:0-16602 GCA_041486815.1 Candidatus Eiseniibacteriota bacterium | reverse complement strand
TAGATGCGCGTCCGGGACTCGGTGAACGTGACCCCGGGCAGATCCGTGACCGCCCGACTGCTAGGGCGCGTCGCAAAGACTCGAAGCGAGATCTCCTCCTGAAGATGGCCGCTCCAACGGAGGTCCCCCAAGACGCTTGGGTTCTCAAAGCTTCCGCCACCATCCGACGATCGCGTGTAAAGGGTCATGACGTGGCCGGTCATGTGCCGCGATTGCGACCACGACCCATCCGATCTCACGGTGGCGGAGTCGCTTCCACCGCCAGGTTTCGCGTAGCTCGGAGGCGACGCGGCGGGACTGGGACGTGAACTCGCACTGTCCGGAAGCGAGGCCGGCGTAAACGAACACAGGTCTCCCACTCGCGGAGGCTCCGTGGACGATTCGATTCGGCAGGAGGCGGAGTGCTCCGCGACATAGACCACGGTGAGCCGGGCGACTTCCTTTCCGCTTCGTCTGACGACGATCGGGGTGCCCTCGGCGAGCCCCTCGGCGCTGCCGACGTCGAGGTAGACGTTGGTCGCGGAGAGATATTGGACTCGCGCGGCCGCCGCGAAGGCGGGCGAGGGGGTAGAGCCGCCCAGGAGGCAAATGAAGAACGCGATCGGGAGAGCACCCAGACGCGCTGCCGGACGCACGCGAGCCCTAGACCCGGCCATGGCACGCATAGCAAGCATTGCTGTCATAGACGTAACCGGACCGACCCTGGTGCTGTGAGTCCGCCTGGGCCTGGGAGTGTTCGTGGCAGGCGAAGCACGTGAACTCCGCGTAGTTGGCGCCGTTCACGTGACAGGTCGCGCAGCCGCTCCACTTGCCGGCGTGCCTTCCCGTGTAAATGCGGAAATAGAACCGGTCGTGATCGACATTCGCGGGCCGCCACGCTACGGTCGAGTGGCAGGCCTCGCATTGCGTGGAGTAGCCGAGCGTCGCGTGGTTCGGGTTTGTCGTGGCCGCGTAGTCGCCTTGGTGACAGGCGAAGCAGTTGCGGGGGGTGCCGGCATAGCTCCCGCTGGCGTGGCATCGGACGCACGCGGTGAGGCGGTGGGCTCCGGTGAGAGGGAAACCTGTCAGCGCGTGATTGAATCCCGCGCCGCCCCATCGCGCTTGCGTCGGATCGTGGCACTCCTCGCAGCGAATCGAGAATCCGGCGGCGGCGTGGCTCGGCGATTGGGTGGACGTGTACTCCGCCGTATGGCATGGGAAACAGTCCCTCGAGACGGGAGCCTGGCTCGCTTCACCCGCCCCGACATGGCAGCGGGCGCATTCGACCAGCGCGTGGACGCCGCGAAGAGGGAAGCCGGTCTTCGAGTGGCGGGCCAACGCGGCGGAGCGGTTCGTCCAGCTGAACGAAGTGTGGCAATCCTGACACCGGGCTCCGCTTCTCCCTTCATGAACATCGTGATGGCAGTCGTTGCAGCTCGTGGCGACACGCGCGAACTCAAGCGACTTGTGGCAGGCGACGCATTCGGCCGAGGCATGGCGCCCCTCGAGCGGAAATCCGGTAGTCGCGTGGCGAAACAGGATCGGCTTCCGGAGGATCTTCCACGATTTCGCCGTATGGCACGCCTCGCAGTCGGTCTTTAGGTCACCGTGCGGGTTGGCCACGGCGGGACCCGCGGGACCCGCAGTGGCCCGGTTTTCGGCCATCGTTGGCGTGCCGATCGCGAGGAGTGCCACGACCGCGAAGAGTCGCAGGCTCATGTCGTCGACCTCTTGCCGCCGGACCGCGGCTCAGTCGCGTGGCAGGCGCGACAGGCGGTGTCGAGCGGGCGGTACCGGACCGTCTTCCGATCGCCGATGGTCACGTTCAGGTGACACGCCGAGCACGTGGCCTTGGCGTGCGCCCCATCGGGCGGGAAGCGCGTCTTCGAGTGATTGAAGGACGCGATCCGCCAGGAAGATTCGAGATGGCATCGAATACAGTCCGTCCCGCCGGGCGCCTTCGAGAACTGCCCGGCGTGCTCGTCGGTGTGGCAATCGGTGCATGCGGCGGATCGGAGCCGGAACCGGACGCTTCCGGCGGGTGCGCCGGCGGCGGTCAGTTTGTGGCACGCGTTGCACGCCACCGCGAGGTGGGCGCCCCGCAACGGGAACGAAGTCTTCTGGTGTTCCAATGTGCCGAATCGCGCTGGCGAAAACTCCTCGACCGAATGGCAGGCCTCGCAGAGGCCCCGGCTCGGGCTCTTCGCTAGCTGGCCCGTGTGGCGGTCCTGATGGCAGTCGGAGCATTGTGCGAACGCGATCCGTTTCTTGAATTCGCCGCTCGTGTGGCACTTCGCGCAATCGACGGTTCGGTGCATACCCCTGAGCGGATACGGCGTCTTGTCGTGATCGAACGCCCCCGTCGTGATCGAGGTCCAGCCCGCGGTCGTATGACAGCGCGTGCAGTCGGCGCCGAAGCGGCCCTTGTGCACGTCGGTGTGGCAGTCGGCGCAGGCTCCGTGCGCTAGCGGCTTGAATCGGACGAAGGAGTTCTCGGAGCCGGCGATGACGCGCTCTGCCGCGTCATTCTCGGAGAAGTGACATTTCTGGCAGGCGACCGCGGCGTGCTTTCCCGTGAGGGGGAAGCGGGTCTCGGCGTGATCCATGATGACTTCGTCCCAACGGTCGGTGGAGTGACAGGGGGCGCAATCCCGCGACTGGATTTCGGCGGCGAACTGGCCGCGATGGACGTCGCCGTGGCAGTCCGCGCAGCGGGTAGAGAGTCCGAGATAGGTCGTCCGGAGCTTGAGGTCCTTCGCCTGGCGCACGTCGACCGCTCGAATCAGTGCCGGGAGGTGACAGGCGTTGCAGCCGAGCGCGGCGTGGTGTCCCGTGAGGACGTAGCCGGTAAGGGCGTGGTCGAATTTCTCGCGCCCTCCCGTCCAGCGGACGAGGGCCGCCTCGCGCCCTCCGTGCTCGGGATGGCAGGAGGCGCATTGAGTCGACCGCGCTGGGTCGCGCCCATGATACCCCTGCTGGGCGGCGATTCGAGTTCCAAGCGGTTGATGGCAAGCGAGGCACCGGACGGCCGTCGTCGCCCGCTTGGGCTCGTGGCACTCGAGGCACGCGGTCGGGTGGTCGATCGCCGCGTGCGAGCTCGAGAGAGGCCCGGGCGAGAATTGGGCGCGCGCAGTTCCCGGGGAGAGCATCAGTGCCCCCACGGCTGCCGCGCGTGCGAGTCGCACCGCGATCTCATGGACGAGGGAGGGCATAACCCAGCCATACCGCGACTCCGATGTGGATGCCCATCATGATGAAAAGCACGAACGTGAACGGCTTGTGAATCGCATGCCAGTAGTGGAACAGCGCGCTCGTCTGGCGCAGGAAGGCGCGCCGCCTCTCGAGCACGAGGTGCTTTCGGGTGAGCTTCTGGAGACGCCGCCGATCCATCGTCCCAAGCCGGGCGGCTGCCCGATGCGGTCTGCGGATGCCCATTCCGTCGAGCAGTCCGAGGAAATCCTGGGCGAGCAGGTAGAAGAGGCTGGTAAGTATTCCCATCCGCTCGGCTCCGCCAATGCCGGAGCGCACCCGCAGCGCGGCCAGATCGGTCGGCGTGAAGCCGAAGCGTTCTGTCAGCTGGCGGTCCAACAGCTCCAGTTCGGCGGTGAGCAACTCGGACGCGTTTTCCGTCTCGGAGAGCGCTCCGCCCACCTGACGGAGCAGGTAGTAGCCGACGAAGCCGCTCAACATGACCCCGATCATCGCCCAGTAGCCGATCGCGATTGCCCCGGTCGCCTTGAACCCGGCGTGGAGCGTGATCATGGCCGGGCCCGCGATTCCGAAGAAGATGTGCACGTTGAGCCAGCGGCCGAGCCGGCCAAGGCGGTGAAGGGCGCGCACGCGCTTGCGCACCGAGTACAGGAGGAGGAGGAGCAGGATGCCCGCACCGGCGTAGCCGTAGAGGAGCCCCAGCTCTCCGCTTGGCTTGAGCTGCGCGTGCGACGAAGAGCGGAGGCGGTCGGCGAAACTGAGCCGGTAGTAGTCGAATCCATACGCCAGGAGCGCGGTCCAGATCGCGAAGAAGATCGCGTAAAGGGTGTAGCGCATCTTGGCTGACGGGCGGGCGGAGCCCTGCACGCGGGGGTGCGCGACGAGCGGGGGCGCTGCTGCTCGGGCGGCGGTGTTCACGACGCCTTCGCTTGGGGGTCCGCCGCGTGCGGAGCCCTCGGCGGCTCACCGAAGTAAGTAGTGGTCGCGACGCCGACCTTCTCGAGGAACTTCGTCGGGAGGTCGCCCCCGATCAAGACGAAGACATAGTCGTTCGGGACCCATCGCTCCCCGAAGGGGCCATGGAGGAGAGCGCGTTCTGGCTCGATCGCGCGAACCTCCGACTGGAGCACCAGCTGGAGCTGGGGCCCCCGGAGGGCCTCGAGCTTCTCCTGGGTCGCCTCGGCCACCCGCGAGAGGCGCTCACCTCGATAGCTGAGGACGGTCCGCGCGCCCGCCTCGGCCAGCGAGACCGCGGCCTCGACGGCGCTGTTGCCTCCGCCCACCACGAGGGCGCGTCTCCCTGAGTACTGCTCCGGTTCGAGGAGCCGGTAGGCAACGTTCGGGCTTTCCTCGCCTGGGACCCCGAGCTTCCGCGGCGTGCCGCGCCTGCCGATTGCGAGCACGACTCGTCGAGCGCGCGTCCCTCCGCTGGATGCCGAGACTCGAAAGGAGGGTCCGTCGTGCTCGATTGAGGAGACCCGGGAGGGAGCGTCGATCTTCAGCCCAGCCTTCCGGACGACCGTGGTCCAGTAGGCGTAGAGCTCCTCCTTGGTGATTTCTTTGAAGTTCATCGCGCCGATGATGGGGAGGTGGACGGGCGAGGTCATGACGAGCTTGCGCCGCGGGTAGTGGTGGACGCTTCCCCCCAAACCTTCCTGGTCCAGGATCACGTGGCTCAGGCCCCGCTCCTGGCATGCGAGCGCGGCCGCGATGCCTGCGGGTCCGGCACCGACGATGACGACGTCCGTGGATCCGTTAGTCTGGCCAGGCTTCATGGAAGCCGCGAGGTTTTCTACGGCCTGAACCCCCTGGTTCACCGCCGTGCGGATTAGTCCGAATCCACCAAGCTCTCCGGCGACGTAAATTCCCGGTACGCTCGTCTGAAGGTCCTCACCGAGGAGGGGCACGGTGACGCCTCGGGCGGATGTTCCGAACACGAGCTCGATGGCGCTGGTAGGGCAGGCGGTCTTGCAACGACCGTGGCCGACGCAGTGGGCGGCGTGGACGAGGCGGGCCCGGCCCTCGATCACCCGCAGCACGTCCTCTTCCGGGCAGGCCTCCACGCAAGCCCCGCAGCCAATGCAGAGTGCCGGGTCGATTCTGGGGTAGAGGGATGGCGGATCTCCACCGCCCCGCTCACCCGCATGGAGGAGCGACTTACGGGCGGCGCGCTGGCGGCCGAACTCCAGAGCGAATCCGCCGGCCGCGACCGATGCGAGGGAGGCGACCACCATGGTTGTCGTGGAGTCAATCCACACGGCGGCTCCTAGCAATGATGTGATGACGGGATGGGTTGATCGAAGTGCAATCCACGTGCCATGGATGAAAACGGCCATGCTCCCCGTAAGGCGAAGCCTGACAACCTATGAGCCGCGCCGGGCGGACTTCTCGGGGTGCTCGACGTCTGTGTTTTGCAAAGGGTTGAACCCGAACGCGCTGTCGCTGCTCCAGTTTAGGAGAGCTTCTTGCGGAGCTTGAACTGCGACTTGAGGACTTCGTAGCCCCTCGACTTGTAGAACTCGTGGGCTTCAACGCGGATCACATTGGATCGAACCGACACCACCTGGTACCCCTGCTCCTTCGCCCAAGCCTCCGCCGCGATTACGAGCGCGGACCCCACGCCGCGACCTCGGGCCGCCTCGTCCACAACGAGGCCCCCGATCTCGGCCCCGGGATCCGACTCCAGATGCCGAGTCGAGAAAATATGGATCCAGCCGAGAACGGTCTTATCCGGACTCTCGGCGACCAGCACGCGCGCGTCGGGGGTTTCCTCCAGAGCGTGGAACCGCCGCTCGATTTGGGCCGCGGTGGACGGGTAGCCGAGCTGCGTCGCGAGCTCGGCGACGGCCGGCGAGTCCGTGATCGTCATCGGCCGCACTGGAATTCTCGAGGAGTTCATGGCGTAATGGCGTCATGGTGCCAACCGGAAGATGGAAACGCAAGGGATGGGTGGCCGTTGTTGTCGTTCTGACCGCCGCGTGGTGGGGCTGCTCTCAGGACACGAGCCGCCTGAGTCCTGACATCGAGCAGCGCTTCGCCGCTGAAGGCATCGTCCGGCGTGCGGACAACCTCGCCTTCCGCTTCACGCATGGGCTGGGGACAAGGGAAGCGGGGTGGGAGGACCGGGTCGGGTCGATCGTCGTTACGGGCCAGACCGTCTACATCCACAAGAACGAAAAGATCGGGCTCGAGATCACCCCGCGCACGCGGCGATTCTGCGAGGTCGAGCGCCGGGAGGGCCGCATCCGCATTCGCGCCGGCGCGGGCCGCTCCGCCGAGGTGTGGTCGTTTGTTCCACCTCAAGATGCGGAGGGGTGGACGAAGGATATTCGGGTGGTCATCCGCGAGACGCGGAGCGCCGCAGTGCGGTAGCGCCCCGCGTCCCGTACACCGGATTGCGGAAGGGAAGAGCCTCCCCTCCTATAGGAAGATTCCGAACGTCACTGGAATAATCTGGGTCTTGATGTCTTTGGTCACCGCGCTGTTGAAGCCCTGGTCGGTATAGATGTTTTGAAGTTTCCCTTCCACAAAGCCGTGCAGTCCCATGAGCCCGAACTGGATCCCTACACCGCCGTCGATTCCGAAATTGGTCTTCGACCCGGGAGACGGAGCGCCCGACGAGTCCGGGTCCGCCTTGAGATTGAAGGCTCCCAAGCCCGCCGTGATGTACGGCTTGATGGGGCCAGGGAACGGCAGCGTGTAGGTAACGTTCCCAAGGCCCGACAGGAGCCGGCCCGTGCCTTCGAATCCGGTCGAAGCGGGGTCGAGCTTGAAGTGCGAGTAGCTGAATGCGCCTCGCAGGTCGAGAGGGAGACCGGGCATGTTGAGCCGCAGAATTCCCGTTCCGTGCCACCCGGTCTTGAGCGCGTCCTTGGCGTCGCTCACGGGCACGCTGACGCCTCCGCCGAAACCGATCTGGAACGGCTTCGGAAGCATCGCTGACGCCGCAGTGGACCAACCTGTCAGTGCCACCGCGGCGACCACCACGGCGACCGTGGACACACGATTTCTCATGTGATTCCTCCTTCGTTCGTGGAAGTGGACAGTGATGAATACCCCGTGCTTAAATCCAACGGCCCATGCTACGCCAGCTCCCCAAGGAAATGCGTTTTTTCGATCTCTTCGAGTCGCGCGCGGCGAAATGGGCATGGGTGCTCACCATTCCCGCATCGGCGGGGACGGCCGCGCTCGCCCATCTCCTATCGTCCCGGCTCCGAAGCTAGATGGCCTGGAGGGGAGCGATCCGGCTCGCGCTGCTTCTCGCGGCGGCCGCGTTCCCTCAGGCCGCGCGGGCGCAGATGATGATGGACCACGAGCACATGGACCATGAGCACATGCACGACGGCGCCCATGCCATGCCCGCGTGGCTCGGTCCCTACGAGGCCGCGCAAGAAGCGTCGGGCACCGCCTGGCAGCCGGCTTCGTCCGGGCACGAGGCGATCCATGGGATGGCGGGCTCGTGGTCGTACATGGTCCATGGGTTTGCGACCGCGGTCGCGGACCATCAAGGAGGGGGCCGAGGCGACGACGAGATCTACGGGGCGAGCATGATCCTGGTCGGGGCGGCGAGACCGGCGGGCCCGGGGCGACTCGGCGTGCGGACGATGCTCTCCCTGGATCCCGCGACCATAGGCAAGGATGGTTACCCGCTCCTGTTGCAGACCGGCGAAACCGGCGACGGCGTGAGTCCGCTCGTCGACCATCAGCATCCGCACGATTTCTTCATGGAGCTCGCGACCACCTACAGCGTGTCGAGCGGGAATCGCTCGATATTCCTCTACGCCGGCCTGCCGGGCGAGCCGGCGCTGGGTCCTCCCGTCTTCATGCACCGCTGCTCGGGCGTCGAAATTCCCGAGGCGCCGATCGGCCACCACTGGCTCGACTCTTCGCACATCACGTTCGGGGTCGTGACGCTTGGTGGCGTGTCGAGGGGATGGAAGGTTGAGGGCTCGGCGTTCCGGGGCAGGGAGCCCGATCCTGATCGATGGGACATCGAGAAACCCGAACTCGACTCCTATTCATTCCGGCTCTCCTTCAATCCCAACCGGAACTGGGCGCTCCAGGGGAGCTTTGGAAGGCTTGAGAGCCCGGAGGAGCTCCACCCCAGCATCGACACCGATCGCTTCACCGCGTCGGCGATCTACAACCGGGTGGCGGACCGGGGGAATTGGCAGACGACCTTCGCGTGGGGTAGAAATCGGAATCGGCCGGGGCGCGCTCTCGATGCGTTTCTCCTCGAGTCGACCCTTACGGTCCTCTCCCGCCACACTTTTTTGGGGCGGGCCGAGGTGGCGGAGAAGGACGAGCTATTCGAAGAGACCGATCCGCTCGGCGACCGGACCTACACGGTGGGGAAAGTCGGGATCGGCTACGTGTACGACGCGGTTCTCAAGCCCCACTTCGCCTTGGGAGTGGGCTCCTACGGGACGGTTTCGGTCGTGCCCGATGAGATCGCGGCGGTCTACCAGAGCGATCCGCTTTCGGGCATGGTCTTCCTAAGGGCCAAAGTTCGGTGAGCGTCGGGGATCCCCGACGCGACCGCGCGATCCTCTATAGCGCCGCTTTCCTCCGCGCGCTCGCGACGGGGATGATCGCGGTCCTGATCGGCATCCACCTCGCCAAGCTCCGGTTCGATCCCGCGTCCATCGGAATGGTCGTGACGGCCGGGCTCGCCGGGGCCACCGTGGCGGCGCTCCTCGTCACCCTCGCCGGGGATCGGATCGGACGGCGCCGCGCGCTCGTGGGGCTGGGATTTCTCGGCGCGATGGGCGGACTGGCCGTGGCGCTCTCCGCGAAACCGTACATCGTGGGGCTCGCCGCATTCTTCGGCATGCTGAACGGAATGGGCCGCGACCGAGGCGCCTCCATGATCTTGGATCAGGTGCTCCTCCCGGCCACCACGACCGACGAGCGGCGGACCTACACGTTCGCCTACTACAACGTCGTCCAGGACATCGGGCACGCGCTTGGATCGCTGCTCGCGGGGCTGCCGATTCTCCTCCACCGTTTCGCCCCGGTGGCCGAGCCCGACTCGCTTAGGCTCGCGGTCGGCCTCTACGCGCTCCTTCTCCTCGCGACCGCGATCCTCTATGCCAACCTGTCCCCGCGCGTGGATCCGGTGGCTCGCAAGGAAACGGTTCGGATCACACCCGAAACCCGGCGGATCGTGACCCGAATCTCCGCCCTCTTCGCGCTCGACGGGCTCGGGGGCGGGTTTCTCACGACCGCGATGCTCTCGCTCTTCTTCTACAGCCGGTTTCACGTGGATGAGGGGGTCGTCGGCGCGCTTTTCTTCGGCGCGCGCGCGATGAACGCGCTCTCCCACATGGGGGCGGCGTGGCTCGCACAACGGATCGGGCTCGTGAACACGATGGTCTTCACGCACATCCCGTCGAGCCTTCTCCTCCTGACGGTTCCCTTCGCGCCGAGCTTCGCCGTGGCGGCGATTCTGTTCCTGCTCCGGGAGGGGCTCGTCGAGATGGACGTTCCGACGCGCCAGTCCTATGTGATGGCGGTGGTACGCCCCGAGGAGCGGACCTTCGCCTCGGGCGTCACGCACATCGTCCGATTGGGATCGTGGGCGGTGGCGCCCGCGTTCGCGGGGCTCTTCATGCGCGGCGCCTCGCTCGCCGCGCCGCTCTGGATCGGAGCGGGAATGAAGATCGCCTACGACGTGCTGCTTTTCGGGGCGTTCCGGTCGGTCCGCCCGCCGGAAGAGTCTTCAGGAGCCGGCTTCAAGACGACGAAGTAATAGTTCTGGCAGAGAAGCGAGAAGGGAATCGCGAGCAGGGAGTCGAGCCGGTCCCACGCCCAGGCGAGCGCGTGCGATCGTTGGAGCGCGGCCGGCAGCCGATAGCCGAAGTTTCGAGGCAGCAATCCATAGCGTCCCGCCTCGAGGAGCTTTAGCCCCGCGCCCGATGCCAACGAGTCGATGTCGGCCCGAGTGAACCGGAATTCGTGATGGTGCTTTCCGGGGACCCTCCGGGCGGCCCAGTCGATCCAACTGGTTCGGTTGGGGAAGTGGTAGCAGGCGAACACGCCGCCGGGCCGGAGTACGCGTGCGATCTCCGCCAGGCTGCCCCCTTCGCTTCCCCCCGTCTCCCGCACGTGCTCCAGCACTCCGACCGACGCGACCGCGTCGAACGATCCGTCGGCGTAGGGAAGCAGGACGGGCTCGCGCGCGTCCCCGCGTAGGAAGGAGTATTCAGGATCGGGGAACCATCGGAGGAAGGCGCCGTCGAGCAGTGAGTAGCCCGAGGCACGGTAGCCGGAACGCTGCAGGAAGTAGGAGAAGTGGCCGTTGCCGGTGCCCCAGTCGAGCACTCGAGCCCCCTCCGGCACGTACCTCCGGAAGAGACGGTAGAGCTGTAGATATTGATGCGAGCTGAGCAGACTGCCGAATTGGAGCAGGGAATCGTCCGGGTGAGCGATCGAGCGGGAGGTCAGCTCGAGAAGGATCGTCCCTTCCGACGGTCGGCTCATGCCGACGGCGACACTCCCAGGACGCGATCCCCGCCGTGCTCGAGATAGGCTCCGACCGCTTCGCGGCGTCGCGACTCGGCCAGGCGCAGGAGCTGAATGAACTCGGGATGCGTGCGGATGGGATCGAGCCAGGGATCCCGGGTCATGATGGCAGGCGGGTAGTACCCCCGCTCGATCACACGCCGGAGCAGTTCCAGGGCCTCGTCAGTCTCATGGAAATAGGCGAACGTACGCGCCATGAAATAGAGTCCTTCGGGATCGCGGAACGAGGATTGCGCGACGTGCCGGAGCGAGGTGAGGGAGGCATCACGATCCCCGGAGATCGCGGTGATCTGAGATTCGAGGATCGAGTGCTCCGTGCGCATGCCCTCCTTCGTCCCGCTATAAATCCGCTTCATCTCCTCGAGATCGCCCTTCGCTCCGAACGCGTAGGCGCTTAGAAAGAGAAGCCCGTGGTGACCGCCTCTTTGTGGAAGGTCGGCGGCGATCGCGCGATCGAGATCGCCCAGCATGAAGTAGGTGTATCCCACGCTCGTCCGCACCGACGGATCGAGCCGCCTCGCGTGCTCGAATGCCGCGAGTGAAGGCTCGAGCAGCCCGCAATAGCGACAGGCATGCACGAGCGCCGCAAAGAGCTCGGCGTTGTTGCTCCGCTGGCGCGCGCGGTCCAGGAGACGGACCATTGCCTCCTGGCAGCGGCCCATCTCGACTTCGAGGTAGACGTAGAGATTGTGCGCGAGGGTGAGGTCTGGGTTGATGGAGAGGGCGCGGTGGAAGGCGTCGCCCGCGCGGAGAAGATTCTCCTCCGAGTCCTCGCCTGTGTACTTGGACAGCACGCGATAGATACGACCGAGCTGCGCCCAGGCCGGCGCGTAGTTCGGGTCCTCCTGAAGGCACTTGAGATAGAGATCCCGGGCCAGCGCCCAGCCTTCCGGGCCGCGGCCGAGCTGATTGGCGCGGAGGTAGAACTCATACGCCTTCGCCGTCGCCGGAACATCGCTCTGAAGCGGCCGGACCTCGCGGCTCGCGAGGGGCAGCGAAAGCGAGTCGACGATCTGCCGGGCGAGGGAATCTTGAAGCTGGAACAGGTCGCCCATCGAGACCTGGGTCGTTTGGGTCCAGATGACGGTGCCCGAGTGCGCTTCCAAGAGCTGGGTGGCTACCCGCATCTGATCGCCCGCGCGGAGGAGTGTTCCGGTCAACACGAGATCGACGTCGGCCTCCTCGGCGATCCGCTTCAGGTCGGGGGCGGGGCCCGCGAACGCCGCCGCCGACAGATGCGAGCGCACGACCAACGACTCGATGCTGGTAAGCGACGCCGTGATGGCGTCGGGAAGGCTGAATGTGAGGAACTCGCATTCGGAGTCGGGACGGAGGCAACGGAAGGGAAGGACTATGAGCCGCGTCACGGTGCGCGCGCGAGCCGTATCCCCCCCCTCCAAGAGCGCCAGGGCGCCGCGAACGCCTTCGGCCATCTCCTGCGCGGAGGAGTAGCGGTCGGTGGGCGGCTTGGACAGCGCGCGTTGAATCACGCGGTCGACAGCGGCCACCGCCGGGGAGCCGGAAAGGGCGGGAGGTTGATCGAAGAGCGTCGCGTGCCTTGCCTCTGCCGGCGAATGGCCGGCGAAGGGAGGATTTCCGGACAAGATCTCGAAGAGGATCGCGCCGACCGCGAACAGGTCGGTGCGCGCGTCGGCGGGCTCTCCCTTCCATTGCTCGGGCGCCATGTAGCGCGGCGTGCCGACGATGAACCCTGTCTGCGTGAGGTCACGGTCGGGGAGAGGTCCGGCGTCCTGGAATGTGCGCGCCAGCCCGAAATCTAGGAGCTTCACGCCGTGCGGGGTCAGAAAGACGTTTGAGGGCTTGAGGTCGCGATGGACGATCTGGCTGTGATGGAGCGCCTCGAGCGCCGAGAGCATGGCGAGCACGATCGGTCCGGCCTCGCTCAGCGGGAGTGGACCGGATGCTAGGCGGGAGGCCAACGGCTCGCCTTCGAGCAGCTCCATCGCGATCCAGAGCGCTCCATCTTCCTCGCCGATGTCGTAAATCTGGCAGACGTTGGGATGGCTGATCCGCGCGGCCGCGCGTGCCTCGCGCCAAAAGCGCTCACGCGCGGCGTTCGCCGTCGACGCCTCGCGAATCATCTTGATGGCGACGCGCCGGCCGAGGCGCTCGTCGTGGGCCGCGTAAACGACGCCCATCCCCCCCTCGCCGAGACGGTCGAGGAGGCGAAAGGATCCAACGCGCTCGAGCATGGCGCGAGTATATCTCAACCCGGCCCAACGGCAGGCGCCCGAGCGCCTACGCGCTACTTCGACGGATCGAACTTGAGCGCCGCGGAGTTCATGCAGTAGCGGAGTCCCGTGGGCTTTGGCCCGTCGTCGAAGACGTGGCCCAGATGCGCGCCGCAGCGGGCACACCGGATCTCGGTCCCGCCCCTCTCGTTGACTCCGCCGTCGACGTTCTCCTTAGCAATGGGAGCCGTGAAGCTGGGCCAGCCGGTGCCCGATTCGAACTTGGTGTCCGAGGAGTAGAGGTCGGTGCCGCAGCAGACGCAGCGGTAAATCCCCTTCGCGTGGTTGTCCCAGTACTTGCCGGTGAAGGCAATCTCGGTCCCGGCCTTGCGGGTGATTCGAAACTGCTCCGGCGTCAGGACTTTCTGCCACTCCGCATCGCTCTTCACGACCTTGTTCACGGTGACGATCCCCTTCTTTTGGACTGAGTAGATCTTGACCTTGGCAGGGGCCGCGGGCGCGGCCGCGATCGAAACCGCCGCCAGAAGCGCCCAAACCCCGTTTCGAATGTTCATTCCCGGAGCCCTCCGTTATGATGCCCCCAATTTGTCGGGGGAACCTCCCCATAGGCTAGCACGTGTGGATCCATGAGACGGTTCCAACGCAAGGAGCTCCATGTCGACCCAGGAAGGGCCCCCCGCGGTCCTCGCGCTTGAGGATGGTACCTTCTTTGAAGGCAAAGGGTTCGGAAGAAGCTCTGAGACTTTTGGTGAAGTAGTCTTCAACACCGCCCTCTGTGGATATCAGGAAGTCCTCACCGATCCCTCCTACCGCGGCCAGGTCGTCGTCATGACCTACCCTCACATCGGAAATTACGGCGTCAACCGCGAGGACGTCGAATCCCTCCATCCCCAGGTGGCGGGATTCGTCGTGCGCGAGATCTCCACGCGCGCGTCGTCGTGGCGCGCTTCGGGCGAGCTCCATCGCTATTTGGATGAGGCGGGGGTCGTGGGGATCAGCGAAATCGATACGCGCGCCCTGACGCGCCACATTCGGACCCGTGGGGCCATGCGGGGTGTGATTTCGGCCGTGGAGCTGGATCCCGAGGTCTTGGTCCGGCGCGCGCGCGAATCGCCCTCCATGATCGGGCTCGATCTTGCCCGCGAGGTGACGTGCGACGCCTCGCACTCGTTCGAGGACCCGGCGATCCAGGGTGGCGCCGGCCGGTTCCGCGTGGTGGCATATGACTTCGGGATGAAGCGGAATATTCTTCACCTGCTGGCCGCGTCGGGTTGCGACGTGACGGTCGTGCCGGCCACCACCGCCGCTGATGAGGTTCTCGCCCACGACCCGGACGGCATCTTTCTGTCCAACGGACCAGGCGATCCGGAGCCGTGCACCTACGCGATCCGTGCGGCCCGCGAGCTGATCGGGAGGCGACCGATGTTCGGTATCTGCCTCGGCCATCAGATCCTCGGTCTCGCTTGCGGCGGGAAGACCTTCAAGCTCAAGTTCGGGCACCGAGGGGCCAACCACCCGGTCCAGAATCTCCGAACCGGCCAGATCGAGATCACAGCGCAAAATCACGGATTCGCCGTCGATCCCGCGCTCTTCTCCAAACCGGAATACGAGCTCACCCACGTCAATTTGAACGACGGAACGGTCGAGGGATTCCGGCATCGTGATCTTCCCGTCTTCTCCGTTCAGTACCATCCCGAGGCGAGTCCCGGGCCGCACGACAGCCACTATCTCTTCCGCGAGTTCATCGAGGAGATGGCCGTCCGGCGTGCATCGGTGCGACCGGATTTGGCGGAGCTCGATGCGGCGATCGGTCTCCCGCCGGCCTTCGCTTCGCGCCGCCGCGCGGCGCACGGCGGCTGACGATGCCACGCGATCCCTCCCTCCGCTCGGTCCTTGTGATCGGCTCCGGACCGATCGTCATCGGGCAGGCCTGCGAGTTCGACTACAGCGGAACGCAGGCGGTGAAGGCGCTTCGCGCCGAGGGAATCCGGGTCTCCCTCGTGAACTCCAATCCCGCGACGATCATGACCGACCCCGAGTACGCGGACCGCACGTACATCGAGCCGCTCACCCCCGAGGTCGTGGAAGCGATCCTCGAACGGGAGCGCCCCGACGCGCTTCTCCCAACGGTCGGCGGCCAAACGGCGCTCAACCTCGCCGTCGAGCTGTCGAAGCGCGGCGTCCTCGACAGGCTTGGGATCCGCCTTATCGGAGCCAGCCGGCGCGCGGTGGAGGTCGGGGAGGATCGACGGCTGTTCAAGGAGGCGATGACCCGGATCGGGCTCGATCTGCCCCGGAGCGGGTTCGCGGCATCGCGCGAGGAGGCCCTCGGCGTCCTTCAAGTGACGGGCCTGCCCGCGGTGATCCGCCCCTCCTTCACCCTGGGCGGATCGGGCGGAGGGATCGCTTACAACATGGAGGAGTTCGAGCTGGCGGCGGCGCGCGGGCTCGAGCTCTCCCCGGTCCACGAGGTCCTGGTCGAGGAATCGGTCGTCGGCTGGAAGGAGTACGAGCTCGAGGTAATGCGGGATCGCGCGGACAACTTCGTCGTGATCTGCACGATCGAGAATTTCGACCCGATGGGGATCCACACGGGCGATTCGGTCACGGTGGCCCCGGCTCAGACCCTGAGCGACCGCGAGTACCAGATCATGCGGAACGCGGCGCGCGCCATCATCCGCGAGGTCGGGGTGGAGACTGGGGGATCGAACATCCAATTCGCGGTGGACCCGAAGACGGGGCGGATGGTTGTGATCGAGATGAACCCGCGCGTCTCCCGCTCTTCGGCGCTCGCGAGCAAGGCCACCGGCTTTCCGATCGCCAAGATCGCGGCGCTTCTCGCCGTCGGCTACCGCCTGGATGAGATCCGGAACGACATCACGCGCGTCACGCCTGCCTGCTTCGAGCCGGTCCTCGACTACGTCGTCGTGAAAATTCCGCGGTGGGCCTTCGAGAAGTTCCGGGACGCGAGCCCGCTCCTAGGCACCCAGATGAAATCGGTCGGAGAGGTGATGGCGATCGGACGCACCTTCAAGGAGGCGCTCCAGAAGGGGCTGCGCGGGCTGGAGACCGGAGGGGACGGCTTCGGCCGCGGCGACCTGGACGATTCGAGGATCAAGGAGAAACTGCTCTCGCCCGATCCGGACCGGATCCTCTACGTGAAGCGCGCATGCGAGCTGGGCTGGCCCCACGAGGAGATCCACCGGATGACGGGGATCGACGCCTGGTTTCTCGATCAGATCCAGCAGATCGCGGACATGAAGGAGCGGATCGGCCCCGATCTCAATCCGGTCGCGCTTCGCGAGGCGAAGCGAATGGGCTTCTCCAACGCCCGGATCGGAGTCCTGTCGGGCCATCCGGAAGCTTTCGTGCGTGCCCGCCTCCACGAGGCCGGGATCCTGCCGGTCTATAAGCGGGTGGACACCTGCGCCGCGGAGTTCGTTTCCCATACGCCCTACCTTTACTCCACCTATGAGCGGGAGTGCGAGGCCGACCCGACGGATCGGAAGAAGGTGCTGATCCTGGGCAGCGGCCCCAACCGGATCGGACAGGGGATCGAGTTCGACTACTGCTGCTGCCACGGCGCCTTCGCGTTCAAAGAAGAGGGCTACGAGACGATTATGGTGAACTGCAACCCGGAGACCGTCTCGACCGACTACGACACCTCGAACCGACT
>JBGPMG010000035.1:0-16730 GCA_041486815.1 Candidatus Eiseniibacteriota bacterium | reverse complement strand
GCGGGGTAGAACGCCGTGAAGGGCAGGATCGGCGTGACGATCGGACCTTTCAGTCGCTTCGAAGCCTCGATCGCCCGCTTCGACTCCTCGGCCTCACGGGGCTGCGCCGCGCCGCGGCAGAAGATCGCGGATTGGTACTGCTTCCCGTGGTCGCAGAATTGCCCGTCATCCTGGGTCGGGTCGATGTTGTGCCAGTAGACGACGAGGAGCTTGGCGTAGGGGATCCTCTTCGAATCGTAGACCACCTGAACCGACTCCCGATGACCGGTCAGTCCCGCGGAGACCTGCTTGTAGGTCGGGTTCTTCTCGGGGCCACCGGAAAATCCGGAAGTGACCGAGATGACGCCCGGGAGCACTTCGAACGCCGGCTCCATGCACCAGAAGCATCCGCCGGCGAAGGTTGCCGTGTCGGTGGGCGCCGCCGCGTGAGCGGGCCGAACTCCGCCGTTCGCGTCCGCGTGAATCCCCGCCGCGCCCCATGCGATCGCGGCGGCCGCGACGAGGATTCCGGAAACGCGTTTCAGGACGACGCCCATCGCTTGGCCTCCGAGTGTTAGGTTGAGGATGCGAGTCTTCATGTCGTGAGTATACGAGGAGGGGGCCTATCCGTGTCGAGGGTGTGTGTCTTGATTCACGCCGATCCCGAAACCCCCGGATTGATCGCCGAGAGCCTCGCGCGTCGGGGAATCGAGCTGGAGACCGTCCGCGGATACGCGGGGGAGTCGATCCCGAAGGGCATGAAAGGCCGGGACGCCCTCCTGGTCATGGGCGGCCCGATGGGCGTCTATGAGCAGGAACGCTATCCGTTCCTGCGTGGCGAGATCGATCTGATCCGCGACGCTCTCAAGGCGGGAAAGCCGGTTCTCGGCGTTTGCCTTGGGAGTCAGCTCCTCGCGACCGCCCTCGGCGCGAAGGTCGCGCCCGCGCGGAAGGAGATCGGATGGTTTCCCGTCACCCTCTCGGACGCCGCCGCCTCGGACCCGCTCTGGCCGGGTGTCGATCGAACGTTCGTCCCGTTCCATTGGCACGGAGACGCGTTCGAGATTCCTGCCGGAGGAGTCTCCCTGGCGTCCTCGGGGATCACTCCATTCCAGGCGTTTCGACACGGGCGGAACACCTACGGGCTCCTCTTCCACCTGGAGGTGAACGAGGGCATGTTGCGCGGCATGCTGGTGCACTTTGGCGACGAGCTGCCGAAAGCGGGGGCGAGCCGAGAACAGATCCTCGCCCAGGCGCCCGGCGCCGTTCGTGAAATGAGCCGCATCGGCAACTTGGTCTTCGATCGCTGGGCCGCTCGGATCGGCTCCCGGGAAGCGTAGCAGCGTGGCGTCGATCTGGGAGCGCCTGAGCCGCTCGTATCGCAAGCTCCGGTGGGAATGGGTCCGGGGCGGCCCCGGACGAACGCAGCGCATTCTCACGGTCCCGACGGCGAACGGGCTCCTCTCATTCAGCAACATGGACCTCCACAACGCCAAAGCGATCTACATCCATCGCGCTTGGGAGATCGATCTCATCACGCGCTCCATGGAATACCTGGGGCGCGAGGGGCTCGTGGGGAAGCCCGGGAAGGACGTCCTGGTCGATGTCGGGGCCAACCTCGGGATGATCTGCATCGCGATGCTGAAGCGCGGATACTTCCGCGAGGCGATCGCGATCGAGCCGGACCCGCAAAATTTCGCCCTCTTGAAACGAAACATAGAGCAAAACGGGCTCGAGGGCCGTATCCGCGCCTTGCCCTTCGCCGTCTCGGACGAAGCGGGAGATGTGGAGCTCGAGCTGTCGGAAGTGAATTTCGGGGATCACCGCGTGCGATCGGCGCGGACCTACACGTCCCCGCAGATGGGCGAGGAGCGCCGCGGCATCGTGCGGGTCGCCGCGCGCCGTCTTGACGATTTGCTTCGGACGGAAGCTGGGCTGGACCCGGGAAGGATCGGGCTCGTTTGGGTCGACATCCAGGGCCACGAGGGGCGCCTCTTCCGTGGCGCCCGGGACACCCTCTCTCATGGGACGCCCCTGATCAGCGAATTCTGGCCTTACGGCATCCGTCGTTCAGGGCTCGAACGTGACGCCTACGCTGAGATCGTTCGATCGCTGTTCGAGCGGCTGGTGATCGTGGACGCCGCGACGGGAAGAACCGAGCCGCGCGACGCCGATGCGATCGCGGAGCTATTCGACGCCCATCCGCTCCCCGAACAGAATCTGGAGCTCATTCTCGTTCCACGTTCGGATCTTCGGGTGGAAGGGGAGCGGCGCGGGAGAAAATAACGGGGGGCCAGCGCGTTCCGGGCGGCCGTGATCGGGGGAGGTTCGGGCCTCTCTTCTCGAGGTGGGTCGCATCGCGTCCCTCCGAACTCCGATTGGAGGGCGGTCGCGACCTCTACGAATGGGTGCTAGGTCCGGTGCCTCATGCGATCACGGGTGACCCAGATGGTTCCACGCTGGCCACCGCAGGCCGATGCCACATCATCCGCGACACCTCCTACCGGCCTTGCCTAGACCGGCACTCGACTCAACTAGGCATGGAACGTGCCTATTCCTGAGTGGAGTGCAGGGCTCCCGAAAGCCTAATTCCGAGAATAAGTTCATTGGGGACGCGCAAATGGAAGCGTCTCTGGTGGGATCTCGAAACCTGACAACCTGGCAGAAGTCCCGCCAATCGTGTCAGTAAGGAGGCGTCGCGATGAAAGCCGAGCTCTTGGAGCGCAAAGGCGCGGACACTGCCACGATCACGTACGACGGCAAGTCGGCGACGCTGCCCGTTGTTCGAGGGACGGAAGGCGAGACCGCGGTCGACATCGAAAAGCTCCGGACCGGTACGGGCATGGTCACCCTTGACCCAGGCTACGGAAATACGGGGTCGTGCAGGAGTGCCATCACTTTCATCGACGGGGAAAAGGGCATCCTGCGCTATCGCGGGTACCCGATCGAGGAGCTCGCGGAAAAGAGCACGTTCCTCGAGGTGGCGTGGTTGCTGATCCACGGCGAGCTTCCCACGACATCCGAGCTCATGGAGTTCACGCGGAATGTGACACATCACACCATGCTGCACCAGGATTTCGGGCGGTTCTTCGACGCGCTCCCCAAGGACGCCCATCCGATGCCGGTCTGCGCGGCGGCGGTGGGCGCCCTGGCGACCTTCTACCAGGAGCCGGAAAGCGATCGAAAGGAACACGAGACTTCGATCCGGCTGATCGCGAAGATGCCGACCATCGCAGCCTACTCGTACAAGCATTCCATCGGTCAGCCGTTCATCTACCCGAGCAACAAGCTCGGCTACGCCGCGAACTTCCTCCAGATGATGTTCGCTGTCCCCTGCGATGAATACTACGTCGATCCCCTGCTCGCCAAGACGATCGATCTCCTCCTGATCCTCCATGCGGACCACGAGCAGAACTGCTCCACGAGCACGGTGCGGATGGTCGGAAGCTCGATGGCAAACCTCTACGCCGGGATCGCGGCCGGCATCAGTGCGCTCTGGGGTCCGCTTCATGGCGGAGCCAATCAACAGGTGATCGAGATGCTCGAGCGGATCGCGGCGGAGGAGGGCAGTGCGGACCGGTTCCTGGCGAGAGCCAAGGACAAGAACGACACGACGCGGTTGATGGGCTTCGGCCATCGAGTCTACAAGAGCTACGACCCCCGGGCGGCGATCTTGAAGAACGCGTGCAAGGACGTGATCGAGCGGGTGGGCGGCTCGAGCCGGCTCCTCGAGATCGCGATGCGGCTCGAGGAGATCGCGCTCCACGATGAGTACTTCGTGAGCCGGAAGCTCTACCCGAACGTCGACTTCTACTCCGGCGTCATCTACAAGGCGCTGGGCATCCCGGTGAACATGTTCACGGTGATGTTCACGCTCGGAAGGCTCCCGGGGTGGATCGCTCAATGGATCGAGATGCGGCACGACAAGGATTTCCGGATCTCTCGGCCGCGGCAGATCTACGTCGGCGCGACGAAGCGCTCCTACGTTCCGCTCCATGCGCGCGATTGAGCTTGGGCGAGGCCCGGCAGCGTTCACCGATTCGAAGCGCCCAGCATCACATGGGGCGTCCCAACACGAGGAAGGAGTTCAGGAATGAGACAACACCGCGCCATCCTGGGAATCACCGTAATGTTCGTCGTCGCACTGGCGCTCTCCGCGCAGACGGCCGCGAAGGGCGGCCCAGCGGCGGCCGGTTCCAAAACGGGCGCCGCTGCCGCGCCGGCCAAGGGACCTAGGGCGACGACAATTCGGGGTGAGATCCTCGACATGAGCTGTTACGTGGCACGGGGCTTTCGTGGGGAGATGCATCGCGATTGCGGCCTGAGGTGCGTCGCCTCCGGAGTCTGCATGGGAATCATCGGGTCGGACAGCATGCTCTACATGCTCACGCTGGATCACGCCAGGGCGATGGCTCCCACGAGCTTCACCACACCCGATCCGTTCCAGGAATGCAAACAATGGGTCGGACAAACCGTTGAGGTGTCGGGCGGGGCGTTCTCGCGCGACGGAATGCACATCATCGAGGTGATGAGAGCGAAGGTCATCCCAACCCCGCCTCCGGGCGGCACTAAATAGGTCCGCGGGGGTCCGTATGATGCGTTCGCATCCTCTCAACCCCTGTGAGTTGGAGATCGACCTCTTGTGTTCCGGGATCCGTGTCGACCCGTCTTGCACGATTCTCCATGACGGCAGGCGGGTCACGCGCACGCGCGCGGGTCTGGGCTCGGGCCTCGAGCTCTCCATCCCCGGGGCTCTGAAGGAGATCTGGACGAACGTACCAGTCGAGGAGGATTTCGCGCGCGAGTCGCCCTACCTGCTACGGAAAGAAGGCGGGGAGTACTGGGTCGTCGACGAACGTATTCGTTGGGACTACCCGGTCCGGGTCCCGCGGGAGCCGGATTGGTACTCACGGCGCACGAGCCGTGGGACGCCGATGAACCGGGTTGGTGTACTCCAGGGCACCTATCTAGGAATCTACATCTCGAATTCCTGCCTCTACTGGTACTC
Organism: Candidatus Eiseniibacteriota bacterium; assembly: GCA_041486815.1. Taxonomy (GTDB): domain Bacteria; phylum Eisenbacteria; class RBG-16-71-46; order SZUA-252; family SZUA-252; genus WS-9. The sequence continues at coordinate 11,743 of JBGPMG010000035.1, read as the reverse complement.
GAACCCGCCGCTCAACTGCAAATTTTGCACCACGGGTGCGAATGTCGGCGTGAACGAGGTCGCTGTAAAGCACCTCGATGACGTCGTCGAGGTCTGCAAGGCCGCCAAGGAAGAATCGGGCGTCACCTTCGTGCATTTCAACAGCGGTTACTCGAAGCGGTGTCAGGAGGACGTCGCCCCGTACGTCCGCGCCGTGAAGGAACAGGTCGGCGCGCTCATCGGCGTGCAGCTCATGCCGGCGAAGGATCTCCGGAAATACGACTGGCTGATCGATTTGGGCGTCGACCACTTCTCCTTTTGCTACGAGTTCCAGAACCCCGAGTACTTCGCGCGCTACCTCCCCGGTAAAGCGGCGACCCTGGGTCAGAAGGCGTTCTTCGACGCCCTCGAATACACGGCGAGGAAGCTCGGCAAGGGCGCCGTGTCCGGAGAGATCATCGCGGGGGTCGAGCCGATCGAGGACACGCTGAAGGCGATCGACTACATCACCGGGGTGGGCGCCTTTCCGACCGTCTGCATTTTCCGGCCCGTGATCGGGTCCGACATGGAGGGGTATCCGTCGCCCACGTACGAGGAGATGCGAATCGTGTTCGAGCACGTCTACCAGGCGTGCAAGCGCCATCGCATCCCGATCGGCGTTGCGCCGAACATCGAGGTGAGCTTGGTCTGCCAGCCGGACGACACGCGCTACCTGGCGAGGCCCGGCCTTTCCACCTGGCTCTACGAGCGATGGCTCGGGATGATGCGGCAGGCCGCGAGGCCGGTCTTCGAGATGAAGCTCCGCCCGCGTCCCATCGCGGCATCCGCCACGGCTGCCCTACAAGGATGCTGATCAACCGGAACAGGATCCGGACGGCGGCGAAGGTCCGCCACGAGGTCGAGCGCCATCCGGTGTTGACGCTCGTGGTCGACGTCTTCGATTCCGCGAGGGAGTGGTTTGAAATAGCACCGGAACTGGATGGGCTAGAGCTCGCGCCGGTTGACCCACTGCGGGGCGGGCCCAATCGCTGCCGTCTCAAATTCTTTCAGCCGCGCGAGGGTAAGGAGCGGCTCTGCGCCTTCTTCTACAAGAGGAGCAATCTCGCCTGGAGCCGGGACCGGTTCAGCTACGGTGGGGTGGAGTTTCGTCCGGGCCAGCTGACCGAAGCCGACGTGCGGGGGTGGCTGGCGTGGCTGAACTCGGGGTTCCATCCGGAGCTTCGGCCGGCTCGCCTCCGCCGCGCCTTGATGTACGACGTCCCGGATTAGCCACCCGGAGCGCCGCGAGCCGAAGCCACGTCGGACCCCGATCTACCCGCCCCGCTTGCGCCGGGGGGGGCGGGCCTTCCGAGTCGCCTTCCGAGCCTCCCTCCGCGATCCGGGCCAGTCGTTCCCGCGATGGGAGCAGGAAGCGCTTCTCGCCGGACGAAAGGAGCGGGGTCATGAGGAAAGTCATGATCTGGAGTCTCCTGCTCGGGAGCGCGATCTGGTTTTCGGGATGCGGATCCAAGGCCGGAGACGGCGAGGGTCCGGGCGCCGCCGCCAAATCCCTCTTCGACGCGGGACCACGGGCCGGGGAATCGCCGGTCGACGACGCTCTCGCCAAAGTGGGCGAAGGGCTGTTCAAGACCAAGACCTGCTCCACTTGCCACGGTTTCGGCGTTCGATTCACCGGACCCGATCTCAGGGGAGTGACGCAGCGCCGCTCGGCGACCTGGATGGAGCAGCAGATGCTCCACCCGGCCGTGATGACCAAGCAGGATCCGATCTCGCGGGAGCTGCTCGGCCAATACGCCGTCCAAATGCCGAATCTGATGCTGAAGCCCGAGGAAGCGAAGGCCCTCATCGAATTCTTGAAGCACAAGGACAAGGAGTTTTCCCAGGCCCCGGCCCACTAAGGAGCCTTAACCACGGGAGGAGAGGAACCGTGAGACGAGTCGCCAGCGGCCTCGAGACGGCCGCGCCCCTGGCTTTCGCGGTCCGAATCTTCCGCCGGCGCGACTGGTGAGCCGCGCTTTCCCCGCGCCCTACCGTCTGCTCTTTCCGGCCGGAATCGCGTACGCCATTCTTGCCACGCTCGTCTGGCCGCTCCACGCGATAGGGTGGATCGCCTATCCGGCCACGCTCCACTACACGCTCATGATCCAGGGGTTCCTCCATTCATTCATCCTCGGATTTCTCATGACGGCGCTCCCCGCATTTCTACACGCGGAAAAGGCGCGGCCGGGCGAGACAGCCTTGGTCTTCGGGTCCATGGTCGCGTTCGGCATCTTCTCCCTCGGCGGAGTGTTCGAGGCGGCGCAGGCCGCGTACCTGCTTTCCATCGCGATCGTTATCGTCGCGGCGGCGCGCCGGTTGCCGCGCCGGCGAGGAGACCCTCCCGAAGAGTTTGTCTTCGTGGCGCTGGGACTCCTCTTCGGGATCGCGGGAGGGATCCTGGGATTGGGCGTAGCGGCGGGGTGGTGGCGGGAGCCCGCGCCCCGCTTCGCGCTCCACCTGATCTCGAAGGGGATGATGGTGTCGATCGTCCTCGGCGTCGGCGGCTTGCTCGTTCCTACATTCAGCGCCATGAGGGAGCCCCTCGTGATACCGGGGATCGCGAGGCCGGGCCAGCGCGGGCCGCGCCGCGCGCTGTACGTCCCCCTGGGTCTCGCGCTCGTTGCGGCGGCCGTGCTCGACGCCACGGGGGGAGGGGCCGTCGGCGGCTGGCTCCGCGCGATTGTGGGAGCCGCGCTCGGCATGCTCGTCTGGAAACTCTTCCGAAGGCCAGGGCGCCGTGATCTCCTGTCGTTGGCGATCTGGGCCGCCGGGTGGCTGCTCGTCGCGGGATTGTGGCTCTCGGCGCTTTTCCCGGCGCGCGCGCTTCTCGGTAACCACGTGGTCTTTCTAGGAGGATTCGGACTCCTCATACTCGGCATCGCGACGCGCGTCGTCGTGACGCACGGCGGATACCCGCAGATCTACGAGCGTCGCGTGCTTCGCCCGGCCGTCGCCGCGGCGGTGGTCCTCGCGCTCCTCGCGAGGGTCGCGTCAGAGCTTCTCCCGACGTACGCGGTCCGGCTCTACGCCGTGAGCGGTGCCCTCTGGATTGTGGGATGGATCGTCTGGAGCTGGAGCGCCATCCCCTGCATCGCACGCCGGGCGGGGGAGCCGATGATCCCGCCGGATCACCCACAACGGATACTCTTAGAGAAGCCCCGCTCCGCCGTTTCGCCCCCGCCCGCGATCGAGTAGAGTAGCGCGCCGATGCCGCTCCTCCGCGATTTCATCTCCTGGCTCTCCACGAAGCCGCTCGTCACGCGACCGATCGCCCGGACCGGGATGCGCCTGGGGTTCGCGCGCCGTTTCATCGCCGGGGAAACGCTGGAGGAGGCGCTTCGGACGGCGTCGGAGCTGAACGCGAAGGGGCTGCTCGTCATCATGAACCAGCTCGGCGAGAACGTGACCGAGCGCAGGGAGGCCGAGGCCGCCTACGAGAGCTACCACCGGATTCTCCGCGAGCTGGCCGAGCGAAAGATCGACGGCGACATCACGATCAAGCCGACCCAGCTGGGGCTCGACTTCGCACCCGACCTCTGCCTCGAGCTGACGCTCCGTCTTGCCGCCGACGCGGCGTCGTTCAACAATTTCGTCGAGATCGACATGGAGCATTCGGCGGTCTCCGGCGCCACCGTCGATCTCTTCGAACAGGTCCGATCCCGCCACGAGAACGTGGGACTCGCGGTGCAGTCGTATCTTCGCCGGACCGAGGAGGATCTTCGCAGGCTTCAGCGCTATCGCCCGAAAATCCGCCTGGTCAAGGGAGCGTATCTGGAGCCCCCTGACGTCGCCTTCCCGGAGAAGAGGCAAGTCGACGAGAACTACGCGAAGCTCATGAAGGTTCTGTTCCGGGACGGCTTCGCTCCCGCGATCGCCACGCACGATGTCGCCCTTCTCGGACTTGCGAAGGAGCTTGCCCGCGACTGCGCGATGGCTCCCCAGTCCTGGGAGGTGCAGATGCTCCTCGGCGTGCGTCGCGATCTGCAAGAGTCGCTCGTGCGGGAAGGCTACCGCGTTCGCGTCTACGTCACGTTCGGGCACCAATGGGTGCCCTACTTCATGCGCCGCCTTGCCGAGCGCCCCGCCAACATCGCCTTCGTGCTCAGGAGCCTCCTCCAAGGGAAGTAGCCAGGGCGCGAAGATCCGCCGCCGTGAGGGTGGAAGGTCCCCACACCGCGTGCGGCCGATCCACGAAGACGGTCGTGAGCCCGAAGCGGCTCGCCGTGGCGAGATCGTAGTCCGCGTAGGCCGAGACGTGCCACCAGTCCGGGCCGAACGGGACGCCCCGCCGCGCACCCACCGCGATCCAGAACTCGGCGGCGGGCTTGTAGCAGCGCACGTCTTCGGCGCAGATCCAGCCGCTCAGTCGAAAGCCGAGCTGATCCTGCACCTGGCGCGCGTGTTCCTGGTCGCTGTTGGTCATCGCGACGCACGGGACGGCGCGCATGAGCGTGCGAAGCCCATCGGCGGAATCGGGGAAGAGAGGCCATCGTCCGGCATCCGCGGCGACAGCGCGCGATGATTTGCGGCTCATGCCGAGCACCTTCACGAGGCTCTCCGCAAGGATGTCGGCGTAGGGGCGGAACGCCTGCGACTCGGCGCGCGCTTGGTAATCGATGACCGCCTGGAACTCACGGTCGCCTACCTCGATGCCGTGGGCGTGAGCTGCCTCAATGAGGCCGCGGCGCCAATCGACGACCGTTCCGAAAATGTCGAAGGTCATGAGCGAGGGTTTGGGATGCATCGTTTCACCGTGAGCGTGCAAGCCGGCCCCGCTTGCCGCGCGCTTTGCCTCGGGAGGCGCCGGCGTTAGTAGCGCGAGGCCTGGAGGGTGACGTCCGACCTCACCCAGGATTCGCGGAATCGCTTCTCGGCCGCGGCCGCTTCCTTCACCTTCTTCTGCGCCCTGAGCGCCTGCGTCAGACCGAAGAGCGACCACCCTTCCTCCGGGTACCGGGCCAGATCCTCGCGATAGACCGCCTCGGCTTCGGCGGCGCGCCCGGCGCCGAGGAGCACCGCGCCCAAGGACTGCCGCGCCGTGAGATTCCACGGCGGCGGCTCGTCGTAGCGGAGCGAGTCCTGCATTCCGGCGGCCTTCTGGAGGAGGGAGATCGCGTCCTCCGTTTTCCCGCTCCGGGCCGCGATCTCGCCGGTCAGGTGGGCTTCGGCGAAGCGGAAGACGGCACTGGCCGGGTTCAAGCTGTAATAGATCTCGGCGGGGAACGACCCCGCGATCCTGCCCACGCTGTCGCGCTCCGCGGACGCCTCGGCGACGCTCCCCTTGGCGGCGAGCGCCATCCCTCGCGCGTAGTGCCAGGCCGCCTGCCGGAACGGCATTGCCGCAGGCGGGGCCGAGTCTTTAAGTATCTCGTCCCAAAGTCCGAAGCGGACCTGCGTCAGGTAGTGCGTCGCCCGGAAGAACTCGGCCATCGGCATCTCGTGGATCACGGAGTCCGAAACGGCCTCGGCGAGATCTTTGGCCGCGGCGATCGCCTCGGCCCGCCGGCCCTGCGAGCAGAGCGCGGACCATCGCATATGGATGTTGTGTGGGTAGTACATCACCGGGTAAACGCCCTTCACGTTCTGCTTCTTGATGTAGTCCCGGTCCGCGGCCACCGCGCGCGCGTTGATCGCTTGGGCGTCTTCATAGCGGCCGACCCGCAGATAAATATGCGAGGGCATGTGGACCAGGTGCCCGGCGTTGGGCGTGAGGGTGGCGAGCCGATCGGCGTAGGGCTCGGCCCGCGCGGGCTCGGGCGAAGCTTCGACGGCGTGGATGTAGTAGTGGAGCGCCCCCACGTGATCCGGGTTCCTCTTCAGAACGCCCTCCAAGATCGAGACGATCTCGGGCGTCCCCGGCTGCGGCTTCCCGTCGAGAGTCCAGAGGTCCCAAGGTCGCAAATCCATGAGCGCTTCGGCGCACAGAGTCGCGGCGTCGAGGTCGTCCGGGTATCGCTTCGTCAAGCCGCGCATCGCGCCGGCGTACGCGGAGTCGTGGGCGGCGCGATTGGCGGCCGGCACCGGGTCGTACCGCTTCCCGAGCGCCTCGATGTAAGCGCGATCCTGCTCGCTCGCTCGAGGCGCCAGGTCTTGCGCCCGACGCAGGAGCGTGAACGCTCTCGCCTCCGCCTCCGGGCTCATCGGCAGGTTGATATTCGGGCCGAGCACCAGCGCCTGGCCCCAGAAGGCCATCGCGCAGCTCGAGTCAAGGCGCGACGCCTCGCGGAACGCGCGTCCCGCTTCGTCGTGGTTGAACGCGTAGGCCAGTCGGAGCCCCTGGTCGAAATACTTCTGGGCCATCGGGCTCTGGGTCGTGACCTTGTGCTGGAGGGTGCCGATTCCCTTGTAGAGAGGCGGCGGACCCGCGGATTCGGCCGCGGTCGCGTGCTCGTGTTGGGCGGATGCCGAACCAAAGGTCACGAAGAGCAGCAGCGGCGCGGCAAAGCGGGCCCGAATCATCGGCTTCCTCCGGGGGATGGGCGCTCTGGATGTAGACGAAAAGTTCCGCAGGGAGGTAGGATACACGATATGAACGAGGTCAAACATCTGGCCGAGCAGCACCGCCGTGCGCTGGAAGGGAGAACGTGGCATGGCCCCGCGCTGCTCGAAGTTCTCGACGGCGTCGCGGCGAAGCGCGCCTTGGAGCGGCCCATCCGGAATGGACACACGATCTGGGAGATCGTGCTCCACATCGAGGCCTGGGACCGCGCGGTGCTGGGTCGATTGACCGGCAAGCCGATCGAGCTTTCGGAGGAGGAAGACTGGCCGGAGGTGCTGGATACGAGGCCCGCCGCATGGAAGCGGGCGGTGGACTCGATGAAGTCGACCCACATGAAGCTCAATCGCGAGATCGCGAAGCTCACGCCCGCGCGTCTCGACGCCGGTTACGGTCCGAGGAAGCAGTACAAGCTTTTCAGGCTGGTCCACGGGGTCGTGCACCACGAGCTTTATCACGCCGGGCAGATCGCGATCTTGAAGAAGGGGTAACCCGCCCGCGAGCGATACCAAGGAAGGAGGGTCCCAATGTCCGACCGAGTGATGAAAGTCAATTACTGCTACGTGATGGTCCCGAACCGGGCCGGTCAAGGATCGAAGGTATTCACGGCGATCCGGGAAGGGGGCGTGAATCTGATGGCGCACGTCGGATTTCCTGCCCGGAGCGGAAAGGCCCAGCTCGACTTCGTCGCCCCAAATCTCTCTAAGATCAGAAGCGTCGCCCGCAAGAATAAGTGGCGCGTGAGCAAGCCCAAGAAGGCGTTCCTGGTCCAGGGCTCGGATAAGTCGGGCGCGGTCAATCGGCATTTCGCCCGGCTGGCCGACGCGCGCATCGGCGTGACGGCGGCGGCGGCCCTCGCGGCCGGCATGAGGCGATACGGGATGATCGTTTGGGTAAGGCCCAAGGACTACGCGCGAGCGGCGAGAGCGCTCAAAGCGAGGTGAAGCAGGGGTTTCCTGCGATCCTTAGCAGCTTCAGCGAAGCCGAATAGCCGGCTCTAGTCACCCAGATCCTTGTCGGCCCTCTCCGGCGGTGAACGCCTGCCGAGGGCTCACAGCGCGCGTCTGCGCTGAAGCCTCCGTGTAAGTCCTTCCTGAATTGCCAGTTACGCCCTCCAGTATTCCGATCTTTCGTTCCGATTCAACCGACTCGACCTCCCCCACCATCGCTGACCCGCCTAATGGTCTGCGTCTCCTCCGCCGATACCTCTGGGGATCGCCGTTCCCACCTTGGACGGGCACGGACAACGGCTTACGAACCGGTGGAGGATTCCCCGATGAAACGAGCCAGCACGCACGGCAGCCTGGCGCTCTGCTCCCTCATTTTCCTCACGACGGCGGCGTTCTCGACCGCCGATCCGATCACTTCGGATCAGCAGGAGGGGACGCCGACGACCGCAGCGACACCCGAGAATCCGGTCTCGGTCCCCGAGGCTTCGGCGCACACACCGTTCTCGGCCTCATGGAGTCTCGGCGTGGCGTCGCGCTATATCTTCCAAGGGTTCGATTACAGCGACGGCGAGGCCGTGCTCAACCCGGAGCTCGATCTCGCGGCGGGACCACTCTCGGCGAAAATTTGGGCCAATCACAACCTCGATAGTGGCTTCTCCGACGAGTTCGATTTCTCCCTCCTGCACGAGTGGTCCATCAAGAAGTTCTCCTTGGATGCGGGGTATACATACTTCCGCTACCCCCACCGGGAGGGTTGGGACCCTTCCCAAGAGCTATTCTTCGATCTCTCTCACGAGGGATGGCTGAGTTCCTCGCTGAGCATCCACTACGACTTCGACGCGGGAACGGGCACCTATTCCACGCTCGGGCTCAGCCACTCCACCAACACGCATCTCGGGACCGCTTCGATCGGCACCAATCTCTTCTATCAGGGCAGCTACTACGGAATGACGGGCATTCCCGCGCTCGAAGCAAAGGTGGATCTCAGCCGAAACTTCGGCAAATTCTCCGTGACGCCTTCCGTCTCCCGCTTCCTGACGTGGGAGAACGGCGACTTTCGTTCCACGAGCGCTGTTCCCGCCCAGTGGCTCTTCTCGCTTCAGGTGGGACGCGGTATCTAGCGTGAATGAGCGATTGGGGCCCGATCACGCGTGTGGCAAGACGCCGCTCTCTGCAACCGTCGTGGCCACCGGATTCACTACGGCCCTGCTCGGTGACGAGCGCACGCTTCGCGAGTTCATCGTCGGGGAGCATCTGCGCGCGCAGATCGCTTCTCAGGGATTGCCGGCAGTACTCCTTCTGATCAACGATAGCTACGATCCACTCTCGGAACAGCAGCTGAGAGTCGGCGTCAACAAGGATGAGGCGCTGCTGGACCGCTTCCGTCCCTACTGCGGGCGCCCGATCTCCGAGATTCCGGATCCGTACGATTGCCACTCGAGCTATTCGGACCACTTCGCCCAAGGGCTTCTCGGGCGGCTTGGCCATCTGGGTATCCACCCCGTGCTCCTCGACACCTATCAAGCCTACCAGTCGGGTCACTACGCGCCTTTCGTGCGCGCCACCTTCGAGAACTACGAGTCGATCCGCGGAACCCTCGCGGAGGCGTTCTCAGATTTCACAATGCGGAATCTGTACCGGCCGCGATGTCCGAACTGCCTCACCATTGACGCCACCAACGTCCTCTCTGTGAGCGGAGAGAGCGTTCGATTCAATTGCGAGCGCTGCGGGCAGGTATCGGCGTCCGGCACGCAGGAGATCCGGGGAAAGCTGAGCTGGAAGCTGGATTGCGCTGCCCGGTGGAATCTGTATGGCGTGGATTTAGAAGTCTTCTCGAAGGCGCACGTAGCCGACAAGGGGACCCTGGGGATCGCGAGGCTCGTCTCGACGCGATTCTTCGGCGGCCGCGTCCCGACATTCGTAACATATGGCGACGTAAAGCTCGATCGCGAGCTCTCGGGGCGGCTCCTGGAAATCCTGCCTCCGCAGGTCCTGACAAAGTTGTTTCTGGCCCATATGCGCCGGGACCTACACCTAACGAAGGACGCTGTAGAGAATTTCTGTCACAAGGTGGCCATCGCCGAAGGGATGAGCTATGTGGACTACGTGCGATGGAAGCTGCCAAAACTGGCCGTGCGAGCATCTGGAGAGGAGTGGCCCCATCTGCCGTCCAGCATTAGTTCGAACCCCTCGCTCGGTGATCCCGCGCTCATCGCGCACGGCCTTCGATTCGCGCGCTTTTACTACGACCGGGACCACACCCTGCGGCTGCCTGACCTGGAGGCAATTGGAACCGAGGACCGAGCGACCGCCGCAGCGGCCCGCCGCGTGATCGGATATGCAATAGCGATTCGCGGAGAATCCTCGACCAACGGGACGGACGCCGCGGAGGACCTCCGCTCGCATATCTTTCGGGACCCGGTCCCGCCGCGGACCTTCAGATATCTGCGACGAATGTTCCGTCAGCCTGAAGGCCCGAAGATTGCGGCGCTGCTCGCGTGCATGCCCGGGGACTACTTGCGTCTTATCGGGGCGGCGCTGGATCTCTACTTGGCCGGACCGGGCGTGTCGGCCAGGGACAATCCCCGAAGCGCAGTCCCGCCATTAAAAGAAGCATGACAGGGAGGAGAACGATGAAACCGAACATTCGTGGATTCCTGGTTGCGGCTTTGATGGTGGCATTTGCGGGGTGTGGGTCCGGGCAGACAGGGTCTCAAGCGCAGCGTCCGCAAGATCCATCCCTCGAGAGGGTTCGCAAAGCGGGCGTATTGCTCTGGGGTGCCGATGTAGTCGGCGGGGTCCCCTACGCGTTCGAGGATCCCAAGCACCCCGGCAGCTACATCGGATTCGAGGTGGACGTCGCCAAGGGGGTCGCGCGAGAGCTCGGCGTGGAGCTCAAAATGGTAGTGCGCGCCTGGGACACGCTCATCCCAGAGCTCCAGAGGGGCACGTTTGACATGGCGATGAATGGAATCGAGGACACGCCGGAGCGCGGGGCCATCGTTGACTTCTCGATCCCCTATTTTGTTTATTCCCAGCAGCTGACCGTCCGAAAGGACGCGAAGGGAATCCGAAAGCTCGCTGATTTGAATGGCAAGAAGGTCGCGACGCTCTCCGGAAGCGCTGCTGAGGATATCCTGCGAGCAACGCCGGGCATCAAGGTCATCACGAGCCCCGAAATCATCTACAGCTATAAGGACCTCGAAATTCGAAGAGTCGATGCCGTGCTGCTCGATACCCCCATCGCGGTTGCGTATGGCGCGTCGAATCCGAAACTGAAAAACGTCGGGGAATCATTCGGTGAAGGTCGGTACGTGGTTGCGTTCCGAAAGGAGGACCGGGAGTTGCGGAACGCTGTGAACGCGGCGCTCGAGAGCCTAAAGCGGAACGGCACCCTTAGGGGAATTTACAAGAAGTGGGGCATCCTGGACGTTCACCAGCAGAAGATCGGGATCCTGTGAGGGACCGCGGGCAGCCAGAGTCGAACCGCGCCGACGATGCCGATGCATGGCACGACCTGATTTCTCCGGTCACGGGCTCGACTATTGAACGAATTCGCCTGGCCACGCCGCGTGAGATCACGCTGGCCGCGAATCGCTTGTCCGCGGTCTCCGATTCGCCCGGGCCCGAGGAGGTCTTTTCGTTCCTCCAGCGTCTGCGGGACCAGTTGGTTCTTCGCCGAGATTCTCTCGTCCGTCTCACAATCACTGAGACAGGGTTCATTCAGAGGGACGGTGAGGAGACCGTCGACGGGGCGATCGACTTCCTGGGCTCGTTCGAGACGTACGTCCGGCATTGCCCACGGCCACAGCAGGTGATTCAGCATTCGTACTCCACACCCGCGTCGGTGCGGACCATGCGGATTACCAGTCGTCCATTCGGTGTGGTTGCCGCAGTCGTGCCCCAAAACGCTTCACTATCGTTGGGCATCACGATGATCGCCTCGGCGCTGTTTGCCGGCGCGAGAATTCTGCTGAGACCTTCCCTCCAGACCGCCTCCACGGGTGCGGTCCTCGCGGGGGCCGTGACGGCGAGCGACCCGCCCGCGGGTACCGTCGAGGTCGTGAACTGCCTCGCCGGCGATTTCATCAAGACCTGCTGCGCCACCGAGCAGGTCGATTTGATCCACTACGTCGGCAGCAACCAGTATGCGTTGGGCGTCCTAACGCAGGTCTTCTCCGCCGGGAAGGTCTGCATTCTTGACGGGCAGGGGAATGGGGTTCTCTACGTGGATGAGAGCTACCCGCCGGAGGATGCCGCCCGGCTGATCGCCGAGGGG
>JBGPMG010000034.1:0-16781 GCA_041486815.1 Candidatus Eiseniibacteriota bacterium | reverse complement strand
CGGGAGCGGCTCGAGAAAACGCGAGGCGTTCTCCGCGTAGTAGCGGCATGCCCAGGCGCACTTCTCGATCTCGGCCTTTCCCTGCGCGATGGGCTTTCCCATTTCCGCCGCCATCAGCTCGGCGTGCCGCGCCTTTCCCCCTTCCAAGAGGTCCGCCGCGCGGCGCATCGCGGCGGCGCGGGAAGGGAAGTCGCTTCCCCGCCACGCCGAAAACGCGAGATCGGCCAGGGCGACCGCCGACGCTATCTGCTCCTGCGACGACTCCTCGTAACGATCTACGATCTGGTCAGTTGCGGGATTTATGCTCTCCAACAACGGTGGATCCTCCATCGCGGTTCCGGGGATTGCCGGCGGCTCTCCTACTTGCTGGAACCGTCGATGTCGCAAGCGATTAATCCTGATGTACCGCCGTCTCCACTCTGGCATCATTATCGCCCCGATCGACGGGCCAGCATCGAACAATAAGCAGGGGAATCACATCTAAGAGGCGCATGTCCGAACCGACGAAGCAGGGCCCGAATACGCTGAGCCTTCCCTTCGTGGAGGCTCTCTACGCGGACTATCTCCGAGATCACGCGTCGGTGCCGCCGACATGGCGCGCCTACTTCGATGAAATCGGAGAGACCAACGGCTTCGCGGCGCGACCACAGCTTCACCCGTCGTTCCCGCCGCGAAGGCTCTTCGGCCGCCCGAGGCCGTTCACGGAACCGCTCGAGTCGGACGGGAACGGGGCGGGCGCGCCTGCCTCCGCGCCGAGAGTGGAGCGGAGGGTGGCGGCCGCGGCCGACGCGGACGCCGCGTTCGCGCGGAGCGCCGAGGCGCTCTTCCGGAGCTACCGCGCGCGCGGACATCTGATCGCGCGCATCGACCCCCTGGGCGCGCCGCGTCCCACGCTCCCCGATCTCAAGCCAGAGTACTTCGGATTCACCGAGCGCGACCTGGACCGCCCTGTGGCCGATTCGATCGCGGGCGGGGCCCCGGCGACCCTCCGACAAGTCCTCGATCGGCTTCGCCGCACCTATTGCGGCTCGGTCGGAGTGCAGTTCCTCCACATCGAGGACACAACGATTCGGGAGTGGCTTCAGGAAAGGATGGAGCAGGCGGAGAACCGCGCGCGGCCGTCGCGGGAGGAGCAGCTTCGTATCTTGGAGCGGTTGACCGTGGCCGCGGTCTTCGAGGAATTCATCCAAAAGAAGTACATCGGGTCGAAGAGCTTCTCAGTGGAGGGCTCCGAAACCCTGATCGCCCTTCTCGACATCGCGATCGACATCGGCGCGACCCACGGATTGAGCGAGATCGTCCTGGGGATGGCCCATCGCGGGCGGCTCAACGTGCTCGCCAACATCCTGGGAAAGCCGCCGCGGAAGATCTTCCTCGAGTTCGAGGACGCCGATCCGGAGCTCTACCTAGGCCAGGGCGACGTCAAATACCACCTGGGCTACAGCGTCGACGTGACGACGGCCTCGGGACACCCGATGCATCTCTCGCTTTGCTACAACCCCAGCCATCTTGAGTACGTGAACCCGATCGCGATCGGGCGCATGCGGGCGAAGCAGGACCGCGTGGGGGACGAGGCCCGGGAGCGCGGGATGGTGCTGCTCATCCACGGCGATGCCGCCTTCGCCGGCCAAGGGGTGGTGCAAGAGATCCTCAACATGAGTCAGCTCCGCGGGTACAAGATCGGAGGCACGCTCCACGTCGTGGTCAACAATCAGATCGGCTTCACGACCCTGCCGGAGGAGGGGCGCTCGACGCCCTACGCCACCGACGTCGCGCGGATGCTCCAGGTCCCAATTTTCCACGTGAACGGCGAAGATCCCGAAGCGGTCGCCTCCGTCGTCAAGCTATCGCTCGAGTTCCGGCGACAGTTCAAGCGCGACGTGGTAATCGATCTGTACGGCTACCGCCGCCACGGACACAACGAGGGGGACGAACCCGCGTTCACGCAGCCCGAGCTCTACCGCGAGATCGCGCGACGGAAGCCGGTCCACGAGCTCTATCGGGATGAGCTAATCCGAGAGCGCCGGATCACGCAGGAGGAGGCGGAGGAGATCGCGCGGCAGATGCGCGAGCGCCTCGAGAAGGAGCTCGCCCACGCTCGGAACGGAGACAGCAAGGCCTCCGTCGAGGGGCCGACCGGCATTTGGAAAGAGTTTCGAGGGGGCCCGGACGCGTCCGTTCCCGAGGCGAAGACCGGCGTTGAGAGGCGGCAATTGGCGGCGATCCTCGAGTCGAACTCGAGCGTGCCGGCTGAATTCCATCCGCACCCGAAGATCCATCGAGGACTCGAGCTGCGCCGTCAGATGGCTCGCGGCGAGAAGCCGCTCGATTGGTCCGCCGCGGAGGCCGCCGCGTTCGGCACGCTCGCGGTCGAGGGCTTCAGGATCCGGCTCTCCGGTCAGGACACCGCGCGCGGAACGTTCAGCCAACGCCACGCGGTGCTCCACGACGTCGAGGACGGGCACACGCACGTTCCGCTCCAGCATCTTTCGCCGGACCAGGCGCCCGTAGAGATCATCAACAGTCCGCTCTCCGAGGTAGGCGTGCTCGGGTTCGAGTACGGCTACTCGATCGAGTGGCCCGACGGGCTCATTCTTTGGGAAGCGCAGTTCGGGGATTTCGTGAACGCGGCCCAGGTCATCATCGACCAGTTCCTCTCGGGCGGCGAAGAGAAGTGGCGGCGGCTCTCCGGCCTCGTGCTGCTCTTGCCGCACGGGCTCGAGGGAATGGGCTCGGAGCATTCCAGCGCCCGGCTCGAGCGCTTTCTCGACCTGGCGGCGAGGGACAATTTGCAAATCGTCTACCCGTCCACTCCAGCCCAGTACTTTCACTGCCTCCGCCGGCAGGTGATCCGCCCGTGGCGCAAGCCTCTGGTCGTGATGACGCCGAAGAGCCTGCTGCGCCATCCGGCGTGCGTCTCGCCCCTCGAGGATCTCACGAAGGGACGGTTCGAGCGCGTCCTCGCGGACCCGACGGTTCCCCCCGCGAAGGCGAAGCGAGTGCTCCTCTGCACCGGCAAGATCTACTACGAGCTGATCGAAAAGCGCGAGGCTCTCGGCCGCGCCGACACCGCGATCGCGCGGATCGAACAGCTCTATCCGCTCGCCGAAGAGCTGCTCCGCGCGCTCGTCGACGGGTACCGGGACGGCACTCCGATCTGTTGGGTCCAGGAGGAGCCCGAGAACATGGGCGCGTGGCGGTACATCCGTGCCCGATTCGGCGAAAACCTCTTCGGCCGCTTCCCCCTGCTCGGCATTTCCCGGCCGGAGGCCGCGACCCCTGCGAGCGGCGCCTTGAGCAGCCACAAGGTGGAGCAGGAGCGGCTTCTTTCCGCCGCGTTCGGAGGCGCGCGCTAGCGATGGCCGTCGAACTCCGTGTCCCCGAAGTCGGCGAATCGATCACCGAAGTGCAGATCGGTTCCTGGTTCAAGAAGGAAGGCGATCCGGTCGAGCGCGATGAGGCCTTGGTCGAGATCGAGTCGGACAAGGCCACGCTGGAGCTTCCGTCGCCGGTCTCGGGGACGCTCTCCAAAGTGCTGAAGAAAAAGGGCGAGATGGCCAAGGTCGGAGATCTGATCGCGGAGATCGGCGAAGGCGCCGCCGCAAAGCCCGCGGGATCGTCCGCCGCCGCAAAGCCTGCGGGAAAATCCGCCGGCGCGAAGGCGGCGTCGGGACCGGCGCCGACTTCCCCTTCCGCCCCACGCGCCGCCGTGGGGACGACGGCGCCGGTGCCCTCCGCACCCACAATCCCCGGGACGCGCGCCGCGGAGCCACGGGTCATGCCCGCCGCCAGGCGCGCCCTCGCCGAGACAGATCTGGAGGTCGCGGAAATCGAGCCCAGCGGCCCCGGAGGGCGCGTCCTCAAGGAGGACGTGCTCGACCGCCTCGCGACCCGCCCGGCGTCGGCCGCGGGTGGGACGCGCGCACAGACGCGGGGAACCGCGCCGGCCGCCTCCGCTCCCGTCCCCGACTCCACCGAGCGGGTCGAGGAGCCGGTGCCGATGAGCCCGATGCGTCTCCGGATCGCCGAACGGCTCAAAGAAGCCCAAAACACCGCCGCGCTCCTGACCACGTTCAACGAGATCGACATGTCGCAGGTGATCACGCTGCGCGAGGAGCTTCGCGAGGCATTCCAGGAGCGCTTTGGCGTGAAGCTTGGCTTCATGTCGTTCTTCGTCAAGGCGACGGTGGACGCGCTGATGCAATTTCCGCAAGTAAATGCCGAGGTTCGCGGGAAGGAGATCGTCTACCGGAACTACTACGACATCGGAATCGCGGTCGGAGGCGGGAAGGGCCTTGTCGTGCCGGTGCTGCGGAGCGCCGAGCGCATGAGCTTCGCCGAGATCGAGATCGCGATCGCCGATTTCGCGGCCCGCGCGCGAGAGAACAAGCTTTCGCTGGACGAGCTGAAGGGCGGCACCTTCACCATCTCGAACGGCGGCGTCTACGGCTCGCTGCTCTCGACGCCGATCATCAACCCGCCGCAGAGCGGGATCTTGGGACTCCACGCCATCGAGAAGCGGCCGGTCGTCGTGAACGACGAGATCGCGATCCGGCCGATGATGTACGTCGCCGTGACCTATGACCACCGCGTGATCGATGGGCGCGAGTCGGTCGCCTTCCTGAAACACATCAAGGATCTGGTCGAGCGCCCCACGCGAATGCTCCTCGGCATCTGAGATGACCGAGGCGACGCACGACCTGGTTGTGATCGGCGCGGGCCCGGGGGGCTACGTCGCGGCGATCCGCGCGGCGCAGCTCGGGCTCAACGTCGCCTGCGTCGAGGAGGTAGAGGCCCTGGGCGGCACCTGCCTTCGCGTCGGATGCATCCCGAGCAAGGCGATGCTCGAGTCGAGCGACCGCTACCACGAGGCGAAGGCCGCCCTGGCCCCGCACGGGGTCAAGGTCTCGGGCGTCGATCTCGACCTCCCGGCGATGCTTCGGCGGAAGGACGAGGTGGTCGGCGGCCGCACGAAGGGTGTCGAGTTCCTCTTCAAGAAGAACAAGGTGACGCGCTACTTCGGCCACGGACGGATCGACGGGCCGGGACGGGTCGTCGTGAAGGGCGGACCGAACCCGGCGGATCTTCGGGCGCGCCACATCGTGATCGCTACGGGCAGCAAGCCGACCACGCTCCCCGGGATTCAGCTGAATGCCGACCGCATCGGCACGAGCACGGAGGCGCTCTCCTACCCCTCGGTGCCGAAGCACCTCGTGGTGATCGGAGCCGGCTATATCGGGCTGGAGCTGGGATCGGTCTGGCGCCGCCTCGGCGCGAAGGTGACCGTGGTCGAATACCTGGAGCGGATCCTGCCCGGAATGGACATGGAGATCGCCCGGGAGGGGCAGAAGCTCCTCGAGCGCCAGGGGATCGAGTTTCGGTTCAAGCAACGGGTCACAGGCGCGCGGGTGGATGGAACGTCATGCGTCGTCGAGTGCCAGGATGCGGATCCGATTCGCTGCGATCGGGTCCTCGTCGCGGTCGGGCGAGCGCCGAACACCGACGGGCTGGGGCTCGAGTCGATCGGGATCCAGACCGACGAGAAGGGCCGGATTCCGGTCAACGACGGGTTCGCGACCTCCGCGCCCGATGTCTACGCGATCGGCGACGTCATCCGCGGGCCGATGCTCGCCCACAAGGCGGAAGAGGAGGGCGTCGCCTGCGTGGAGCGGATCGTGACCGGGTACGGGCACGTCAACTACGACGCGATCCCCGGCGTCGTCTACACGCAGCCCGAGATCGCGTCGGTCGGCAAGACCGAAGAGGAGCTTCGAGAATTGGGCGTCGAGTTTCGGAAGGGCGTCGTCTTCTTCCGTGCGAACGCGCGCGCTCACTGCCTGGGACAGATCGACGGGCGGGTCAAGGTGCTCGCGCACGCGCGCACCGACCGGGTGCTGGGTATTCACATCATCGGGCCACGCGCCGGCGACATGATCGCCGAGGCCGTCGTGGCGATCGAATTCGGCGCGAGCAGCGAAGACGTGGCGCGGTCCTCCCACGCCCATCCCACGCTCGCCGAGTCGCTCAAGGAAGCGGCGCTCGCGGTCGACGGCCGGGCGATTCACAGCTAACGCTCAAAAGGGGCGGCGCGGGGTCAGAATCCCAGAGCCAATCCGGCCGACAACGTCCAGTAGTCCGGATTGAATTTTCGAGGTACGAGACGGCTCTCCTGATCTTGCAGGAACACATACCGTCCGCTGAAGTCGAGGGCCACGCCCGGCGCGAGCGGCATCTTCATTCCACCCCCGACATGGACTCCGAAGTCCTGTGTGGTCTGGTCCTGGAGCCCGAGAGACGGCCTGTACTCCAGCGTCGTGTGATACCAACCGACGCCCGCGCCCGCGTAGAGCACGGGGATCGGCGTGAGCCAGAGCGAGGCGGTAACGGGCCACATCTTCGCTTCGACGGCGCCTGCGTTCCGCTTCTCGGACCGATACGATCCGCCGATCTCCGATTTGAGCAGGTGCGGGACGATGGAGCTTCGCAGCGCAAGCCCCACTTGCTTGTTCACGTTGTCGCTCTCGACCGATCGTGTGATCCCAACGGATGGAATCACCTCAATCGCGCTCGCGGCCTTCGGCTGCGCCACGATCAATAAGAGCGCTGTACTCGCGACGCTCACGAGTCCTGAGAACGTCGTAGCTGCGAGTCGAACTTCTCTGCGATCCATGGTCACCTCCTTTGAAACGACCCCCCACATCGATGCGGCCATCCGCATCCACGCGGTTGTACCCCGCATCCGGACCGGGGACAGAAGCTAGGCCCGTGCCACCCGCGGAATTCGCCATGCCGTTTGGCCCTTAATCGATTCCAATTTCGGAGGATCGGGGCACCGTGCATACCCTAGGCAAAAGGCGTTCCGCTGGTCCGGGGTGTCCCCAGAACAGGGGCAACCGTGTCCCGATTGGTTCGGTGACGCTTGTATCTGTCGCCGAATGTTGACGGTTCGATCGGGGGGTGGATCCTCGAACAAAACAGAAACGCCCGCGTGGTCGCGGGCGTGGAGGGCAGAGCTGCGACGTACCTCTACTTCAACATCAGCAATTTCTTGGCATCGCTGACGCCGGAAGCCGTCTCCAACTTGTAGAAGTAGACGCCGCTTGAAAGCCTTCGCCCCGAGTCGTCCTTTCCGTCCCAGCGCACCGTATAGATCCCCGCGGCGTGGTGCTTGTTGACGAGCGTCCGGACGAGAGTGCCGCCCACTCCGTAGACCCGGATCGTCGCCCAGCCGGCCACGCTGAGCGAGTAGCGGATCGAAGTCTCCGGATTGAACGGGTTGGGCGCATTCTGGAAAAGCTTGTTCGGCAACGCAGGTGCTCCCGCGGATGGATCGTCCTCGACTCCGGTCGCGTAGTAGCAGGCCGGAACCTGGAAGTAGTCCGTCATGACATTCTTGATGAACCGAATCCGCTCCCCGGCTTCCTCGATATCGTTGTAGTTGAATGCCATCATGACGGTGCGCGCGCTGTCCGATCCGAACGAGGTGTATTTGGTCGCGAAGCGCGTGGCCGCGGCGAAATTGTTCGGATACTTGAGAAAATTGCCCGACTTCCCGCGCCCCGACGCACCGGACGCGGTCGTGAGGAGATCGAAGTCCTCGATCTGCGGGCAATCGGAGTTCGCGTGCATGAACCGTCCCGCTGTGGGGGAGCCCGCGTATCCTTGGATCACCGGATGCAGCGTGTCCTGGGGGAAGCTCTCCCAGAGGTTTCGGAGATACTGCGCTCCCATCGTAAAGCCGAGGAAGCTGTTGTAGTCCTCGCCCTGGACGATCAACTCCCACGCGGTGTTGTCGCCGATCACAAACAGGTTCCGGTTCTTCCCGGGCTGTTGAATCCATGACTCCAAGAGCGCTTGATCCGGTTGGCGGATGTTGTACTGGCTGATGCTGCCCGAATGCCAGATGATCGTCGAATAACGAAGCAGGTCGTTCGTGGTGGCGCCCGGCCAGAAATAGAAGGGATCCCCGGCGGGGGCGCCGCCCGGCGTATTGCCAGCCCCGCTCGTCGGCCCATTCACCTCCCACGTGTCAAATTTGTAGCCCTGAGCCGTCAGCGCCTTCGCGATGGTGGCTTCCGTCTCGCGTCCCGCGTTGTTGTTGACGAAGAGGATTTGCGCGAGGCTATCGGTGCAGCCGAGCGCCGGGTTCATGGCCGTCTTGAGCGGAAGAATCGAAGCCGAGAAATAGGTCTGGGTCTGCGGCGCCTTCGTGGGCAGATACGCGATCGAGTCGGCGCTGTCGGTCACGGCGAAGTAGTACTGGAGGCTTGTGCCGGCCGGGTAGGCGCCCGCCGGCACGTCCGCAAATCGATAGGTCGGGAGTGCGGGAGCGGACTGCTGAAGCGCCACGGAGCTCCAGGAGCCGTTGTTGAACCGGTAGAACATGAAGCCGGTCTTGTAGCCGCGGCTCGTGCTGACCTGAACCACCGCGCTGTCGCCGAGAGGCGTATTGAAGTTGTCGTTCCCGAAAAACGCGGTCGTTCGGAACGTGTCATTGAACAGATCCAAGTCCCGCGGGATGAAAACCGGAGGGGTGGTTGCCCTGATTCCGATGGCCACGTTGTCGAAAAACGGGTAGACGTTGGCGAAAGAGGTCGAGCCGCCGCAGAAGATTGGGCCGTAGTCCTTCACGATGAACATGACCTCGACTGAATCCTTGCCGGCAGCCTCCGGCAAAGTCACTTTCTGACGAATCCAGTCGTTGCTCGATCCGTAGTAGAGAAGACCGGTCGGATCCTTCCACGCCGTCCACGTCGGATCCCCGATGTTTCGACTTCGGTAGTTGAGGCTGTAATAGAAACAGGCGTCGAGCGGGAGATTCCGATAAATGTCGAACGCGACCAGCACCTGGGAGGAGCGGTTGACCTTGACTGCGGGCGTGATGAGCCTATCGTCCAGCCTCGGAACCAGGGAGAAAACCACCGGGTCCCAGTCGACCCATACGTTCGTCCGGTTGTCCGTGCAGAGATCTTGGGTGGAAACGTTGCTGTTGATGTTGAAGTAGTCGCCGACCGGCGGGAGCGTGGTCCGGGTCCAGGACCCCATCCCGCTCTCCATGTCGTCGGAGAACTTCGTTACCGCGCCCGCCGTGACCGTGACGTTGTCGATGATCCATCCGTCGCCCTGATAGAGCCCATCCGCGGACGAATGGGTGATATCGCTCGTGAACACGAAGCTGAATGGAGTCGGCTTACCACCCAGATAGTTGTTCCACCCAGTCCAGGTCGACTCTGGAATTACGACCGAGTAGGTGCCGCACACGCCCCCGCCGGGCATATCCCCCGTGAACTGGCCCAGGCCCAAATAGAGTTCCGTCAAATCGGAGACCCGGACATAGCCGTAGTCATAGCCCGGCTCGGCCTTGATCCGGTAATCGAACGAGAGGGTGACAACGGTGCCGGGCGCGATCCCGCTCAAATTGACGGAGTTTCCAAGGATCTGGGTCCAGCTGTTGTCGTATCCGGCTCTGTTGGTATCGTAGATCCAGGTCGAGTCCACCATCCCGCACCACCACGCGTGGCCCGTACACCCCTGGAAGGTGTCGATATGCCACGCGGTGGGCCCGCCCGAGTTGTCGTAGTGGGTCCACCCTCCCTGGTCATCAATGGATAGCCCGTCGAGGCTGTCTTGGAACACGTAGACCTCTTCGAGCGGTGGAGCCGGAAGTAGCGGGCGGCGGGGAGACCGCGAAGCACGGCCGGTCGGGTTCTCGCCCATCGGGTCGGTGCGGTAAACGCCGTGCGGGAGCTGTTCCGAGGGCTGCGCGCCTGTGAGCGGCGCAGCTGAACCAGACGCCCCCCAGATGGTCACCCCGAGGAAAATCGCGCCCGAGGCCAACGAAAGCCGGAGGAGGGACGAGGACCCAGGTCGAGGATGAGCGGTAATGGGCGCGGGTCTCCGAACTGTCTCTCTGAGAAGAATTCGGGAACGCTGCGATCTGCGTTTGGTGCGAGGGCCCGTTCCCGGCCCACGCCGTAAGGATAGTAGTATAGCATATTCCGATGCCCCGTACCAGAAGGAGCCGCAAGCCGTTACCGAATCGAGCGATGGGGAGGGCGGCGTCTCCAACGGAACACAGGCCCCCCGCCGCGGCATCGGCCCGGCGCCCACTCCTATACGCCTGTTTCTTTGCGTCGGGAGCTGCGGGGCTGATGCTCGAAATCGTCTGGTCGAAGTACCTTTCGTTCCTGCTCGGAAACTCGATCTACGGCGTCTCCACGGTTGTTGCCGCGTTTCTTGGAGGGCTCGGCATCGGCGCCGCGTTCGGCGGGCGCCTCGCCGCCCGCACCCGAGAGCCGCTCCTCTTCTACGCGCGGCTCGAGTTGGTCGTAGCGGCGCTGGGGCTCTTGAGTCCGCTCGCCTATCTCGCCGCACGCCCGATTTTCGCCTCTCTGAACGCCCTCTTCCTCGGGCACGGAGCGGCGTTCCTGTTCCTCCGGTTTCTGGTGCTCTTCGCCGCGCTCCTCGTGCCGACCATCGCGATGGGCGCAACGCTGCCGCTCTTGGTCTCCGACTTCGCGCGCCGCGACCCCAAGGGATCGGGACCCTCGGTGGCCAGGCTCTACGCGGTCAACACGGCGGGCGCGGTCGCGGGGGTGGTGGCGGCGGGCTTCCTCGCGATCCCCGCGCTTGGCTTGTGGAAAGCCGCTGCCGTCGCCGCGGCCATCGACCTCTCGGTCGTGGCCGCGATCCTCTTCGCCCGCCCCCCGGCGCCACCAGCTCCCTCGACGGACGGGATGGCGGCGCGGCTCGCATCCGACCCTGGCGGCGTCGTGCCGGCGGGCCTCACGCGGGAAGCACCGGCCTTCGCTAAATGGATTCTCCCGGCCTTCGCGATCTCGGGATTCACGGCGATCCTCTATGAGGTCGCCTGGACCCGCATTCTCGCGGTTCCGTTCGGTGGGATGGTCTACGCCTTCTCCGCGATTCTCGCGATCTACTTGGTTGGAATCGCGCTGGGCGCCGCGGCGGCCGTGCGCCTTCTCCGGCACGTCAAGGCGCCGGTCGCCCTATTCGGAATTCTCCAGGGGCTGCTGGCGGCGGCCGTCGCATTGGGGAGCCTCCAGTTCAACAGCCTCCCGCATTGGGAAGCGACCGCGATCGCGGGTTCGATGGGGAGCACGTGGCGGCTTCTCTTGGGCGAGGTGTGGATCGCCGCGCGGATCATCCTTCCCGCCGCGCTCGTTCTCGGAGCGCTCTTCCCCACGGCGGTCGCCGTCTATCAGCTCAAGCGCCGCGAAGCCGGCGCTTCGGTCGGGACCATCTACGCGGCGAATACGATCGGCTCCATCGCGGGATCGCTCCTGACCGCGTTCCTCCTGATCCCGTGGATTGGATCACTTCGCTCGATCCTGCTCGCCGCTTGCATCAATGCCGGTATCGGAACCGTGGCCCTCCTCGCGGGCGAGGGCGTCCTTATGTTCCGGGGCTACGCCGCGGGGTGCCTTGCCGCGGCGACCGTGGCGTTCGCGACGTTCGCCGTGCCAACCTGGAACGCGGAGCGGATGAGCCTCGGACTGATCCGGCTCTTGAGATCACACTGGTTCGGCGGGGAATCGCTGACGCACCGGACGATCGACGCGGTCGGCAGGTCGCCCAAGATTGAGCGCCTCCTGTTTTATAAGGAGGGGCGGTCGGCGGCGGTCACTGTGATCGAGTCCGGCAAGAGGCGCGCGCTCCTCATCAACGGGAAGACGGATGCGACGACGGGGGTCGGGGAGGACATGGCCCAGCAGGTGCTCGTCGGGCAGCTCCCGCTACTCCTCACGCAGGAGGGAAAGGACGTCTGCGTCGTAGGCTACGGGAGCGGGGTCACGACGCACGCCGTGCTGACGCATCCGATACGGGGCGCGCTGACGATCGAGCTGGAGGACGCGGTCATCGAGGCCGCCCCCCAGTTCCGGGCGGACGCGGGGGATCCACTCGCGGACCCGAGGAGCCGTCTCTTGATCGAAGACGCGGGGACCTACCTCCGCTCCACGCGGCGCGCCTACGATGTGATCATCTCCGAGCCCTCGAATCTTTGGATCGCGGGGATGGCGGACCTCTTCACGCGGGACTTCTACCGGACGGCCGCCTCGAAGCTCAGGCCCAACGGTATTTTCTGCCAATGGGTGCAGTGTTATCAAACTTCGCCCGCGACCCTCCAGACGATCTTCCGCACCCTCGCGGGCCGGTTCCGCCACGGGCAGCTCTTCTTCGTCGACAGCTCGGCCGACCTCATCATCCTCGCCTCCCCCGACCGCGAGGTCCCGCTCGACCTGGATCGCCTTGCGGCGGCATGGAATCGCCCGGAAGTCGCGCGCGATCTCGCGCGGGTTGGTGTGGGCTCGCTGGCGGACCTCCTGCGCTACTACCGAGGACGGCTCGACCGCGTCGCCGCGACCGCGGGACCGGGACCGATCAACACGGACGACAACGGTTGGTTGGAGCACCGCGCGCCGTTCGACCTCCTGTCGGGCGCCACCTCCGAGCACGAAATGGCGTGGTCGCCCGACGTCGCCTCGGACCTCGCGGCGTCGATCGTATCGGATCGGGGCCGGGCGGTCGCGCTTCTGGACGAGGCGTCTCAGCGGGCAAAGACCGCGGGGAACGAAGGCGCGTACCTCGGGTTGACGATGGCGCGGGAGCGGTTGGCGCGGAGCCAGTAAGGCGGGAGACGGCTCGCGCGTACGGAAGAGAGCTGGGCTATCGCTGGAGCGCTTTGTACTCCGCGGCCTCGAAGGCGTCCACCTGGATCACATCGCGCCGCACCGCGGCGGCCTCGCGCACCTGGCAACGCTCCGCCTCGGTGATCACGCCGGCGCGAAGCGCCGATTCGAAGAGGGCGTCTCCTTCCTTCTCCTTCAACTTCCTCGCGCGAAGGGCCTGCTTGATCTTCTGCTCGATCGGGGCCGCGGCCGTGATCTTCCGGTGGGCCGCCTCGAGCTTTCCGAGCCCGTTCTCTTCCGGCGGCGGAATGAAGATGTCCGCGGTCAAATGCTCGAGGGCGGCGCGATCTGTGAGCACACTCCGCGCGACCGCCGCGCTCAGGCGATCGTTCGGCCCTCGGAGCCGGGCGCCGAACGGAAAGATCGCGAGGCGAAGTGCCCACGCCGCCGGGCGATTCGGCAGGTTGTCGAGGACGCCCCGAAGCGCGGTTTCGATCTCATGGAACGCGTGCGCCGCCGACCACCGGACGAAGGGCAAGTCCCTCGCGGGCTGACCGTCGTCAACGAATCGCTTGAGTGCCGCCGAACCAAGGTACATCCACGCGAGCGCGTCCGCGAGCCGGCCGCTCAGCCGCTCGCGGCGCTTGAGCGTCCCACCGAGCGTGGCCATGGCAGCGTCCGAGACCAGCGCGAAGGCGGCACTGTAGCGCGAGAGTTTCCCGAAGAGTGGGCCCGCGGGGCCGCCCACCGGTCGCGGCCCCAGCCGGCCGCCGGTCCACGCGAGCCACTTGGCGCGGATCGCGGTCCGGAGGACGTGCCCGACGTGTCCGAAGAAGGCGCGGTCGAACGCCGCCAGGTCCCGAGCGGCGATCGCGCGCATCTCCTCCTGGATGAACGGATGACAGCGGATCGCCCCCTGTCCGTAGACGATGAGCGACCGGGTGAGAATGTTCGCCCCTTCCACGGTGATTCCGATCGGGACCGACGCGTACGCCCCCGCGAGGATGTTCCGCGGGCCACGGCAGACCGCGGCGCCCGCTTGGATATCCATGGCGTCGTTCACGACGGCGCGCATCCCTTCGGTCAGGTAGCGCTTCACGATCGCCGAGATGACGGCGGGCTGCTGACCCGCATCGATCGCGCCCGCCGTGAGCGTTCGCGCCGCGTCCATCAGATAGGTCTGTCCCGCGATCCGCGCCAGCGGCTCTTCAATTCCCTCGAAGCGCCCAATCGGGAGTCCGAATTGCTCGCGCACGCTCGCGTAGTCGCTCGTCGCGCGCGCCGCCAACTGCGATGCGCCGACGGAGAGGGAGGGGAGTG
Source organism: Candidatus Eiseniibacteriota bacterium (assembly GCA_041486815.1). Classification (GTDB taxonomy): domain Bacteria; phylum Eisenbacteria; class RBG-16-71-46; order SZUA-252; family SZUA-252; genus WS-9. The sequence goes on along the minus strand of JBGPMG010000034.1, from coordinate 2,811 downwards.
AGATTCCCCGGCCCGCGGCCAGGCAGTCCATCAACATCCGCCAGCCTTTGCCGGCCATGGCGGGGCCCCCGATGATGAAGTCGAGCGGAGCGAATACGTTGTCTCCGTAGGTGGGGCCGTTCTGAAACGGCACCCCCAGCGCGTCGTGGCGCTCCCCGATTCGAATCCCAGGCAGGTGCGCCGGCAGGAGGGCACAGGTAATTCCAAGATCTTCCTCCCCGCCGAGCAGCCGGTCGGGATCGCGGAGCCGAAACGCGAGGCCGAGGACGGTGGCCACGGGGGCGAGCGTGATATACCGCTTGTTCCAATGGAGGCGCATTCCGAGTATCTCGCGCCCCTCGTAGGTTCCGCGGCAGACGATCCCCGTGCTCAGCTGGGCGGTCGCGTCGCTCCCCGCCTCGGGCTCCGTGAGCGCGAAGCAGGGAATCTCATCGCCGGTAGCAAGCCTGGGGAGATAGTGGCGCTTTTGCGCGTCGGTCCCGTACCTAAGTAGTAGCTCCGCAGGCCCGAGCGAGTTGGGCACCATGGCGGTTACGGCCGCGGTGACGCTCCGGCTGGAGAGCTTCACGATCACCGCGGAGTGCGCGAGGGCCGAGAAGCCGAGGCCGCCGAACTCTTCCGGAATGATCATGCCGAAGAACCGCTGCTTCTTGAGGAACTCCCACGCCTTGGGCGGAAGATCGCCGCCGCGGACCACGTCCCAGTCCTCGATCATCCGGCAGAGCTCGTTCACCGGACCGTCGAGAAACGCCCGCTCCCGCTCGGTCAGCGCCTTCGGGCGAAAGTCGAGGAGGTTCCGCCACCGCGGCCGCCCCGAGAAGAGCTCGGCCTCCCACCAGACCGTGCCCGCCTCGAGCGCGATCCGCTCGGTCTCTCCCATCCGGGGGAGAGTGCCGGCGAGCACGGGCATGAGCCAGCGGGTCGCCACCAACCGCCTGAGTGGCGGCACGGCGAGCACGAGCGCCAGCGCGATCACGACAAGAATGAGCCAGAGCATGAGTGATCCCGTGAAAAGGGGGATGAAATTCGGACTGTCGACGGCGAACCCCAAGTATACAGTTCATCGTCACAAGCGGAGGACTTCGTGACGGGGTGCCTCGACTCGCTCGCCTCCGATGGATAGACTTCCAACGCTTTGCCCGCACGGCGTGTCGAAACGAATGCGCCATCAGGTGCGTATGGATCGGGAGCCCCCCCACCCGGATCGAATCGACGTTCCGCCGCAGAGACCGTGAGAGGAGTATAAGCTGATGTGGTATAAGCACATCCGGCTCGGGCTAATCGTTTCCGCGTGCAGCGCGGGACTCTGGGTCTCCCCCGCCGCCGCGTTCGAAGGCTTCACCCTCGAGAGCATCGGATCGGCCGGGGCCGACAGCGCCGATGGCCGCAAGGCGGCTGTCCCTTCGATTCGCGCCCACCGGCTGAACGGAGGCGGAGAGGTTCGGCTGGACGGAAAGCTCGACGACACGGCGTGGAAGCAGATCGAGCCGGGCCGCGGATTCCGCGTGTGGGATCCCGACCGCGGAGCGATCCCATCCGAGGAGACGATCTTCAAGGTCGCCTACGACGACGCTGCGGTCTACTTCGCCGTCGCATGCCTCGAGCGGGATCCTTCCAAGATCTCCGCCAAGCTCTCACGCCGCGATCGCGATTCGAACTCCGACTTGGTCAGCATCTACATCGATCCCTACTTCGATCGGACGACGGGCTACAACTTCCGGGTGAATCCGCTCGGCGTCCAGCTCGACAGCTACATCTACAACGACGGCGATCGCGATGACGATTGGGACGCGGTCTGGGAAGCCGAGACCTCGCGGGACGAGAACGGTTGGTACGCCGAGATCAGGATTCCGTTTTCCGCGATCCGATACCGGACCGGTTCCTCGATGACATGGGGACTCCAGATCTATCGCTACATGCAGGGACGGGGCGAAGACACGGGCTGGGTCATCTGGGATCGTACGGCGCACGGAATGGTCAGCCACTTCGGCACGCTGACCGGGCTCGAGGGTGTCCGGCCGCCTCGCCAGGTCGAGGTGCTGCCCTACTTCGTGCAGCGATCGACCGATCCCGCGATGGAGGGGCCCGACGACCACATCAGCGGCTCCCAGAATTTCGGGGCCGATCTCAAGAGCGGGATCACGGCCGACCTGACGTTGAACGCGACGGTGCAGCCCGATTTCGGACAGGTGGAAGCCGACCCGGCGACGCTCAACCTCTCGCCGTTCGAAACGTTCTACGAGGAGAAGCGCCCGTTCTTCGTTGAGGGAAATCGGTTTTTCCAGCACCCCGATTTCAATCTCTTCTACTCCCGCCGCATCGGAACCGGCGATGAGAATTCTCGTATCCGGTACGCGGCGAAGGTCACGGGAAAGACCTTCGGCGGCGTGTCGTTGGCGGCGCTCGCCGCCTCGACCGATCTGACCGCCGAAGGCCAGGCCCACAATCTCTTCAAGAACGGATCGCGGCTCTCGAGATACTTCGTCACGCGCATGGGCAAGGAGTTCGCGGGCGGGCGGCACCGGTTCAATGTGATGCAGACGGCGGTCCTGAACACCGCGAACCGGGATCAATTCGCAGCTGCTGGTGCGTCGCAGGTTGCGGCGGACTTCGCTTCCCGCGAGGCCTACACGACCGGCCTCGATTTCGATCTGAATTCCAAGAACCGCGATTTCAACGCGCAGGGATCGTTCGTGGGCTCGATCATCGACCCCGAGACGTCCGCGCTCGACCCGACGATCACCGGCAAGGCGGTCTACGGCACGGGGGGCGCGCTCGATCTCAGGCGTCGCGGCGGAAACCTGCAGGGCG
>JBGPMG010000033.1:0-17384 GCA_041486815.1 Candidatus Eiseniibacteriota bacterium | reverse complement strand
TCTAGTGGCCCGCCGATCCAGCCATCGATCATGCCTGAGTGGAACCCGGCCCTCGCACGACTGTGTGCTTCGTACGTATGGTGCCCCATGACGGTCAGGTAATTCTTCCAGTCCAGCGGCAGGGCTTCTCCCAGAGGACGATCGGTAGATGCGACCGGAGTCTTCGCCGGCTCTTTCTTCCCCATATCCATGCCCGTCTGCGGCGCCATCCCTCCGCGTTCCTCTCTAAGGCCGCGCCGGATGTAGGAGTGGCCGTCCTCATTGAGCTCAGGCAGACGGAAGTGGCACGTCTGGCATTTGGCCCCCTCGCGCCGGGCAAAGGCGGGCACCGCCTGGGAGCTTCGGACTTGGAGAAGGGACGAAACGACACCGAGGAGCAGCAGGCATAGAAACGCGGGCTTCACCTTCACCCTTCTACCTCCTCGCGGGTTTGGCAACATTTGCGGTGGATTGCGTGCCACCGCCCTGTTCAACCGTCTACTTAACAGGCTGGGACCTTGTGCGGATCGTCTCCGCGCACCGGAGCATCTCTCGAAGAATGACCAAGTCCTCGCGCGCACGAACGACGAGTATTCGCACGTCTGAGTCGCGCCGGGCAATGTCTACGTCAGGAACAGCGGCCCGGTTCTTATCATCGTCCACCTGCGTGCCCGCGAACGAAAGCGCGGAGGCCACATCACGACGAACCCGGCTGCTGTGTTCTCCGATACCACCAGTGAACACCAGGACGTCTAATCCGGCGAGGACGCTCGTCATGGCACCGACGGCGCGTCTTACACTCAGGACAAAGCGTTCATACGCGAGGGCCGCGCGGGACGAGCCGGCCTCCGCGGCGCTGAGCACCTCCCGGAGATCCGCTGACACGCCCGAGACACCGAGCAAGCCGGAGCGTGTGGTCAGCGTTTCGAACATCTCGGCGGCAGTCACCCCGTGCTGGAGCTGGAGATAGAGGAGCAGGCCCGGGTCGACTGAGCCGGAACGGGTCCCCATCATGAGTCCCTCGAGCGGGCTGAATCCCATGGTTGTATCGACCGAGCGTTCTTCGGCTACGGCCGAGACGGAGCATCCGCTGCCTAAGTGGCAAACGATAAGACGCGGTACCACCCCCCCGGTCAGCTCACGGGCACGCTGTGCCGAGTAGGCGACACTCAGGCCATGGAAACCAAACCGCCGAAGATCCCACCGCTCAGTCCACTCGAAGGGCAGGGCGTAGCCGGCGGCCGCCGCCGGGAGCGTAGAATGAAATGCCGTGTCGAATGCCACGAACTGCGGCACGGCGGGGGCCTGCGCCCTGGCGGCATCTATGCATACCAGCGCAGACCGCATGTGAACGGGATCCAACTCGACCAGCGCCTCGAGGTCCGCTCGGACACGCTCATCTACGACCATCGTCTCGCGATAACGTGTTCCGCCATGGACGATGCGATGGCCAACTGCGTCGAACTCGGGAACGTCATGCAACACGGCGCGGATCTGCTCGATGCGTCGCACCTCCCCGGCACCGGTCCATGACACGGTACCTCCCGCCAACGTGGACTCGTCAGTCGCATCGAGCAGCGCCCACTTGAGTGTGCTCGAGCCGCTGTTGAGAACGAGAACTCGCCTCACCGCGTCCATCTCCAGTGCTGTATCTCCGGCATGTCGTCGCCGTGCGTCCTGATATAGGCACGATGCTCGGCGAGCTTCTCATGCATTGCTTGCCGAATCTGCTCGGCGCGCGTAGCGAGGCAAGGCACGCGTTCGGCGACGTCGATCACGCGATGGAAGCGGTCGAGATCGTTGAGCACTGTCATATCGAATGGAGTCGTCGTCGTGCCCTCCTCCTTATATCCGCGCACGTGGAGGTTTCCATGGTTCGTACGTCGGTAGGTTAGGCGATGAATCAGCCAAGGATAGCCGTGGAAAGCAAAGATGATCGGCTTGTCCTGTGTGAAGAGCGCGTCGAAATCTTTGTCGCTGAGTCCATGCGGATGTTCAATCGCCGGCTGGAGCCGCATGAGATCCACGACGTTGACGACGCGCACCTTGAGATCCGGGGCGAGCGAACGGAGGAGGTCGACAGCCGCGAGAGTCTCGAGCGTGGGGACGTCGCCGCAGCATGCCAGAACGACGTCGGGCTCTGAGCCCTTGTCGCTGCTCGCCCACTCCCAGATCCCGACGCCCAGGGCGCAGTGCCTGATCGCCTCGTCCATCGTCAGCCACTGGAGCCCGGGCTGCTTGCCCGCGACGATCACGTTCACGCAGTTGCGGCTACGCAGGCAGTGATCGGTCACCGAGAGAAGGGTATTGGCATCTGGGGGCAGGTAGACACGAATGACCTCCGCCTTCTTGTTTACGACGTGGTCGATGAATCCCGGATCCTGATGGCTGAAGCCGTTGTGGTCCTGGCGCCAGACGTGGGAGGTGAGGAGGTAGTTCAGTGATGCAATCGGGCGCCGCCAGGAAATGTGGCGGGTGACCTTCAACCACTTGGCGTGCTGATTGAACATCGAGTCGACGATGTGGATGAATGCTTCGTAGCAGGAGAAGAACCCGTGACGGCCCGTTAGCAGGTAGCCCTCGAGCCATCCCTGGCACTGATGCTCGCTCAGCATTTCCATGACCCGGCCATTCTGTGCCACGTGCTCGTCGCTCTCGACGATCTCGGCCATGGACGCGCGGTCGGTAACCTCGAATACCGCCGCCCAACGGTTGGACGAAGTCTCGTCGGGGCTGAAAATTCTGAAATTTGTTGGGTTGCGCTTGATGACGTCGCGGATAACCTCACCCTGCACCCGCGTGGCCTCCCCTAGGGTCGAACCAGGACTTGGCACGTCGACCGCATAGCGACGGAAGTCCGGGACCTCGAGGTCGCGTAGCAGAATGCCTCCGTTTGCGTGCGGGTTTGCGCTCATGCGGCGCGCCCCCTTCGGCGCGAACTCTCGGAGCTTGGCAATCGGCCGCCCCTGTGCGTCGAACAGTTCTTCCGGCCGGTAGCTCCTCATCCACGCCTCGAGCAGGCCGACGTGCTCAGGGCGCTCCATTTCGCTTATCGGAACCTGATGGGAGCGGAAGGTGCCCTCGACCGGAAGCCCATCGACCACCTTCGGGCCCGTCCAACCCTTCGGACTGTTGAGGACGATCATCGGCCAGCGTGGGCGGGTGAGGGCACCGTTGGCGCGCGCCGCGAGCTGGAAACCCTTCAGCGCATCGACAATGCGCTCCAGGGTCGCAGCCATTTGCTCGTGCATCGCGGCTGGTTCGGCTCCCTCCACGAAATGGGGTTCGAATCCATAGCCCCGGAGCAGCTGTTCAAGCTCGCGCCGCGGGATGCGGGCGAGCACCGTTGGCCCCGAAATCTTGTAGCCGTTCAGGTGCAGGATTGGCAGCACGGCACCATCGCGTGCGGGGCTCAAGAACTTGTTCGAGTGCCAGCTCGTCGCGAGCGCACCGGTCTCCGCCTCACCGTCGCCGATGATGCATGTGACGATGAGATCGGGATTGTCGAACGCCGCACCATAGGCGTGTGACAGCGAATAGCCAAGTTCGCCACCTTCGTGGATGGAACCGGGGGTCTCCGGCGCAACGTGGCTGGGGACGCCTCCGGGGAAGGAGAACTGCTCGAACAGACGCTTCATTCCGGGTTCGTCCAGGGACACGTCCGGATACACCTCGCTATAGGTCCCCTCCAGGTAAGCGTTGGCGATCGCCGCAGGGCCGCCGTGGCCCGGCCCGAACAGGCAGATCATGTTCAAATCGTGCTGCCGAATGACCCGGTTCAGGTGCGCGCAGATGAAGTTCAGGCCCGGGGTCGTTCCCCAATGGCCAAGCAACCGTGGCTTGAGATGCCGGTGCAGGAGTGGCTCGCGAAGGAGTGGGTTGTCGCGAAGATAGATCTGGCCCACGGACAGGTAATTGGCGGCGCGCCAGTAGAAATCCATCGTCCTCAGTTCGTCCGGGTTCAAAGTCTGTGCTCTTGTTTGTCCCAATGAATCACCTCGTGATCTCAGAGTGCCTCAAAGGTCATGAATCGATTTGGGAGGAAACGCGGCCCGCAAGGCGTTCAGCACGGCCAAAATGTCGATGACTTCTTGGGTGATGGCGCCGCTCACCGGGCTTAAGTGCCCGGTGGCTGCGAAGACCATGCCGACGACGCTCAGCGCCATGCCACCCACCGCGCTCTGGAGGGCAATGGAGCGCATCCGGCGGCTGATGTGCATGAATTCGTCGACCTTCTTGAGGGAGTTATCCATGATCACGACGCCGGCCGCTTCGGCGGTGACGTCGCTGTTCTGTCCAATCGCCATGCCGACCGTGGCGGCCATCATGGCCGGTGCGTCATTGATGCCATCGCCCACGTAGAGCGTCTTGGCGGCCGCTGTTTCCTTGCGGACGATGGCAAGTTTGTCTTCTGGGCTCTTCTGGGCGTAGATCTCGGTGATGCCGACTTGATCGGCCAGGTACCTGGCTTCGGACTCGCGATCTCCGGACACGATCATCACCCGCTGGAACTGGTGTTTGGGGCCCAGATGCTTCACGAAGGAAAGGCTCTCCGCACGGGGCGCGTCACGAAAGCGCAAGGCCGCCGCGTAACGATTGTCGATCGCCACCACGCACTCGAGTCCGCCGCCGACCGGGGGGAGCTGATCGGCGCCAGCGAGCCCTTCTTCCGTGAGCTTGCTGCGGCTCGTGATCTGCACCTGATGGCCGGAAACGGTTCCGCGCAGTCCCTGGCCGGGCTGTTCGTCCACCTCCGTGGCCTCCGGGAGCTGGATCGCGTCCTCCTTCGCCGCCTCGACGATGGCTCGGGCCAGCGGGTGCTTGGAGTAGCGCTCCAGGCTAGCCACAAGGGTCAGCAGCTGCCGTTCCGCGAATCCGGGGGCGATGAGCCGCTCCGTCAGCTTTGGCTCGCCGTATGTGAGCGTTCCGGTCTTGTCGAAGATCGCGGTCCGACATCCGGCAATCTGCTCGAGCACGACGGGACTCTTGACGATGATCGCCCTGCGGGCACAGAGGGAGATCGAACCGATGATGGCGATCGGGATGGCGAGAAGCAGCGGGCAGGGCGTGGCGATCACCAACACCGCAAGGAAGCGGATCGATTCACCACTAATCACCCAGGCCAGGAGCGCCACGATCAGGGCCACCGGAGTATAGATGGCGCCCAGTTGATCACCGAGCCGCCGCAGCCGCGGGCGCTTGGCCTCGGACTCGCGCATAACTGCCATGATCTTCGCGTAGCGCGAGTCCGCCGCGCGTAGGGTCGTGCGAATGGTCAGGGCCGACTCGCCATTGATCGCGCCCGAGATCACCGTCGCGCCGCGGATCTTTGTGATCTTGAACGGCTCACCCGTGAGATAGGATTCATCCATCACCCCATGGCCCTCGCTGACCACGCCATCCGCCGGACAGATCTCATGCGGATAGATCACGAGGGTGTCACCCACGGCGATCTCCGCCAGAGCAACATCCTGCGTCTCCGCCGCGCGTTTCCGGTGGGCGATCGAAGGCATCCGTTTGGCCAGAGCGGCCAGCACCGAAGAGGCGCTGCGCAACGCGTAGCTCTCTAACGCTTCACCTCCAGCGAGCATCAAGACGATGATCGAGCCCGCCAAGTATTCACCCAACAGGATGGAAGTAATGATGGAAAGGCCACCCAGCAGATCGGAGCCGAATTCCCGCTTCAGGAGCTTCCGAACAAGGTCATAGAGAAGCGGCAGGCCGCCGAGAGCGAGGGTGGCCAGCAACGGAATCTGGTAAGTGCCCGGAGTGGTCTGGAACCCGAAGCGGAGCGCCAGATGCAGCAGGATGGCGACGATGGAAAGCGTCGCGATGATCGTGGACTTGCGGCGCCAGAGAGCGGACGGCCAATTCCTGGACCGAGCTGGTGGCGGCTCTTGGCTCAGCTTCGGCTGCGCCCCCATCTCCGAGCCGCCGGCGCGCGGATGATCCAAAGTGGTCGTCATATTACGTCCTGAATTTGGACCCGGCGTAAGAGGCTGCGCGCTCGGCCTCCGACCCCCGGAAGGGCTCGGGTCGCGCGCCCGCCCAACACGCGCGGAAGCTTCAAGCTCAGAATGAACCGATCATTGCTGCCGCATCTTAGCTGAAACCAGCGCGAGACCCCCACGTCGACCCTCACTTATGCAACGATCCAGGAGATCCATGCTCGATGGGCCGCGCCGGACCTCATCCGGGAAGAAGCCGGTAAAGCGCGAGCTTGAGCAGTTCGCCCGTGACATAGCTCCAGCCCGCCGCGGATCGCGACCAGCCGTCTCGTCGAATACCCGATTCGCCCTCGGGCACCGCCGTATAGGCGACGTGCACGGGAAGCTCCCCGAGCGCTCGCCTAAGCGCGAGGCGCGTCCGGCGGAGATGGACCGAGGTCGAGACAACGAGGATGGAGCGGTACCCCTTCGCGCGGACCTCCTCGGCCAAGCCCAGCGCCTCACGGCGCGTACCCAGGAATTTAGTCGGAACAAATCGCGCGAACGCCCCCTCGGGACCGACCGTCACGAAAAAATGGCGGTGTCTGTAATAGGTCTCCTCCACCAGCCGCGTCAGCCCGCCATTATCGGGCAGACCGAGTTCGGGGAAGCGCCGCCATTCAAATCGCGCCACGCTCAGGATCAGGACAGGGGCGAGCCCTCTCTTATAGAGCTCGAGGCCATATCGCTTGCGCTCCGAACGGCCGGCGAACACGAAGATCGCGTCCGACCGGACGGGCGGGCCCGCGGTAGAGAGAAAGTCGAAGAGGCGCGTGAGGAGCCGGCTCACCTGGGAGCGAGCCCTGCTCGCTCGTCCCTGTGCTTGCCGCACTCGATCACAGCGCGGGCCTCCCGGGCGTGCCCAGCCCTCGTCTCGTCACTGCTCGCTACCCTCCCTCGCACCACAAAAACAAAAAGGCTGGCAAGGCCCGAGGATCAAACTGCGCGATCTCCGCGTCCCCTCCGCGCTTTGGCGGAGTGTAACTTACGATCGAGCGTTTGACCTACCGTGGCCACCCCTGTGGAGCGCGGCGAGCGGACCGCCCGCCTCGAACCGAGGAAGGCATTACCGAGAATGTCCCACCCTTCCAAGAGTGTGGCGTTTCACTCGAGGGGGTGTATCCTCTCGTGGTCGCAGTTACCTCCCTAGTTCCACGAAATGGGGCGCATTCCCCCCGGCAAATACTCGTTCATCAACCCGGGTCGTTCCTGCCACACCAGATCAACGAAGTGGATCCCGATGGCCTTCGGCCTTCTTCCATCGGCGTGGTCGTGAGTCGGGTCTTCGAGGCTGTCATTCCGGGCACACCAAGCGTGCGGCGGACTTGATCGGCGCATAGTGGAGGCCGTGAAGAAAATCGCGGGTACAGAGCAATGGTTCCGGCGCATGGCCGACGCCGCCCCCGTTCTGATCTGGATTTGCGGCACGAACAAGCCCTGCACTTGGTTCAACAAGCCGTGGCTCGATTTCGTGGGCCGCACGATGGAGCAGGAGCTGGGCTACGGCTGGGCGGAGAACCTTCACCCCGAAGATCGCAACCGCTGCCTCGAGACCTACGACACCGGCATCGACACCCGGCGGCCCTTCTCGATGGAGTACCGGCTCAAGCGTTACGACCAAAAGTACCGCTGGGTGCTGGACAACGGCATCCCGTTCGACGGCCCGGGCGGCGAGTTCGCCGGCTACATCGGCTTCTGCATTGACGTCACCGACCAAAGGTTAGCTGAGGAGGAATGCGCCTACGCGAGGGCGATCATCGCGTCGTCCGACGACGCGATCGTCAGCTGCACGCTCGAGGGGATCATCACCAGCTGGAATCCGGCCTCCGAGCGGGTATTCGGTTACACCGCGGCGGAGGCGGTCGGAAAGCCGATCGACATCATCATTCCGCCCGACCGCCTCGAGGAAGAGCACCGGATCCTCGAGCGTGTGCGGCGGGGCGAACCCATCGAGCACTACGAGACGGTGCGCCGCGCCAAGGACGGCCACATGTTCGACATATCGCTCACGATGTCGCCGGTGAAGGACGCGTCGGGCCGGATCATCGGGGCATCGAAGATCGCGCGCGACATCACGGATCAGAAGCGCATGGAGGAGGAGCGCGCTGGGGCCGAACGTCGCAAGAACGAGTTCCTCGCGATCCTCGCCCACGAGCTACGCAATCCGTTGGGGCCCGTACGAAATGCCGCCCATTACCTGATGCTCAAAGGTCCCACGGACCCGCGCCTCAGGCGCCCTATCGAGATCATCGACCGCCAAGTGGCGCAAATGGCCCGACTCGTCGACGACCTGCTCGACGTGTCCCGCATTTCGCGCGGCGTGCTGGAACTGCGTCGACAGCGCGTTGCGCTTGCTGAGATTGTCGAGGCCTCAGTGGATGCCTGCCGTGAGGCGATACAGGCTCAAGGACACAACCTACGGGTGAGCGTGCCGATGGAGCCCGTCGAGTTGGAGGCGGACCGACAACGCCTCGTCCAAGTGCTCACCAACCTCATCTCAAACGCGACGAAGTACACGCCTCCAGGTGGAGAGATCGAACTCACGGCCGCCGCAAGCGCCCGCCTCCTCGAGGTGGCCGTCAAGGACAACGGCATAGGTATCCCGCCTGCGAGGCTCACGGAGATCTTCGACCTTTTCACGCAAGTGGATCGTTCGTTCGAGCAGCAAGGAGGTCTCGGCATCGGCCTTACTCTGGTCCGTCAGCTCGTGGAGCTTCACGGCGGAACGATCACGGCCCGAAGCGAGGGCATCGGACACGGCAGCGAGTTCGCCTTGAAGCTACCGGTAGTCGCCACCGCGGCGGCGGCCGCGGCGGTAAGTCCCGGGCCAGTGCGGGCCAGTAAGCCGCGCCGCATTCTCCTCGCCGACGACAACCACGACGCTGTCGAGAGCCTCACGCTCCTGCTTCAGATCGCGGGGCACGAGGTTCACACGGCATTTGACGGGGAGGCGGCCATTAGCTCCGCCGAGAAGCTTCGGCCGGAAGTGGCGCTGCTCGACATCGGCATGCCGAAGGCGAACGGCTACGAGGTGGCGCGGCGTATCCGCGAGCATCCTTGGGGTAAGCAGATCTACCTCGTCGCGATCACAGGTTGGGGCCAGGGGGCCGACAAGCGCCGTGCGCAAGAAGCGGGTTTCGATGCCCAACTCGTTAAGCCAGTTGCTCCCGAAGATCTCAACCGTCTTCTCGCCACGATCGGCGACCCGCCGGCAGGATCGGTCGCTCCCTAACCTTTCCTCGGGTGAACGCCAGGAATCCGCCACCACCCGTCGCCTCTTGGAGCGCGTTCCCGCCGACAAGCTGGGATGACGTCCCCATCCGAAGGCCCGCACGCTCGGACAGCTCGCGACGCATAAGGGGGCGCCGGCCGGTCCAGGCGGCTTGAGAGCCGTCACCGGCAGACCGGCCGGCGTCGCGAATTCGTTTCAATTCCAGACTTACAGGTCGGCCGACTCCTACGTCGTCAGGATGACGACCTGCTTGATCTTACGGAACTCCTTGGGGTCGATGATCCGGAGCTCCACCATTTCCTTTCCGACGGACTCCAGAACATAGCTTGAGACCGGCTGTGCGCTCAGGACCTGGGCTTTATCGGATGGAATGCGGATGACGAGCTCCTGGTCCGTATCCAAGGCGGTAAAGAGGGCCTGATTAAACTGGCCCGAGGGCTTCAGCGTCTTCCCGAGGCCAAGGACGCCGCCCTTTGAGTCCACGACGCCGGAGCGGGTCAGTTCCTTCTTCGTCCCCATGGCGTAGAAAACCGTCGCGAGCTCATGCTGCCTATCTGTGATCTCTTGGTCCTTTTGCTCGACCGCCACGTTGAGTCCTGAGACTTGGGTCTGCAGGGTATCAACCTGTGTGGTCAGCATGGCGATGCGGTCCTCTTTCTCGGCCACCGATTTCCGGAGCCCGGCGAGCATCTTCTCCATCCCCGCGATCTTGACTCCGCTCTTCTTCAGCCGCTTGTCCAGATCCGTGATCCGCTCCTTGGTGCGCTCGATGGCGCCCTTGAGCGTGGCGATGCGCGACAGCACTTGGTCGTGGACCGTCCCCGGCAGGTCCACTTCGGCCTGGCCACGCGTCGGAACCTGCACTGCTTCCTCTCCAAGGACGATGGCGTTCAGGCTGTCCTGAATCGTCGCGATCTCGCCGATCGCCGCACCGTAGCGAAGCCGGGTGCTCTCGTCATCGGCCTTCAATTGGGTGTAGTTCGCCTCCGACTTCTTGTACTTCGAGTAGGACATCACGGTTGTGCCGACCAACAGCACACTGACAATCGCTAGTGCTACGACCGTATTTTTCCGCATGAAGAAACCTCCTCGTCCGTGCGAATCGTCTGCTGCAGGCGACTGGTCTACAGAGCGCCTGCGGTGTCGGCCACCCAGTCATACCCCACCCGTCGGGGACCAACGGCAAAACAAGTGCCATCGAGCGCCTCCGCCCTCGCATGCGTGCCCGACGAGGCTACACAAGCGACTCCGGCGCATGCTCTTGCCGGGCGACAACAGGCAGGTATTCGTGCCGAACTTCTCCGCATTCCGTCGCCTTGAGGTTGTACTGTTAGGAACGCTCCGACCCGCTACTGGACCTTGAAGGCCAGCCCAAACATTGACCCCGCCCCCGGTGTGCGATCGGGAGCGGGGTCGAATTGCTTGCGAAGAAATTCGTTACCGCAGTCGCGTCAATCAGAGAATTCTATTTCTTCTCCATTCCGCCCATGCCCGAATGCTCCATTTTCGCGGCGATCTCCTCGTAGTCTTTATTCGTCACGGTAAATTGGTTGTACATGTAGTTGCTGTTCGAAAAGTCCCACTTCGCGCCGTCGTCGTACGCCTGGTGCGTCGTCGTACCCTGCGAGTACTCCTTGTGCACGGGATCCGGAATCATGGGATTTGAGATCTTCGGAGCCCCGCCGAGCGGGCTCTCCATCAAATGGGCCGAGAAGGTCAGGTAGCTCCCCACCGAGACCGAATGTTCCTTACCCTCGATCTTCCTCGTGATCGCCGCGTACTGAATCTTCGACTTGTCCGGCGAGGCGGCGGGAGGAAACACCTGGGTCGAGATCGCCTCGAGCGCCTTCCGCTGCTCGGGGTTCGCCTTCTGGTCGATGTAGATGTAATTGAGATTCCAGCTACCCATCGATTCCATCATCGACTTCCCCTCGGGGCTCTGGACCACCTGTGCGACGGCGAGCCCGTCGAGAGGAACCTTCCCGTAGCTTCCCTTGGTGATGAACACAACCGCGTTCCCGCTGCACGTCGTCTTGGTGGGCTTGTTCCCGAACCAGCACGGGCACGCGGCGTCGCAGGAGCATGACTCTTCCAATTCCCCGGTGATCTTCCATGGGGTGCCTCCGGTCGAGGACTTCATCGACTCGGCCCGCGCTAAGATTGCCGCGGTCCCCGCCACAAGGAACGCGGTAGCGAGCACAACGGAAACGGTTCGAAGCTTCATCAGTGCCCTCCTTTTCGATGAATGCGCCCCTTCCCGAGGGGCGCCACGGTTCAACCGCGCGATTCTACTCTCACCATGAAAATTCCTCGATTCGAAATCGGGGGCCGAGCGCGGCCTTCCCATGAGTCGGATATTCCCATTATCCTGGCTCAGTGGAACCGCCCCCGACCCAGCCGAGGCCCCGCGCGCGAATAGCTAGTGCCGCCGTATTCCTCGCTGCCGCGGTCACCCTGCTCGCAGGCTGCTCCGACGACAAGTTGCCGCTCCGCCCCGCCCAAGCCCCGCGCGCGTACTTCATGGGGTTCTCCTCGTTCCCGCCGCGGCCGGACCTGAACCTGCTCATCACTACGATCGACGCGTGGGCTCCGCGCGCGGATGCGGGGCTCATCCTGACCGATCCGCCCTGGGCCGCGCTCCTCGCCGGAGGGGATATCGATTCGATGATCCGCAACAACCAGCTAGGCCTCGCGAGCTACTACCGCGCGAAGGGACTCCGCGTGGTCGTGAGCCTCGACCCCACGAACGGGCTCGACCGGTCGGCGGAGGCGCCGGCGCTGGTGGCCGCGGGCCGGAGCCTGGCGGAGCCCGCGGTCCAGGCGCTCTACCGAGATTACGCGACCGCGATGGATACTATCGTCCATCCCGACTACCTCGGCGTCGCTTCGGAAACGAATCTGGTTCGCGCCATCGCCCCTGCCGCGCTCTACAATGCGGTCGTCCAGGCTGCGGGCGGAGCGGCGACGAATGTGAGCGTGGTGGATTCGACCGTGAAGCTCTACACGACCGTGCAGGTTGAGACCGCGTGGGGGAAACTCGCGGGACCTGGCGGCGCGTACGTCGGGATCGATCAGGACCTTGCAGACTTCGGATTCATTCGAGCGCTCGGTCTCTCTTCCTATCCCTATCTCGGCGGATTCACCGATCCGGACAGCATCCCGCTCGACTACTACACGCGTCTTCAAAATGGGAATCCGATTCGGTTCCCGATGCTCGTGATCGAAGGTGGATGGCCGTCGGTGCCGGTGGGAGCCGTCTCCTCAGACGAGCAGAAGCAGCGCCGGTACATCGCGCGCCACTCCCAACTCTTGGATCGGGCCCAGGCGATCGCCTGGTTCCAGATCACGTTCACCGATCTGGATGAGGCGGCCTACGGATTCCCGCCGGGCGCGCTCACGCCGTTTTCGCACCTTGGATTGGTCGACGTGAGCCTCGCGGCCAAGGCCGCGCTTTCGCAGTGGGACACGATTTTCGGAAGGCCAAGGCGGTAGGCGCCGCTCCGCCCTACGGCAATACCGCGAGCCTTCGCGACAAGCTCTTCCCGCCGAACTCAAGCCGGTAGAAGTAGACGCCCCCGGCCAGACCCGCCGTTTCGATCCGGGCCAAGAAAACGCCCGGACCCAGCGTCTCATTCACCGGTGTCCTCACCAGGCGGCCGTTCACATCGAACACTCGAAGCACGACAAGCCCATGGTTGGGGACCGAGAATTGGACGCGCGTGAGGTCGGAGCCGGGGTTCGGCATGTTCTGCGCCAGTGAGAACTGATACTGGCCGCTCGCCTCCACGACCTCGACCGCCGAGGTTCCGAGCCATCCGATGTCGCCGAAAAGTTGCACCGTGAGGTCGGGATCCGACGAGAGCGAGTTGTTGATCGCTGGCTCCATAAGCAGGTTCGGCTCGGCCGAAACGTCCCAATGGGAAACGGACGATCCAGGCTGGTACGGGGACGGCGCGTACATCTTGACGCGCCCGCTCACGTGGGTCCCCGCCCTCTTCGTTGGATCTACGATCAAGGTCGCGTTCAATCCGACGAGGTTCGCCTTGAGCAGCACACCGTCCGATTGGCTGATCCGCACGGAGGGGATCGTGATCGTGGGATCGCTCCCGCCCAACCCAGCCGGCGGGCAGCCGGCCACGCTGTCCGCGACGATGACCCCGATCGCGCCCGCGTTCTGCGCGTTCTTGACCTTGACGGTGAACGTGCAGCCGCCGCGGTCGAGGAGGACGATCTTTCCAGCCACAACGTTGATGAGCGGCTCACAGGCGTTGGTCAGAACCCCCACTCCGTCGTTCGCGAGCGCGACGTTCCCGGTCACGGCTGTCGAGCTCAGTTGCGGTCCGAACGTAGCCGCGCCTATTTCGTAGTCGCCCACAACCGGCGCGGGACTGTTCACGTGCAGATTCGGTTTCGGTCCCAAAAACACCGCGGCCGCCGACGTCGTGACCGGGCCGTCCCAGACCAAATTGCCGCAGCTGATCGCCGACGCCACGCGCTGCGCGTTGTTCATCTGATTCCAGTGAAGTCCGGTCGCGGGATTGAAGAGGAAGAAGTCCCAGACAGCCGGGAAACTGTTCAGGACAAGGCCCGTCTGCCCGTTGGTGGTGGTGCTGAAGCCCAGGCCATGGCCGATCTCATGGAGAATGACCGGCAGCAGCTCGAGCTGCGACCCTTCGTTTCCATCGATGCCGTAGTACCAGCCCGGAGTGAGGCAGGTGGAAGTCCCCACGCTCGAATTGAAGTTGGCGTTGATGTCGTCCTGCCCCGCGAGATCCGCGCCGGCCAGCTTGTTCGCCAAAGCTTGGTGGTACCAGGCTCCGGCGATGATCGCGCCCGTGAAATCGCGATGCACGGTTGTCGGGCCGGCGCTCCCCAGGACCCCGCTCGAAGCGTCGCAGGGGGTCAACGGGCCGAACTGGGAGTTCACGCGAATTTCAACGTTGCTCTTGAGCAAGCTCCCCCAAATCTTGGCCGCCGTCTGGAACACGAAGAGCCGCTGCGCGCCGACGGTGGTGCCGGGATTCCCGCCGACGGGCGCGGCCGGCGTCGGGTCGTTGAAACCCTCGCCGGCGCCATCGGCGTTCACGATCGTAACGGTTGCGGCGGCCGCAGTGGCCGAAGCGAGGATTCCGACCGGCTGCAGCGCACCGAGTGCGGCCAGGAAGGCCAGAACGGAAAGGGACGCCGTCGCCTTCGAGAAGTGTCCGCTAGCCATCGCGATCACCTCTCTTCCGGCGCCGTCGACACCGGCGCGACGGCTGGGGGTGCTGCCCCGGTCCCAGCCGGAGCCGAACTCTCGAGAACGCGCTTGGCGTTCTCCGGTCCGTCGACGCACTGGTAGATCAATTTGCCGTCCGGGCCGATCCGGACCGTCGCGTACTCCTGAAAGCGGCCCTGGAGATCAATGCTGACCGAGCCATCCGGGTGGTGGATTTCCAGGAGTCCCGCGGAGGAATGGTCCACCTGATACTGCGGGGATTCGGAAAGCTTCTGCATCTGATCGGGAGTGGGCATTCCCATCTCTCCGGTCTCGGGATCGATGCCGACCACCATCCCCGCCATGGCCGGAGCCCGGGTCGCGGGCGCGCTGGCCACCTGCCCGGGTGCGGCTGCGGTGCGTGGAGCGGCGGGAGCCGAGTCGCTGATCGTTGTGGCGGGCGCCCCAACGATCATGGCTCTAGTGGTCGCTCGCGGGACCGCTGGCTCATTGGTGGTGCTCGGGAGTGCCAGGAGGATTCCACCGATGAGGAGCGAGGCGGCGGCAACTCCGGCGTGGGAATGCGTCGAGGAAAGGAACATCGCGGAGCCTCCTTTCAACCAATGGAGTTCGTGTGTGCGTCTAAGCTGCGGAGTATGCGCCCCCGACCAAAGCGGAGCAAGAGCGCTTGGCCCGGACGAGGTCCGCGCAATCGCGGTCTTGGAAACGTCCGCGTCGATCTGGCTCAAATTCCAGCGGGACCGGGCCGATGATCTCTCCATGACAAATCCCCTCCTGCGCCGATTCGTCCTTCTAGCTTGGCTGGTTCCGGCCACGGTGATCGGCTGCGGATCGACGGCGGAGCGCGCGCGGCAGGCAGATTCTCGCGCGGAGGTGGGGCTTGCGTCGTACTACGCCCACCGATTCGATGGGCGAGCGACCGCTTATGGCGAAACGTATGACGAACGGGCGTTGACCGCGGCGCACCGATCGCTCCCGCCGGGCACTCGAGTCCGCGTGACCAATCTGAAAAACGGACGGGAAGTGGTCGTTCGGATCAACGATCGCGGCCCTCAATCGCCGAACCGCCTTATCGACCTCTCCTTCGCGGCCGCAGAGAAGCTGCGGTTCGTCCAGCAGGGCCTGGCGCGCGTACGGATCGAGGTGCTGGCTCAGGGCGACTAGGCGGCCCTCGGCCGGGAAACATGAAGACGCCCGCGCGATCCTCCGCGCGGGCGTCCGTTTTTCTTGCGCCGGCCCGATCGTCGTGCTCGGCCGGGCGATTACGGCATCTCTCTCCAAGCCAGGTTCGAGATACTGCCGCCGTACTTGGAGATGTATTGAGAAATCGCGTCGTAGCTATAGAGAATGGTGGCGCCGCCGTTGAACTTGACCTGCGTCTTGCCCTTCACGATCAGCCCCCCCAAGATCCAGGAGTAGCCGTTCAGCTTGACGTCGCCCTCAACGTAGATGAGTCCGCGCCACGTAAATCCGGCGTTGAACGTCGCGTCGCCATCGATATAGAGAAGGCCCGAACCCGTGCCGGTCATGTGGAAGTCGGCCGACTGGTTTTGGACGGTGCCGTCATTGTCGAGGTACATGTTCGCGTTCAGGTTCGCCGGAACCGTGCTCTGCGCCGGTCCCGTAAGGGTCCAGAACTGAGCCTGCGTCAACCCGAGCGCATCCCACGGGCCTGTATAGAAGCCCACCTGGTTGGTCAGCTCCGGCGGAGTGCCGTCCCGGGAGCTAGCTCCACCGCTGTTGACGGTGCTGCCCGACCAGATGCCGGTCTTGTCCCCGTTGCCAAGCTCCCAGTGCTGCAGCGCTGGGTTCTCGTCGCAGCCTCCGACGCCGGCGCGCCCGTTGACACCCGTAGAATAGGGAGTATCGATTCGGTGGTTGTATCCGCACGCGAAGGCGTTCCCGGTGAACTTGACGCTTTGCTGGCTCGCGAGCGCGCCCTTCACGTTGACATTGAACGGCTGCGACACGACGTCCACCTGGAGCGTGCGGGTCGTGTTTCCCACCGTCCCGGTGGAGGTGATCTCGTAGATCGGCATCCCAGAAACGGTATTGATCGGCATGCTCTGGTTCACGTCGTACTTATAAATCGAGGTGCGCGCCCCATCCGTCTTGTACTTGACGGTCAGAGTGGTGGCGGTGCGCGTCGGGGAGCTGTACTTGAGCCAGTTGCCGGCGGGCTGAGCCGTCGCCAACCCGGTCGAGTCGGTGCCCAGAGCCGGCACGCTGCCGGCGGCGGCCAGGAAAATCTGGGACACCATCTTCGGATTGTTGTTGGACGGAACCTCGCCGGACTTGATCCGGCTGACCGCCTCGGCCACTCCCGCCTCCGCCAGATCCAGCGCCTTCGCCCGCTGCTGGTCCATCCCCGAGAGGCGCGTATTGACGATCGAGGTCGTCACCAGCGCCGCCGAGACGGTTACCAGCACGAGCAGAACCATCAACGCGATCACCAGGGCGGCACCGCGCTCGTCAGATTTTTGAAGATTGGAGCCGTTCATGCCGTCCTCCTAGCGAATGAAGATTATGAGAGCGCCGGTGGCCGCGCCCGTCTTGACACCGGCCGCGAAGTCGGTCAGGTACGGGGGCGATGGGATCACCGGGTTCGTGCCGTAGTTGAAATTTGCCTTCGTGAGGGCCGCGACGAAGTTGGTGATCGCGCCCGCCGAGGGATCCGAGCCGTTGTTGGTCAGCGTGCCGACGTCCAAGGGGTAGATGAGCACGCCACCGCCGTAGCTGGTATCGCTCTGACGCCAACCCATCGCGAGATCGTTATACGAGGTGCCACCGAAATCGCCGGCGACGAGCGAAGCCACGATGCCGGGCGCGGAGACGGTTTTCCTGTTGAAGAAGTCGATGGCCGAGCCGACGGTATCGTTTCGGAAGTAGATGAGGTCGCCCGAGTTGGTGCCGCTCTGCGTGCCCACCACGATGTCGATCTTTCCGTCGCGATTCACGTCAACACACG
>JBGPMG010000032.1:0-17530 GCA_041486815.1 Candidatus Eiseniibacteriota bacterium | reverse complement strand
CTCGCCCCACGGTGGGGCATCGCGGGGCGGAAGCCGCCCGACCGCACGGCAGGTCATGCTGGGGCTTCTCCTCGCCGTTCCGCCTCTTCTCTTGATCAGCTTCCTCGTGCGCACCTGGCAGCCCTACTACCTCTCCCTGGCCGCGATCGGCACCTCGATCCTCTTGGGGCTCGCGCTTTCGCGCATGCCGCTGCTCCCGGCCTCCGTGCTCGCGATAGGATTTCTCTCGCTGGGAGTTTGGTGCCGGGGCATGGATCTAGGATCGGGAACTCCCACGGAGCGGAACGTGGGTCCGCCGATGGAGCGTCTCCGCCGGGTCGAAGCAGAATTTCGAAAATGCTTCTCTCGGATCGACTCGCCGGCGCATGTCTACCTGTCCGTTTACGTGCCGGACGACCAGGCCGTCTCGATTCATCTCTTCCGATTCCAGGCGCTCCGTCTCTGGTATCGAAACCGCTCCATCGATACGATGCACCCCGAGTGGCGACGCCCAGACCCTCCCGAGGAACGCCTCGCCTGGGTCGCGCCCGACCTGACCGTCCATGAAATCGATCTCCGCACGCTCACGGTGAGGCCGGCGCGGGCCGATTCCACCTCGTACGAGTATGGCGCGACGCTGAGGTCGTATGCCCAGGGGCTCGCCGCGACAGGGCACGCCGACCGAGGCGTCGAAATCCTCCTCCGCATGTCCGCATCCGATTCGCTCGTCGCGGCGGTGAACCGCCGGCTCGCGGCGGCGCTGCTCCTCGCGGACGGGAGAGGCCGGGATGCGGCCCAACTGATCCGAGCGACGCCCCCGATCGGGACCGAGGACGCGATCGAGGTCGCCGGGGCGGTCCTCGCGAACCCGGTCCGGAGGGACATCGACGGCCCGGTGCTTGCCGCTTTGGGAGTGGCACCCTCGGATACGGCCGCTGTCCGCGGCGTGATGCGGAAGTTCGCCATGACGGCAAGATGGGTGGCGACGACCCGCTTCGCCCGCCGTCTGCTCGAAATGAAGCCGGGCGATTGGGAGGCGGAGGCGCTCCTCCGCTGGGTCCGGCAGGGATCGGAGACGAAGCGCGTCGTGGTTCCGGTCGTCGCGGACTCGCTCTGGTGAGGGGCGAGCAACTGAGTCAAGGAGGTAAAGTGGCGAGCTTCGGTCGCTCGATGTTGGGTGAGTGGTGCCTCGATCCCGAAATCACCTACCTGAACCATGGGACGGTGGGGGCCACGCCCAAGCGCGTTCTCGCGAAGCAACAGGCGATCCGGGACGAGATCGAGCGGCAGCCCTCCCAGTTCCTACTCAGAGAGCTGACGAGCATCGTGGTGGGAATGCCGTGGAGCAAGCCGCCCCGGCTCCGGACGGCGGCGGCCGAAGTGGCCCCCTTCGTGGGCGCCAAGAGCGACGATTTCGTCTTCGTGGAAAACGCGACGACCGGCGTCAACGCGGTGCTCCGCTCGCTCGACTTGCGGGAAGGGGATGAGGTCTTGTTCACCAGCCACGTGTACGGCGCTATCGCCAAAGCCGCGGAGTTTGTCACGCGCCAGCGGGGCGCCCGCGTCCGGCCCATCGAGCTGCCATACCCGGTCCCGGGGCCCGATCGGGTCGTCGCGGCCGTCGTCGACGCGATCGGACCGCGCACGCGGATCCTGATCCTGGATCACGTCACCTCGGAGAGCGCGCTCGTGCTCCCCGTTCGTGAGATCGCATCGCGCTGCCGGAGCAAAGGGGTTCCAGTCCTTGTCGACGGCGCACACGCGCCAGGCGCCATCGCGCTGGATGTTCCGTCGCTCGGCGTCGACTGGTACTCGGCGAACCTCCACAAATGGGCCTTTGCTCCGCGCGCGGCCGGATTTCTATGGGCCGCCCCGGAACGGCAGGAGAATCTTCACCCGACGGTCATCTCCTGGGGGCTGGATCAGGGGTTGAGCGCCGAATTCGATCTGACCGGGACAAGGGATCCGTCCCCATTCCTCGCGGCGCCCGAAGCGATCGCGTTCCTCCGTGAGCTGGGCGCCGACGCCGTCCGCGCGTACAACCACGATCTTGCCTGGGAAGCCGCGGGGCTTTTGAGTCGGCGGTGGAGGACGAAGCTGGGGATGGGCGAGGAGATGGTCGGGCCCATGGCGACCGTCCCGCTCCCGGAGCGTTTCGGATCGACCCGCGAGGATGCGAATCGCTTGAGGGACGCGCTCCTATTCGAGGACCGGATCGAGGTCCAGCTCCACGCCTGGCGCGATCGCCTCTGGGTCAGGGTCTCGACGCAGGTTTACAACGACATGGACGATGTCGAGAGACTGGCGGCCGCGGTCGAGGTCCGCTAGCCGCCCCCATGGGGGGATTCCGCTCCCCCCGGTTGTTCGATTCCGCTCGGTCTGTACTATTTCGTATGCCAGGGGAAGATCGAGACACCCACTCCGGCAAGCACCCGGTTCGCGCTCGCGTTGAATTCTCCGTCCGCGTTGCTTTCGTGTTGATAGCCCACGCTCATGTTCACCGACGCGGTCGATCCCACCAGGACGCGGATGCCTCCCGTTACCGTCGGGGCAAGTACCGCGGTCTGATCGAGCTTGAATCCACCATAGAAAAGCGCCCCGAACCCGACATTGGCGTACGGGATGACTTCGCCCTTCGAGGAGAAGTTGTAGGTGAGCCCGGCGGACGCGCCGAGCGCGGTGTCGCTGTTCCCGTTCACCGACTGGTGCCGCGTCAAGAAGGCCCCGGTCACCTCGTAATGCCTCGAGACGCAGAAGCCGACCGTGGGCGTGATGTCGAGCCTCGTGGAGGTCTCGACGTTTCCGTAGCCCTGGCGCTTGAAGTTCTGATGGTTGAACGACACGGACGGCGAGAATTCGATCGATCCCGCGGACAGCTGATGGCCCGCCATCGGCCCCCCGGGCAGCTGGTTGCCCGCCGCCGAGATCGGCGCCACGATCAGCGCCACCACGATCGGCATCGCGAGCCTCAAAGCCTGCGCTAGCGCCTTCATCGAGAACGCTCCTTCCTCGTTTCCTGCAGTTGGATGAATCGAGCCGCGGCAGGAACCGCGCGCGGCATCCCCAGGGAGCATTCGCAGCAAAATCCGGGCCTGCGCTGCTGGCCCACCTCTTGCGGATAAATGCTCGGGTTCCCACCGAACTGCCTGAGGGGGGTGCAGCGGCAATGCCCGATTCCTTTCTCTCCAAACTAATTGCGGACAAAGTACAAATCCGGCTTCGCCGGTCGAAAGGCGAGCCGGTGTTGCGCGCCAAGGCGGACCGGGGAGGACGACGCCGCTCCGCCATTGCGATTTGCCTGCTCATCATGCTCGGGCTGGGATGCGACAAGCTGCTCACATCGCCGCCCGCCCCGGGGGAGCGATTCGACCAGCCACTCCAGGGGCTCGACAACGGGGAGTTGGGCGATTTTCAGGACGGTCAGATCCAGTTCCGGCGCGCGTTCACGATCACCGATGGGCTGGGCCCGATCTTCAACAACGTTTCGTGCGCGACGTGCCACAGCGGAGACGGACGGGGGAGCACTGAGAACACCCTCACGAGGTTCAGCCGTGGTACGGATCTCGACATCGGAGAGGGCGGACCTCAGATCCAAGACAAGGCAATACCCGGCGCGGTCGCCGAACGGCTTCCCGCGGGGGTCGACGTTTCGCTGCGGATGCCGCCGGCCGTCTTCGGCGTGGGCCTCATCGAGGCGCTCACCGATTCCGTCATCCTGACCCATGCCGATCCATCCGACGCCGACGCCGACGGAATCTCCGGTCGCCCCAACATGGTCACGCCCCCGGGATTCGTTCCGGCCACCGAGCCAGGCGCTGGACCGGGCCTTCGGGTAGGCCGCTTCGGCCGCAAGGCTCAGGTCTCGTCCCTCCTGCAGCAGACCGCCACGGCGTACCACCAGGACATGGGCATCACGTCTCCCTATTTCCCCACTGAAAATGTGAACCCGCTCGCGCCGGCCGGGCTCCCCGATCCTGACCGCGCGCCCGACCCCGAGGTGAACGCGGGGCAGGTGAACGACGTCGAGCAGTACATGCGGATGCTCGCGCCGCCGGCGCCCGGGGAGTGGACCGATCAACGCCGCCGCGGCCAGGCGCTCTTTGCTTCGGCGCGGTGCGCGGTCTGCCACGTGCCGACCATGCACACCGGGGCGCACGAGATCGACGCGCTCTCGGATCGCGATGTCACGCTCTACTCGGACCTCCTGCTCCACGATCTCGGCGCCGCGCTCGCGGACAACCGCCCGGACGGAGATGCCGACGGACAGGAATGGAGGACCGCGCCGCTCTGGGGCCTTCGCATCGCGCGGGAGTTCCAGAACGGTCAGCTGCTCCTTCTCCACGACGGGCGCGCGCACAGCGTGGATGAGGCCATCCGGCTTCACGGCGGGGAGGCTGCCGCGGCGCGCGACGCCTTCCTCGCGATGCCTCCGGCGGATCGGGCGGCGCTCCTCGACTTCGTGGAGTCGCGATGAGAGCCCGGGGTTCGAATGCGGCGGCTGGAGTCGCGGCGCTCGTCGTTCTCCTCGTCGCGAGCGTCGGCCGGGCCACGCCGCTTCCTGGGAGAGGCCCAGCTGCGCCGCTCGTTCATGAGGAAAAGTCGCCCTGGCCCCTACACGAGGGGCCCTATCACGGCAACTTGGACGGGATCGCCTTCGGAGCCTACGGGGAGCTTCGCTTCGCCGAGGACCGTATCCGCGGCGTCACCAATCCGGAGTGGTTCTCGGTCGGCCGTGTTGGCGGATTCGTCTCCGCCCGACTCAATCCTCGGTTCGAGATCTTGGGAGAGGGCGCCTGGGACCGGGGCCCCGACGACTTCTCTCTCGAGCAGGTGGATCTCCGCTATCGCCTCAAGCGGTCGATGCAGCTCCACGCCGGGGTCTTCCTCGTTCCCCTAGGGAGGACGAATCTCTGGCACGACGGGCCCGCTTATGAATTCGCCGAGCGCTCGCTCCCGGCGACCCAATTGATCGGCGTGCCGAATGCGCAGCTGGGCATCGGCCTGCGCGGAGCTGGGGGGGGGCTCCACGGTCGTCCGCTCACCTATGAAGTCGACGTGGTGACTGGGTACGATGACGGCCTCATCATGGACGCCGCGGGCGGCACACGTGTCCCGAAGGGCCGGAATAATTACGGGGACAACAACGGAGTGCCGGCGCTCGCCGCGCGCGTCGCCGTCCATCCGTCGTCTACGTCGGAGATCGGCTTCGCGGAGCAAAGCGGCCAATACAACAAGACGGTCCTGGGCGGCGTGACCATCGACCACGCGCGCTACCTCCACGTCCTGGTCGCTGACGCCACGTCCGGTTTCGCCGGCTTCAATTTATTCGGCGAGGCGGCCGTGGCCTTGATCGACGTCCCACCCGGGCTCCAGGCGCTTTACGCGCAGCAGCAGTGGGGAGCCTCGGTCGAATTGACGCGAACGCTGCGGGAACCGATCTTTGGGGGATGGACCCGTTCGAAACTCTCCGGAGGGCTGCGCGTCGACGCCGTCGACTTCGACCCCTCGGTGCTTGGTGATTCGAGGACCCGCCTCTCCATGAGCTTGAACTTCCGCCAGATCCCGCTCGGCGTGATCCGGCTCGGCTGGTACTACGAGATCGCCCGGGATCGCTTCAACAACAAGACCCCCAAGGCCGGGGTCACCGTGACGACGGCCGCGTACTTCTAAGGGCCTCCCGCCTCATCCCGCGCCGTCCAGCGCTTGAACCGAAGCCACCGGTGCGTCACAATTGTTGCAATTGTGCGCGAAAGTATGGTTTTCCCCCGAATGCCTCCAACCGATGGATCCCCAACCGCGACTGACGGTATGCACCCGTATGCGTGACCCGACCACGGATGTCTTCGCCGGTAGACCGCGGCATGGGCTCATCCCGGTGTACCTTGGGCTGCTCGGGCTCTGCGTCTCGCTCGGATGCGCCACCAAGAGCGCTCCCCGCAGCGCGCGGATCCCCGTCACGATCGCCGTCGTGGTCGAACGGGCGGTCCCATTCGCCATTACGTCCACCGGCACCGTTGAGGCCATCCAGACCGCGGCGGTAGGGTCCCAGGTCGGCGGAACCGTCCAGCAGGTCGCGTTCCGGGAAGGGGGCCAGGTCCGGGCCGGACAGCTCTTGATTCAGCTCGACCCCCGCCCGTTCCGTGCCGCGTTGGACCAGGCGCTCGCCGCCCTGGCGCGAGACCGCGCTCAGGCCGTTACAGCCCGGCTCGAAGCCCAGCGGGCGGAAAAGCTATTCGCGCAGAACATGCTTTCTCAGTCCGAATGGGATCAGAAGCGCGCGGACGCCGAAGGGCTCGAAGCCACGGTGCAGGCCGATTCCGCGGTGACGAGCACCGCGCGACTGAACCTCGAGTTCGCCGCGATCCGAGCGCCGATTTCCGGCCACACCGGCCGGCTGACCGTCCACGTAGGCGACTACGTCAAGGCCGCCACGAGCGACCCGCTCGTCACCATCATCCAGCCGGATCCGATCCGCGTCCGGTTCGCGATTCCAGAGCGGGAGGTGCCCCTCCTACAACGATATCGGGCCGAGAATCCGCGCGTAGAGATCCACACGGACGGGAGCGGATCGAGGGTCATCCCCGGGAAGCTCGTGTTCGTCGACAACGCGGTGGACCCAGGTAGCGGCACGCTGCTCTTGAAGGGGGAGGTCCCGAATTCGGACGGGCGCCTCGTGCCAGGCCAGTTCGTGGAAGTCCGGCTGATTCTCTATGTCGCCCCGAAGGCGCTGGTCATACCCGCGCGGGCCGTTTCGGTGGGGCAGCAGGGGCCGTTCGTCTATGTCGTGAACTCCGATTCCACCGTCGCGTCCCGTCCGGTGGAAGTCGAGCGGACCACGGACGAGATTTCGATCATCGCGCGCGGCTTGAAGGCGGGCGAACCGGTCGTGACCGACGGACAGGTGAAACTGGCGCCCGGGTCCAAGGTCTCAGTCCGGCCTTCGGCCGGCGACGCGCCATGAACATCTCCGGCATCTTCATCCGTCGGCCGATCATGACGACGCTCGTCATGGCCGGCGTCCTCATCTTCGGCATCGTGGGGTACCGGCTCCTGCCAGTGAGCGATCTACCCAGCGTCGACTATCCGGTGATCTCGGTCAGCGCGAGCCTTCCCGGCGCGAGCCCCGAGACGATGGCCTCGGCCGTCGCGACGCCGCTCGAAAAGCAGTTCTCGACGATCTCCGGGCTCGACGCGATGACCTCCTCGAGCAGCCTCGGAAGCACTTCGATCACCCTCCAATTCGGTCTGGATCGCGACATCGATGCCGCCGCGCAGGACGTCCAGGCGGCGATCACGAAGACCCTCCGCTCGCTTCCGACCGGGATCACCCCACCCTCCTACCAGAAGGTGAACCCGGCCGATTCGCCGATCCTCTTCCTGGTCCTGACCTCGAAGATGCTCTCGTTGTCCCAGCTCGACAATTACGCCGAGAACGCCCTGGCGCAGAGGCTCTCCATGGTCAGCGGCGTCGCGCAGGTGTCGGTCTTCGGGGCGCAGAAGTACGCGGTGCGCATCCAGCTCGATCCGAGGGCGCTCTCCTCGCGCGGGATCGCGATCGGACAAGTCAGCGACGCCATCCAGGCCGCCAACGTGAATCTGCCGACTGGGATCCTCTGGGGGACGAACCGGTCCTCCACGGTCGTCGCGAGCGGCCAGCTCGTAAACGCCCAGGAATTCGGAGACCTCGTCGTGGCGATGCGTGACGGCGCCCCCGTGCGTTTGCGGGATCTCGGCCAGGTCCGGGACGACGTGCAGAACAACCGGGTCGCGAGCTGGTTCAAGGACCAGCGGAGCATCACGCTCGCGATCCAGCGCCAACCGGGAACCAACACCGTTCAGGTCGCGGACGCCGTCCACGACCTCCTCGAGCGGGTCCGTCCCCAGCTCCCGGCGTCGGTCGAGATCCATAACCTCTACGATCGGTCGGTCACCATCCGCCACTCGGTGGTGGACGTGCAGTTCACGCTGCTCCTGACCCTGGCGCTGGTCGTGATGGTCATCTTTCTGTTCCTGCGCAATATCGCGGCGACCGTGATCCCCAGCCTGTCGCTCCCGCTCTCGGTCGTGGGGACCTTCGCGGTCATGCACCTCCTCGGCTACAGTCTCGACAACCTCTCCCTGATGGCGCTCACCCTTTCGGTGGGGTTCGTGGTGGACGACGCCATCGTCATGCTCGAGAACATCCATCGCCACATGGAGCAGGGGAAGCCGGCGCTTCGCGCGGCGCTCGACGGCTCGCGCGAGATCGGCTTCACGATCATTTCGATGACGCTCTCCCTCGTGGCGGTGTTCATTCCCGTACTGTTGATGGGCGGTCTGCTCGGTCGGCTCTTCCACGAGTTCGCGGTCACCATCAGCGCCGCCATCTTGGTGTCGGGCGTCGTCTCCTTGACCTTGACCCCGATGCTCTGCAGCAGATTTCTCAGGTCGGAGCGGGCGCGGTCACACGGACGCGCCTATCAAGCGATCGAGGGCATGTACCAGCGAACGTTGGGGGTGTACCGGCGATCCCTGGGCTGGGTCATGCTGCACCGGCGCGCCACGATGATCTTCTCGCTCGCGATCCTGATCGGAACCGTCGTCCTGTTCCGGGCCGTGCCCAAGGGGTTCATCCCGAGCGAGGACACCGGGCGCATCCAAGCAACGACGGAGACGGCGGAGGGCACGTCGTTCGATGCGATGGTCCAGCATCAGAAGCAGGTGGCCGCGATCGTCGGGAAAGATCCGGACGTGGAGTCGTACATGTCGTCGGTTGCCTCCGGGGGCGGCATCTCTTCGACGAACCAGGGCCGCCTCATCATCCGGCTCAAGCCCCGCTCGGAGCGAACGAAGTCGGCCGACCAGGTGATCCGCGACCTACAGCCGAAGGTGGCCCAGGTGCCCGGCATTCGGGTGTTCCTCCAGAACCCTCCCGTGATCAACGTAGGCGGCCGGATTTCGAAGAGCCAATATCAATACTCGCTTCAGGGATCCGACCTCCAATCCCTCTATGACGGCGCGAACGCTCTCACGGGAAAACTGCGCGACCTGCCACAGCTGCAGGACGTCACGAGCGACCTCCAAATCGCAAACCCACAGGCGAACGTAGCTATAGACCGGGACCGGGCGGCTTCGCTGGGCGTCACCGTTCAGCAGATCGAGGAGACGCTCTACGACGCCTACGGCTCACGGCAGGTCTCGACGATCTTCACGCCGACCGACCAGTACTGGGTGGTTCTGGAGCTCCTGCCGGAATTCCAGCGCGACCCGACAGCTCTGCAGAGCCTCTATATCCCGTCGAGCGCCGGTGGCCTGGTTCCGCTGGGAGCCGTCGCGACGGTCACACCGGACGTGGGGCCCCTCAGCGTCAATCACATGGGCCAGATCCCCGCGGTGACGGTTTCGTTCAATCTCCGCCCCGGCGCGTCGCTGGGCGATGCGGTGGACGCGGTGCAACGCGCCGCGCGGGAGACGCTCCCGACGACGATTACGGGGAGCTTCTCCGGCACGGCTCAAGCGTTCCAATCGAGCCAGCAGGGGCTCCTCTTGCTTCTTCTCTTGGCGGTTCTCGTGATCTATCTCGTGCTCGGCATCCTCTACGAAAGCTTCATCCACCCCTTGACGATCCTCTCGGGCCTCCCGTTCGCCGGGTTCGGCGCGCTCCTGGCCCTGATGATCACCCGCACGGAACTGAGCATTTACGCGTTTGTCGGGATCGTCATGCTGGTAGGGCTCGTGAAGAAGAACGCGATCATGATGATCGATTTCGCCCTCGACGCGGAGCGCACCCAAGGGAAGTCGCCGCGCGACGCGATCGTGGAAGCCTGCATCATTCGATTCCGGCCGATCATGATGACCACGATGGCCGCGCTCATGGGGACGCTCCCGATCGCGATCGGCCTTGGATCCGGCGCGGAGTCACGGCAGCCTCTGGGCATCGCGGTCGTCGGCGGGCTCGCGTTCTCGCAGCTCGTAACGCTCTACGTGACGCCCGTGATCTACACCTACCTCGATGCGTTCCAGCGCCGCTTGGGCGGGCACGGGAGTCGCGTGAAACCCGCCCGGTCTCCCCAGGCGGAGATCGAGAACCGGGTCTCCGTCCCAGCGGCATGAGCCCGGGCGCAGGAATGTTCGTCCGGCCATGAACCCGGTCGCCCTTCTCGGACTCGCGCTCGCGCTCGGGCTCCGCCACGCGGCGGACCCGGACCACATCGTCGCGGTCACAGCCATTACGGCCCGCACGAAGCGCGTGTTCCCGGCGATGTGGCTCGGGGTCGTCTGGGGACTGGGACATACCGTGACGCTCTTTACGGTGGGCGCGGCCATCATCCTCTTCAACCTGGTCGTGCCGCCGCGGGTGGGACTTACGCTCGAGCTCGCGGTGGGCCTGGCTCTCGTGGCGATCGGCCTCCTGAATCTGAGCGCGCCCACGCGAGAAGACGCGATGGGATCGGAAGGGAAGCGAGAGCGGATTCCGGCCTGGCGCGCGTTCTTCGTGGGGTTGGTGCATGGTCTCGCCGGGAGCGCGGCGGTGGCGCTCCTCGTGCTGGCGACCGTTCGGGATCCGCGCTGGGCGGGCGCCTACTTGCTGATCTTCGGCTTGGGAACTCTCGCGGGGATGGCCCTGATCACGACGGGCCTCGCGACGCCGTTGACCGCGGCGTCAGAGCGTTGGCCTCGATTCGGCCAGAGCGCGCGGCTCGTGACGGGCGCGATCTCCCTCTTCTTCGGCGCGTGGCTCGTCTATCAAATCGGCTGGAAAGACGGACTCTTCCTCGCCGTGCCCCACTGGACCCCGCGCTAACCTCGTTCCCGCAGCCCGTCCGCATCCATTTCGGCTAGAATACGAGAGCAGTAGACGAAGTCGAGGCACACGGGACTCGGAGGGGAGCATCATGCGCCGCATCATGCTGATCGCGTTGATTCTGCTCGGCACTGCCGGCACCTCCAGGGCGGAGCTCAACGCTTACTATCGCGGAGTCGACCGGATGACATCGAAGGAAGTCCCGGCGACGGCGCAATTCTCGATCGAGCCGGGCCGGGGCGCGTTCGTGATGAGAGGCACCCGCAGCTGCCGCATGCTCTTCCTCGAGAAGGAGGAGGTGCTGCGCTTCGTCGACGACACCGGGAAGACTTATTTCGATATGACGAAGGACTGGGTGCAGCCGGCCGGCGACGGCGAAGCGGAGATGGCGGCGAACCTCGAGCAGGAGCTGGCCCAGCTTCCTCCGGAGCAGCGGGATGCAGCGCGAGCGCTCGTTCAGAAATCGCTCGGAACGGCGAAGGGGCCGGCTGCGCCGGAG
Organism: Candidatus Eiseniibacteriota bacterium; assembly: GCA_041486815.1. Classification (GTDB taxonomy): domain Bacteria; phylum Eisenbacteria; class RBG-16-71-46; order SZUA-252; family SZUA-252; genus WS-9. Next base: position 6,269 of record JBGPMG010000032.1, on the reverse strand, counting down.
TACGTATGGACCAAGGAAACGGCGAAAGTGCTCGGGTACGACTGCACGAAGGTCGAGATCATGCGGAGCGGCGAGAAGCGGGGCGAATACTGGGGCACACGTTCCAAGGACTTCCAGATGAGGGATGCGGAACGGAAGACGATGCTGGCGATGCAGGAGTATCTCCGCAATTTCGCGATCAAGGTGTTCCCCGGCGGGAGCGGAGGCGATGTCGTACGCGCCTTTGGGTGGGACACCAGCGTCGACGGATTTCCGCTCATCAGCCGCTGCTTCGACAAGGGCAAGATGACCTTGGACTTGAAGGCCGAGTCGTTCGATCGAAAAGCTCTGGCCAAGGACCTGTTTCAGATACCCTCCGACTACAAGGAGTTCAGCATTCCGGTGCCGGAGAAGTAGAAGCTCCGGGTCACCGGGCGGTCGCATCTTCCGCTCACGCTCCGCGCGCGGCCGCGCGCACTCAAATCATGGTGCTCACCGCTGGATACAAAGTCAGCCACTACGAAATCATCGCCCAGCTCGGAGCGGGTGGAATGGGCGTGGTCTACCGCGCCCGGGACGAGCGCCTGGGCCGCGACCTCGCGCTCAAGGTGCTTCCCACCGAGAGCATGGACGACCAAAACGCGCGCGCCCGGCTCCTGCGCGAGGCGCAGATGGCGTCGTCGCTCAATCACCCCCACATCGCGCACATCTACGAAGTGGGAGAGGATCGGGATCTCCTCTTCATCGCGATGGAGCTGGTTGAAGGCCGCCCACTTCGCGAGGTGATCGGCCAAAGCGGGCTCAACCCCGAAACGGTTCTGCGTCTCGGCCTCCAGATCGCCGACGCGCTCGCCTATGCCCACGAGCGAGGCGTGATCCACCGCGATCTCAAGAGCGCGAACGTCATGATCACACCTGAGGGTCGGGCGAAAGTCCTCGATTTCGGACTGGCCAAGCGCCTTCAGGAGGAAGACGGCGACAAGACTTCGCCGGAGCTGAGCCTGACCGGCTCCGGCATGATGGTTGGAACGCCGAACTACCTTCCCCCAGAGGTTCTTCTCGGCGGCAAGGCAGATCCTCGGAGCGATGTCTGGGCCATGGGGGTGGTCCTTTACGAGATGGCCTCAGGCAAGCTCCCTTTCGCCGGCGCATCCCTGGCGGAGCTGGCCGGCTCGATCGTGAATGGCGCGCCCACTCCCTTGAGCGGACGCGTCCCCGTCGGCATCCAGGCGGTCATTGGCCGCTGCCTCGCGAAGGAGCCAAGTCAGCGCTACCGCCACGGGAGCGAGATCCGAGTCGCGCTCGAGTCGCTCCTCGGCAGCACGGTCCCCGGAAGCACCGGGCGCGGCCCGCGCCGACTCTGGGTGGCGGGCGGTCTCGTCGTCCTCGGTGTCGGAATCGCGCTCGCTCTCGGTCCCGGCCGGCTTTGGGATCGGATCGCCGGGCACGCGGGCGGCTCGCGGATCGCCTCCCTCGCGGTGCTGCCGCTCGCCAACCTGTCCGGCGATCCCGAGCAGGAATTCTTCGCGGACGGGATGACCGAGGAGCTCATCACGCAGCTCGCGCCGATTCGGTCGCTGAAGGTGATCTCGCGCACCTCCGTGATGCGATTCAAGAACTCGAAGAAGCCGCTCGGCGAGATCGCAAGTCAGCTCGGCGTGGACGGCATCATCGAGGGCTCGGTACAGCGCGCCGGCGACAGGATCCGGATCACCGCGCAGCTGATCGAGGCGTCGACGGACCATCACATGTGGGCGAAAAGCTACGAGCGGGACTTCCGCGACGTGCTCGCCCTCCAGAGCGAGGTGGCGGGCGATATCGCCGGGGAGATCCGGCTCCAGATATCGCCTCAGGAGAGCGCGAAGCTGGCCAGCCGCCGGCCGGTCAATCCCAAGGCGTACGAGCTCTACCTCAAGGGGCGCTACCTCTGGAACAAGATGACCCCCGATGACGCGCCGAAGGCGATCGACTATTTCGAGAAGGCGCTGGCGCTCGATCCCGGAGACGCGCGATACAGCAGCGGGCTTGCGGACGTCTATGTCGTTCTTGTCCAGGTCATGGGGACCATGCCGACCAAAGAGGGCATGGTGAAGGTCAAGGAGTATGCGCGCCGGGCGCTGGCGGCCGACGAGAACTCGGCGGAGGCCCATTCGTCGATGGCCTGCGCGATCTTCTTCGGTGATTGGAACGTGCCGGAAGCGGAGCGGCAAGTGCAGACGGCGATCGAGATCAACCCGGGGTACGGTACGGCTCATCTGGTCTACTCCGTCATCCTGGCGTCGATGGGCCGTCTAGATGAGGCGATCGAGCAGGATCATCTCGCGATGCAAGTCGACCCGATGTCCATGATCGTCCATTGGAACGCGGTTGGGACGCTCGTGATGGCGCGCCGGTACGACGATGCCATGGCTTTAGCCAAGCGGGCGCTCGAATTGGACCCCCAATCGCCGCTGCCTCAAGGCGGCATGGCTCACATCCACGAGCTGAGAGGGGAGTATGAAGCTGCTCTCGATATCTACGAGAGGGTCTTGCCTGAGTCCGAGGGCGGCAAAGCGCTCGTCGCCAAAATAAGGCAGGCCTACGCCACGTCGGGACCGGCAGGGTACTGGCGCGCAGTGTACGAGTCAGTGGGGAAGCGGAGCGGACCACCGCGGTCTCACACGATGCAACTCGCCATCTACTGCGCTCAGATGGGTGACGCCGATGGCGCGTTGAAACATCTGGAACAGGCCTTCAGGGAACACTTGGCCGACCTCCTTTGGCTCAACGTGGAGCCGAGCCTCGATCCGATCCGCTCAGACCCCCGCTTCCAAGCGCTCGCGCGTCGCGTCGGCTTGGCTTCGCGGACGTAGCGCGGACCGCTCGCCCTCTTGCGCCACGCTCCACCCCATGCGGTCTGAGATCGCGGTAGTCGGAGCCGGATTCTGCGGCACGATGGTCGCGGTTCATCTCATGCGCTTGGCACGCTCGTCCTCGGCGGACGTTCAAGTGTCGCTCTACGAGCAGAGCGGCGCTCCGGGGTGCGGCCATGCTTACGCGACGACCAGCCCGCTCCACCTGCTCAACGTCCCGGCAGGGCGCATGAGCGCGTTCGCGGATTCCCCCGACCATTTCTTGGAATGGGCTCGCGCTCGGGATCGCTCGGTCACGGCCGGGGCGTTTCTGCCGCGCCAGCGCTATGGCGAGTACCTCGCGGAGATTCTGGATCGCGAGATTCAATTCTCGGAGGGCCGACTCCGCGTCTTCGCGGGAGAGGTCCTTGATGTGGAATTCGAGGGCGGCGCCCCTCGCCTCCGTCTCCGGTCGGGTCCGGTCCGGAGCGCGAGTCATGCCGTCCTGGCGACCGGACACCCACTCCCCGCGCCGCCGGTCCCGCTCCATCGCGAGGTCATCGACAGCGGACGCTACAAGGAGAATCCCTGGGACGGCGCGGCGCTGGATCAGCTCTCCGACGATTCCATGCTTCTTCTGATCGGCAGCGGCTTGACGGCCGTGGACGTCATCTTGGAATCCCGACGTCTCGGGTTTCGAGGAGTGATCCACGTTCTGTCCCGCCACGGGCTTCTTCCTCTGGCGCACGGGGGCTCGGACGCACCGCGATCCGCGGTCCCGTCGGAATTTCCGCGGGGCCGGCTTCTCCCGATGATGAAGAAGCTCCGACAGGATGCCGGCCGCGCCGATGAATGCGGGGAAGGATGGCGATCGAGTGTGGACGCCCTTCGCCCCGCGACGCAAGAACTCTGGCTCTCGCTCTCTGCAGCGGAAAGGCAGCGCTTCCTGAGGCATCCGCGGGCGTACTGGGAGGTTCATCGGCACCGGGTTGCCCCCGAGATCGACGCGATGGTGAAGGTGGAGCTTCAATCCGGAAACCTGGTACGACATGCCGCCCGGATCGTCTCGATCGCAAGCGACCCTGCCGGACTCCGCGTCGCAATCACGCCGCGCGGCGCCTCCACCGCTCAGAGCCTGGTCGTCCAGCGGGTCATCAATTGCACCGGGCCAAACACCGGAATCGAGATGTGCCAATCGCCGCTCACGCAGGCGCTCCTGAGAGCGGGGGTGTGTCGGCCCGATGAAGTGGGAATCGGCCTGTCTTGTGACGCCGACGGGGCCGTGATCGACGCCACCGGACGCGTCTCGAATCGGCTCTTCACGCTGGGCCCCCTCCGGAAGGGAGAGCTCTGGGAGAGCACCGCGGTTCCCGAGCTTCGCGTTCAGGCGGAGCGCCTGGCGCGGCGTCTGATGGACATCGTTAGGGCCGCATAGCCCAGCATGGTTTGGCCCGGCGGGCCGTCGGGCGGAACCTTGCGCGCGGGAAGTGCGTATGTAATTCTGCGCCCAGCCGCGCCGGGATCTTCCAAGGGGCCCCACCCCTTCGCCCACGCGCGTAACGCCTGGGACCCGGCACTCCTAACGACTCGGAGGACCTATGCTTAGCACGCGGGGCCTGGTCAAAGTCTACCCAGGTCCGGTTACGGCATTGAACGGAATTGACCTGGACGTAGCCCCGGGAATGTTCGGACTCCTCGGGCCGAATGGCGCGGGCAAGTCCACCTTCATGAAGATCCTGGCGGGGCTTCTCGAGCCCACCTCGGGCAGCGTCACGTTGGACGGGGCCGACATCCTCGAGAATCCAAGCGCGCTCTGGCCGCGACTCGGTTACCTGCCCCAGGAGTTCGGGTTCTATCCGCACCTGACGGGCGAGGCCATGCTCTCGCATCTCCTGGCGCTCAAGGGGGTCGACGCTCCCCAGGGACGCAAGAAGCTCGTGGCCGAATTGCTCGAGCGGGTGAATCTCACGTTCGCGGCCAAGCGCGCGGTCAAGGGATACTCGGGCGGCATGCGGCAGCGCCTTGGGATCGCGCAGGCCATTGCGGGCGACCCCCGGCTCATCATCGTCGATGAGCCGACGGCTGGATTGGATCCGGAGGAGCGCCTGCGGTTCTACCATCTCCTTTCCGAGCTCGCCGTCGATCGCATCGTGCTCCTCTCGACGCACATCGTCGAGGATGTCGCTGTTCTCTGCCCGCGGTTCGCGGTCATCCGCGCCGGCCGCCTGTTGGCGGTGACGTCTCCGAGCGACGCCCGTGCCGCGATCCGCGGCCACATGTTCGAGGGCACGGTGAGCGTCGAGGACCTGCCGCGTTTGCGCGCCGACCGCATGGTCACTCAGGCGATCCTAGTGGAAGGACGCAATCGAGCGCGGGTCTACGAGCCGGCGGGTTCGCCGCCGGACGGCTTTGTGCCGGTCCTGGTCACGTTGGAGGACGCCTACCTCGTGCTCATGCGCCTCGGCGCGCACCCGACCGAGGAAACGCGGACCGGCCGCGCGGCGCGGCACGACGAGACTCTCTCCCCGGGCTCCGCGCCCGCAGAGGTCGCGGGATGAGCTTCCGGCGACTGCACGAGACATTCAGCGTCGAATTCTGGCATTCCTTCCGCCGGCCGCTCTTCATCGGGATCGCGGTGATCTTGTTGCTGAGCAGCTTCGGGCTCTCGACCGGGAAGGTGCAGATCTCCTCCGGGGACAGCTCCGTCGGGGGCACGAAGGCGTGGATCACTTCCGAATTCGCTCAAACGCAGATGATGACGTACATCATCCTGCTCTATTACGCGTTCTTCATTGGCTCGGCCGCGGGTCTGACCCTCGTGCGCGACCGGGAGACCAAGGTAGACGTCCTGCTGCACTCCACGCCGCTGACGGCGGGCGAGTACGTGTGGGGCCGCTTCCTTGCCGTCACCTTGGGGATCGTCGTCATCATGGCCTGGCAGGTGATGACGACCGCCGTGTTCAACCACGCCGTGCCCAACGCCTCGGCCCTGGAGATACGCGGCCCGTTCCACCTGATGAACTATCTGACCCCGGTACTGACGATGGGTCTCCCGTTCCTCGTCTTCTTCGCCGGGCTGTCGATGTTCATCGGAGAGAGGACGCGGAACCCGGTCCTCGTGTTCCTTCTCCCGATCGCCACCCTTCTCTTCTGCGCCTTTTTCCTATGGACCTGGGCGCCATCGTGGCTCGATCCGCGGGTGAACAAGCTGCTCCAACTGATCGATCCATCCGGGTACCGCTGGCTCAATGAAACGCACCTCAAGGTCGATCGCGGCGTCCAGTTCTACAACACCGCGACCGTTCCCTACGACGCGCTCTTCTGGGCGAATCGAGCGTGGATGGTTCTCGTGGGTCTGGCCGGTGTCCTCCTCACGCAACGTTCGGTGGCCCGATCGCTGCGTGGCATCGCCGCGTCCAAAGCAACCGGGAAGGCGCGGGCGGCCGGACCTGCATCGTG
>JBGPMG010000031.1:0-17781 GCA_041486815.1 Candidatus Eiseniibacteriota bacterium | reverse complement strand
GCCAGCTCCTTCGCCTGCTCCTGCGACTCCTGGCGCTCGCCGCTCTCCATCGATTTGCCGGTCTTCTGGAATTGGGGCTGCATCCCCTGCGGCCCCAGCTTCTGGCTCAGCCGCTGCGACTCCTGGGCCGACTCTTGGTCGAGCGACTGCATCTCGGACGACAGCGAATCGAGCGCGGCGCGCTCTTCTTCACTCATGGTGGCGATCTGGCGCTCGGCGTTCGCGAGCCGGCTGACCTCCTCCTTTTGCCGCGTCCGCGAGAGCGAGTCGTTGACGGCGAGCTGCCTCCGTTCCATCTCCGCGGCGCGCTCCGAGGCCGCTTCGAGCATCTCCTCCGTGCGGACCTGCTTTAGCATCTGGATCGTCCGCTCAAGGCTCTTCATCGCGTCTTCCTGGGAGAGCTTGAAATTCTGGAGGGCGCGCTCCATTTCTTGTGGCGAGATCTTCTTCATCGCCTCCTGCAGCCGCTGCATCGATCGGAGCAGGCTCTGATCCTTGATCTGGCTCAGGAGCTGCTGCAGCTCCTGAATCTTCTGGACCAGCTCGGCGTTCAAGGCGCGCGACTGGGAGAGCTTCTCCGCGTCCTGCGAAAGCTTCTGCGCGACCTTGTCGACCTGCTCCCGCAGCTGCTCCTGGCCTTCGAGCGTCTTCTGGACCTCCTGCCGCTGCTCCCACGTGAGCTCTCGGGAGCGCCCGACGTCGCGAGAGAGATCCTCGGACTTCTGCTGCAGCTCGCGGGCGCCCTTGAGCACGTCCTCCAGCGTCTCGATCGTCTCGTCGCGCTCCCCCTCCATCGAGGAGAGGATCTCGGTCGCCGAGGGGAAACGGAGCCTCCGGGAGTCGGACCACGTCGTCTGCGGCCCGTCGATCGCGTTTCCATCGACCGCGCCCACCTGATACTCGACCTCTTCACCCGGGAGAAGCGAATACCCCCCGAGCGCCCAGGTAAATCGGATGGCCAGCTCGCGGGCGCCCGGATGCTCTTCGTGCAGGCTCTCCACATGCTCCGGCTCCTGGCGGACGCGGTAGCGCAGGAGGATCTTTCGCACCCCATGGTCGTCGGTCGCGCCGGCCAGGATCACCGCGGTCATGTCGCGGGCCACGTCTTCAACCGGCGCCGGCGCGAGCACCGTCACGGTCGGGGGCCGGTCGGGAATTGCCCGCAGGTCGAACGGTCCGAGGTCGGCGCGACGGCCCCGCTGGTCTTCCAAGCGGATCGTGAACCGGTCGTCGGCGCGGATCGGGACCGAAAACCGCGCGCTTCGATCGCCGGGCTGGCCCGTAAGCTCCTGGCCCGATCCCTCGAGGTGGGCCGTTGCCTTGGCGACCGCGCGATTGACCGAGACTTCCAGCACGGCGCGTGTTCCTCGCGGCGCGGCGAGATCGCCGGTGATCGCCTGGCTGACCTCGGGCTTGAGCCCTGTGTAGGCGGGATATTCGTAGAGGACTCGGTATCCGGTCGCGCGCGGGAGATCGCGCACGTTGAGAGCGTAGACCGGCGTCTCCTGGTCGGCGACGCGCACTCGGTAGACGACGTCCTCGTTCAGGTTTCGAAGCAACATCGAATAGGCTCGCTCGCCCCGCCGGATTCCGGCCGCGCCCTCGGCGTTCCCGAACGCGGTCTCATGCCAGCCCGCGGGTCCCCGCGTGGCGAGCATGGGTCGCCGCGCCGAGCCCGCGACGTAGGCGTGAAGCGCTACGGACTCTCCGCCCTCAACTTCGCGCGTGCCGGGCTCGACCCGGATCCGGATCGGCGCCCGCGGCGCGCTCTTGGGGTCGGCGATGCGCTGGAGCACGAGCGGGGTCTTGGCACCACCCAAGACGCTCGCCACGCCGATCAAGAGCAGCGCGATGCCCGCGGCGGCGAACCACCGCCCGCGCTTCTCCCAGCGCTTCAACCGCTTGAGCTCGATTCCGCCGGCGCGCTTGGCTGCGGCCTCCACGGCCGCCTCGCGAAGGGAGCCCGAGGTCCAGGCGCCCCGGTCCGGGTCGTCCTTGGACAGCTCGAGCGCGGACAGAAGCTCGTCTTCACGATCCCCCGCGAGCTTCCCCGCCTCCAGCGCGGCATCGGGGAGTGCGGCGCCGGAGGCCAGCACGCGCGCCACCGCCGTGATGAGGAAGACGGCGGCCGCGCCGAGCAGCGCCAGGCGAAGCCCGGAGTACTCCCCGGGGTGGCGGGGTGCACTGAGCGCGACGACGCGCGCGAGGACCGCAATCGCGCGGTGCCCGACGAGCGCGGCGAGGCCCGCTCGCTCGATCGCCCGCCAGAGGAGAATCCGGCGCGCGCTCTTGAGGCGGGCGAGGAGCGCGACAAGAGCCGGCTTCATGAACGCCCCCGATCGCCGTTCAATTCGTCACCGCGTAGGTCGCGACGTTGACCGCGAATCGCATGGCCTGCTGCCGCTTCGCCGGCGGATCGTCGTGGATGCCCTCGTCCTCGATCCCATTCCCGATGTCACAATCGAACGTGTAGAGGACCGCGACGCGCCCGTTCCGGAGAATCGCGTAGACCCGGGCGGGACCTCCATCGTGCTCGTGGATCTTGGGCGCGCCGTTCGGGAACGCGTTCGGATAGTGAAACAGCGGATGTGTAAACGGCAGCTCGACGAGCGGGGATTCGGGATAGACGCGGCGCATCAGCTCCCGGAACGACTTGTCCATTCCGAAATTGTCGTCCGCCCAAAGGAATCCGCCCTGGTCGAGATAGCGGCGAAGGGAGCGGGTCTCCTCCTCGCTCAACTTTACGTTCCCGTGGCCGGTGACAAAGAGCATGGGATAGTTCCAGAGCTCCGGGTCGCCGGCCGTGACGACCGCTTCCTTCTCCTGGCCTACGCGAATTTCGCCTCGCGCGCGGAGGGCGCGCATGAGATTCACGAGCGACGATTCGTCGGAATACCAATCCCCCCCGCCCGTGTACTTGAGCCGGGCCAGCGTGAACCCTCCAGCGCGCTCGGTGAATCCGCTGCTCCGCTCCGTGAACGCGACCTTGGGTTGGGCAAAGCCTGTGCCGGGCTGGGCCGCGGGGTGGCCACCGCCCAGAATCCAAAGCAGGCATACCAGGAATGCGCTGGTCGCGGCCCTAAGTATCAAGTGTTTCAATGGCTTACGTGGCAATCGTGTACCTCGGCCGGACACCATCTGGGGCGTGGTGGAGATCCTATTAAGGATAACAGACGGGGAGCGGGGCCCGCAGCCTCCCTCATCGCTTAACTATCGGCACGAATGGGAGGTTCCGAAGGAGGCGGTCCGGATTTCCGGCCCGGCGATCGCGGACCAAGTGGAGCCCGGGGGATCGGGGGGCAGCAGTGCCCGGGGCCGGCTAGGGGGTCGCCTTCCCAAGGATGGAGTGGGTCAGCGTTCCCTCGAGGTCGTCGAGCCGGAACCAGGCGGCGTGGAGGGCGCTTCCCATCTTTTGCCCCGCGTTGACGCAGATGGTGGGGCCCACGTGGTCGGCGAAGCGTCCGGAGACGGAGGGCGACTCGTGAATGTGACCATGGAGGCCGAGGAGCGGGCGGCGCTTCTCTAGGAATCGGCGGGTCTCCCGCGAGCCGACGTGGACGCCTCGCGCGATCTGATCGAGGGCGGTCCCGTACGGAGGGCTGTGAAAGACGCAGATCAACGGCGTCGACTCCGGGGGGAGCGTCCGCTCGACCGCGTCGAGGTCGGCCGCGAGCGACTCTTGCCGCTCCCGTCCCTTGAACGTGAACGCGCGGAGCCCTCCCTCGGGCTCGCTCCGGAATCCCTCCATGCGCGCCGCGGGCGAGAGGCCCTCCTCCCAGCGATCCCAATCTTTCATGCCGAACGGCGTGATTGGAACCGAAGCGAGCCCCGCGATCCACGCGCCGTCCAGGAACTCGACCGAGCGTCCGTGGATGTAGCGGAGCCGATCGATCCCCGCCTCCTCCACGACCGAGAGGGATGCCTTCCAGTCGTCGTTCCCCGCGATGTAGTAGAGGTCCGCGGATCCGGGCTTGGCCAGATATTCCCGAACGAGCGGCAGGAAAAACTCCGAATAGAACTTCCGCTGGGTGGTCACGTCGGAGTGAGGAGCCAGATCGCCGCCCAGGATCGCGGCCCGCGCGCGGATCCGCCACGCCATCTCGAAGAAGTCGAGATAGAGGCCTCGCTGGCCGTGGAGATCCGACGCGTAGAGGACGTCGGCGGTGACATGGACGTATGGATCAGACACGATAGACGCTCGAGGGCAGGAGAGAGATGTCAGTCGTTTGCTCGAACCTCGGTCAGGAGCCACCGGTTCCCGGACTTTCCGGCGGCGAGGATCACTTTGACGTCGCGGAGCCCTTGGCGTCCACCCCAGTCGCCCCACCACTCAGCCTCCGCGCGCGCGTCCCCTTTCTTCGATACCTCGACCCGAACGACGCGGAACGATCGCGTTGTGACGAGCCGAAGCTGGTCCTGGAAGAGGAACGCGGCCGCGGTGCGCGTGACGGCGGAGGTCGGGGATGATCCGGGCTTCACGGCGATCCGGACGACGGTGGTATCGACCAGCCCCGCGAGTCGCTCCGCGTCTGATGCGGCCCATGCCTCCTCGACGCCGGCGAAGAGGTGGATTGCGGAATCCTCTGCGTGGCCGGACGCCGGAGGGGGCGAGGCCTCGGCAAGGGTCGCGGCCTCGGCCGCGGGCTCAGCCCGGGCGGGCGTTGGGTACGGTCGCGCCCCCGCGAGGAAGAGCGCCGCGATCGTGATCGTGGTAATGCGGACGGTGTGCACGATGTTACCTCCCGCTCCGCGCGCCGGCACGCCGGAGCCATCCGCGCGCCCGGACCAGGGCGCCGCGGCGCTACTTCCTGCGACGCGACGCCATGCGTTCGAGGTAGAGCTGCGTATCGAGCGCCAGGGCGCTCGCCACGTAGACCGAGGAGTAGGTCCCGAAGACGACGCCCACCAGCATCGCGAAGGAGAAGTCGTGGATCACTTCCCCGCCCAGCAGGAAGAGGGAAAGCACGGTGAGGAAGACGGTGAAGGACGTGATGACGGTCCGGCTGAGCGTCTCGTTCACCGCGATGTTCATGACTTTCTCGGCGGGCTCCCGGCGAAGGGTCTGCTTCCGCTCCCGGATCCGGTCGAAAACCACGATGGTATCGTTGATCGAAAAGCCGGCGATCGTGAGAAGCGCGGCCACTACGGTGAGGGTGACCTCGCGATTGGTGATCGAGACGGCGCCGAGCGCGATGAACACGTCATGAAAGAGCGCGGCGATCGCGCCCATGGAGTAGCGCCAATCGTAGCGGATCGCCACGTAGACGAGGATCAGCCCCAGGGCCAGAAAGATCGCCTTGATGGCGGCGCCGCGCAGCTCTCCACCAACCCTCGGCCCGACCGATTCGAGGCGAAGAAGCTCGTACGCCTCGCTGGGGAGCGCGGACTGAATCCCTAACCGAACGGCGGCCGCGACGTCCTTCACTCCCTCATGTGCTCCGAGCCGGATCAAGAATTGCCCCGGCTTGTCCAGTTTCTGGATCTCGCTTCCCGGGAAACCGGCCTTGTCGACGGCGGCCCGCACCGCGTCCACCGACGGCGCGGGAGTGAGCCGGACCTCCATCAGGGTTCCGCCCGTGAAGTCGACCCCGTACCGAGGCCCTCCATGGGCGATCAGGGAGACCATCGAGGCAAGCACGCAGAGGCCCGAGAGCCAGTAGGCGATGTGCCTGCGGCCCATCCAATTGACGTTGAGTCCGTGTAGGAGCTGAAGCACCGGTTCCCCTCTAGATGCTGATCGTGCTGATCTTCCGCCGCAGCGACCAGGCGTCGAAGATCATCTTCGAAACGCCGACGGCGGTGATCATGTTGATGATGAGACCGATCGAGAGCGTTACGGCGAAGCCCCGAACCGGGCCCGTCCCGAACCACATGAGCGCGAGCGCGGAGAGAAGCGTGGTGACGTGAGCGTCGACGATCGTCCTAAAGGCCCGCGCATAGCCGGTGTCGATCGCGGCCAGCACGGTCCTCTTGTTGCGAAGCTCCTCGCGAATCCGCTCAAAAATCAGAACGTTGGCGTCGACGGCCATCCCCACGGTGAGCACGATCCCCGCGATTCCGGGCAGCGTGAGCGTCGAGTGGAATCCAGCCATGCAGGCGAGGAGGCCGATAATATTGAGAAGCAGCGTGACCACCGCGACCACGCCGGAAACTCGGTAGTAGACGATCATGAAGAGCACGACCAGGATCGTTCCGATCGCGCCGGCCCGGATCCCCTTCTCGATCGAATCCTGGCCCAGGGACGGCCCCACGGTCCGCTCCTCGACCACGTTGACAGGCGCCGGCAGGGCTCCCGACCGGAGCACGATCGAGAGATTCTGCGCTTCCTCCTCGGTGAAGGAGCCCGTGATCGAGCCCTGGCCGCGCGGGATCCGCTCTTGGATGTTCGGGGCGGATTGAATCTTGTTGTCGAGGACAATGGCCAGTCGCCTTCCCACGTTTGCGCCCGTGATGTCGGCGAACATGGCCCCGCCGCGACTCGTCAGGGTAAAGGAGACGCCCGGAGCCCCGGGCCGCTCCTGATCCAGGTCGAGGCGCATCTGGGCGCTCGCCACTTCCGAGCCCCTCATGAGCGGCTCCTTGGACAGCACATAGAGAATGCGTCCCGTCCTCCCCTGGAGCTCCGTCGTGTGCGCATCCCATGTGAGCGTGGCGTCGAGCACGAACGTCGAGTCGGCGCGCAGGACGGAGAGCATCGAGTCGATCGCGGCGACCTCCGAGCTCAGCGCGAAGCTCTCGGAGCGCTGCGCGACGAACAGGAATCGCGAGGTAAGCGGGTGGCGGAGCGAGTCGGGCGCGGTCGTATCCGGCCTCGCGCCCAGAGTCTTCCGCGCAAAGTAGGCGTCGATCCGGTCGAGGATGGCGTGGGTCTCCTCGTCGGTCTTGACGAGCTTGAACTCGAGGAGCGCGGTCTGACCGATCAGCTCCTTGGCCCGCTCCCGATCGAGGAGGCCGGGGAGCTGGATCAGGATCCGGTTGTCGCCCTGCTTCTGAATCGAAGGCTCCGCGACGCCGAACTGATCGATTCGGTTCCGGATGATCTGAATCGCCTGGTCGACCGCGTTCCTGGCTTCCGCCGGGCCCAGCTTGGACTTGTCGACTTCGAGCAGGAGGTACATCCCCCCCTGGAGGTCGAGTCCCAGCTTGATCGCCTTCTCGCGGAGCTTGGCCAATCCTTCGAGACGGGTTCGCTCTGCTTCATTTGTCGCATCGGAAGGGCGTGCACGGAGAACTTCCTGGCGTTTCTCGGGGCTCATGGAATAGAACTGGATGGTCGGCCACAGCGTGTAAAGGCAGACGGCCAGCCCGATTATCGTGCCGAATAGTTTTCTCTGATCGGTCTGGGTCACCGCGATCCTCGAAGCCAGCTCGCTCGATGCGACGTAGACAGAGACCGGGGAGGCTACCGAAGGGTCGCCAGGAAGTCAATGCCGCAAGCGAAAATGGCGGGGAAACGACGCCCCTTCCGTAACAGGGTTGGAACGAGGCCGACGCGGCCCGGTAACGTCCCGGCGCGATTCTGTCGACCGTGGGACCCACGGACCTCGCCAAAGAAGAGCGCGTCGTCGTATCGTTCCGGGCCAAGGTGACCAAAACCGCCCGCTCCACCATCCTCGTCGTGGACGACGAGCCCGAGATCTGCGAGCTCGTGACCTATAACCTCGCCCGCGAGGGTTATCGCGTCCTCTCCGAGCGCGAAGGGGAATCGGGCCTCGATCGGGTCTTCAAGTCGCCGCCCGACCTCTTGATCCTGGATCTGCTCCTGCCGAAGTTGAGCGGGCTCGAAGTGCTCCAGGCGATCCGCTCGGAGCCGCGCACCCGCTCGCTGCCGGTCCTCATCCTCACGGCGCGCGGAACCGAGATGGACAAGCTCGTCGGCTTCGAGCGCGGCGCGGATGACTACCTGACGAAGCCATTCTCGCCCAAGGAGCTGGTCGCCCGGGTCGGGGCGATCCTCCGCCGGACGCGTGGCGACGAGGCCGTCGCGCCCACCAAGATCGGGCCGTTCCAACTCGACCGGGAGCGGCATCAGGTCTTGCTCCACTCTCGCGAGATCCACCTCACGCCGACGGAATTTCGCCTCCTCGAATATCTCCTCCAGCGACCCGGACGGGTCTTCTCGAGGGAGCAGCTCCTCGACAAGGTCTGGGGGTTGGGCTATTTCGGCGAAACCAGGACCGTCGACGTGCACGTCCGCCGCCTCCGCTCCAAGCTCGGGAAGGACGCCAAGCTGATCCGCACCGTGACCGGCGTCGGCTACTCCGCGGAGATCCCCAAGAGCTGATCGGACGCGCCGTGCCCGGCCCGGGACCCGAGCGATCTGTTGGTGTAGTGTGTGGCTGTGACCTCGTTTTCCGGCCGGCTCCTCGGCTCCTTCCTGGTCGTTGTCGGCGTCGCCCTCCTCGCCGCCGGGCTCGTGCTGGAGAATCAATCGCCCGGATTCGACATCTATATTTGGATCGTCCTCGCCTCGCTCCTCCTTCCGATCGGGGTCGGTTCGCACCTGCTCCTGCGCCGTCTGGACCATCGCATCGATTCGCTGCGCGCTTCGGCCGACGCCCTCGGGCAAGGGGAGCCGGGCGTCCGCGTCCCGGTCGATTCGCACGACGAGCTGGCCTCCCTGGGTCGCAGCTTGAACGCGGTGGCCGCCCGCTTCGAGGAGAAGCTCCACGAGCTAAGGCGCGAGCGGGACTCGGGCGAAGCGGTGCTCGGCAACTTGAGGCAAGGGATCGCGCTCCTTTCGAGCGATCTGACGATCGACCACGCGAACCCTCGATTCTGGTCGATTGTCAGGATCGAACGACCCCCAGGGACGCCACGCCTCGCGGCGGCGCGGCAGCCGCTCTTGGAGGAGATCGCGGAGGAGGCGATCCGGTCCGGCACGGCCGTCGTTCGGGAGATCTCCATCTACGTCGAGGATCGGAGCGAATATGAGATCGCCGTCGTGCCGGTGCGCGGAGAGGGTGGGCTTGGGGCTTGGCTCCTCTCCATTGAGGATTTGAGGCCCGAGCGGATGATGGCGAACCTCCGGAGGGAGTTCGTCGCCAACGTCTCCCACGAGTTGAAGACCCCGCTCACTTCGATCCGCGGATACGCCGAGACGCTGCTCCAGGGTGGTCTCGAGGACGAGGCGAATCGGGCGCGATTCGTGGAAACGATCCGAGCGCAGGCCGAGCGGCTCGAGGCCCTCGTGGAGGATCTCCTCCAGCTGGCCGACCTCGAGCGACCCGACGCCCCGCTCGACGTCAAGGACTGGGACATCTCGGCGATCGTCCGCGATTTGGCCGCCACGTTCGAGGATCTGGCGGAACGGCGCGGGCTGAGGCTGGAAGTCGAGGCCCGCCCGGGGATCCGGGCCCGGGTCGATCGAAAGCGAATCGATCTCGCCCTTCGAAACCTCCTCGACAACGCGATCAAGTACACGGAGTCGGGGCGGATCCTGGTCCGCGTGGAGCCGACCACTTCGGCGATCCGCGTGAGCGTGTCCGACACCGGCCGGGGTCTCTCGCCCGAGCACGTGCCGCGGCTTTTCGAGCGGTTCTATCGGGTGGACCAGGGGCGGTCACGCGCCCTGGGAGGAACGGGCCTCGGGCTCGCGATCGTGAAGCACGCGATCCAGCTTCACGGGGGCCGCGTAGGCGTCGATAGTAAGGTTGGGGAGGGCAGCACCTTCTGGTTCGAGCTCTTGCCCGATGGCCCCCACCTGCGATCGTAACCGGATCGTAATATCCGCGTCATGGATCGCCCCGGGCGGAGGAGCTAGGCTGAAGTTGGAGATTTGCGATGCGGCCGCCGCCCTGGAACGGAGCCGACGATGCCGGAGCCAAACAATCCAAGCCCTGATACCGCGACCCTGCCGCGCGACGAGATGGTGATGGACGAAGAGGGTTCCGAGTTGGCCGCTTCGTCGCACGGCGTCAGGCCTTATGTATCCACCCGCCCTGGAATTTCGGTGGGGTCCGCACGCGCCGAGCTGCCCGCCGCGGGTCCGGCCGGAGCGGAGGAGCGGAGCGCGGTCTTGGAGGCGCGCGGCCTTTCGCTCTGGTATGGCGCCAATCAGACGCTCAACGCGATCGACCTTGCGATCCACCAGCACGAGATCACCGCGATCATCGGCCCCTCGGGATGCGGCAAGTCGACCCTGCTGCGCTGCTTCAACCGGATGAACGACCTTTTCCCGCCGATTCGTTACGCGGGCGCGGCGCTCTTCCGCGGCCACGACGTGCTCCAGCCGGGCACCGATCTCGTGGAGCTGCGCCGCAGAGTGGGCATGGTGTTCCAGCGCGCGAATCCGTTTCCGATGACGATCTTTCAGAACGTCGCGTACGGCCCGAAGCTCCTGGGCGTGGGATCGAAGGCACGGCTGGAGGAGCTGGTGGAGTCGGCGCTCACGCGGGCGGCGCTCTGGACCGAGGTGAAGGACCGGCTCAATCGGTCGGCAATGAGCCTCTCGGGCGGGCAGCAGCAGCGGCTCTGCATCGCGCGCGCGCTCGCGGTCGAGCCGGAGGTGCTGCTCCTCGACGAGCCGGCTTCCGCGCTCGATCCGACGGCCACCGCGAAGATCGAGGAGCTCTTGGTAGCGATCAAATCGAGTGTGACGATCGCGATCGTCACTCATAATATGCAGCAGGCGGCGCGGGTCTCCGATCGCACGGCATTCTTAATGTCCGGGCGCCTGGTGGAGGCGGGCTCGACGCAGCTTCTGTTCACGCAGCCGAAAGAGCGGCTGACCGAGGATTACATCACCGGACGGTTTGGATAATGGAACGACACTTCCACCACGATCTCGAAACGCTCCACGACCGCCTGAGCGAGATGTCGGGCCGGGCGGAGACTGCCCTCACAAAGTCGATGGAGTCGTTGAAGACCCGGAACCCGAATCTAGCCAAGGAGGTGGTCGCCGAGGACATGGCGATCGACCGGCTCGAGCTCGAGGTCGAGGGCCAATGCTTGAGCTTTCTCGGACTTCAACAGCCGGTCGCGCGGGATCTGCGGTTTCTGGTGGCGGCCATTCGGGTCTCGAGCTGCCTCGAGCGGATCGGCGACCACGCGGTGAACATCGCGCAGAGCGCCATCAAGCTGAGCGCCCTTCCCCAGTTGAAACCGATCGAAGAGCTTTCACGGATGGCGGATCGCACGATTTCGATGCTTCGCGATTCGGTCTCGGCCTGGCTTTCCGGGAATCCGGCGCTCGCGCGCCAGATCTGCCAACGCGATGCCGAGATCGATACGCTCAAGGCGCAGATCCACGCGAAGCTCGTCAGCGCGATGCTGCACGATCCCGAGACCGTGCCGCGATCCCTCGAGCTGGTGCTGGTGAGCCGCAATCTGGAGCGGGTGGCCGACCTGGCGACGAACATCGCGGAGGAGGCGATCTTCGTGACGGAGGCGCGGGTCATCAAGCACCACGCCGAGGATCACGCCGCTAGCGGACCCGGACCCGCCTCACAGTAGCCCGCAGCACCCCCGAGATCAGCGTCACCAGGAGCACGAGGACCAGCGCTCCGGTCCACGCCTGCCGATTCCAATCATCGTAGGGAGCCCGAGCGTAGTCGTAGATGAAGACGGGCAGGGTCGCGATCGGCTGATCCAGCTTCACCGACCAGAATCGATTGCCGAGCGCGGTGAAGAGCAGGGGAGCGGTCTCGCCCGCGGCCCGCGCGACGGCGAGCATGCTGGCGGTGACGATCCCCGCCCGGGCAGCCGGCAGCACCACCTGCTGCGTCACCTTCCAGCGGGGCGCCCCGAGTGCGAGCGCGGCGTGGCGGTACGATTGCGGCACGAGTCGCACCATCTCCTCGGTCGAGCGAATGACGGTCGGCAGCATCAAGATCGCGAGGGCCGCGCCACCCGCGATCGCGGAGAAGCGCCCCATCGGCATGACCACGAGCCCGTAAGCCGCGACGCCGACCACGATCGACGGAACGCCGCTCAAGAGGTCGGTCGTGTATCGGACGAGCCCGGCGAAGCGGTTGCGGCCGAACTCGGCGAGATAGACCCCCGACGCGACGCCAAGGGGGACCGCGAAAGCCGCGCCGATCCCAACAACGATCAACGTCCCCACGATCGCGTTGGCCATACCTCCGCCCGACTCGCCGACCGGTTTCGGCATGTGGGTGAAGAACGCGAGCGTCAATCCAGAGAGTCCTCTTGCGAGCAGGTGCCACAGGATCAGGCCGAGCGGAAGAATTACGAGTGCAGCCGACACATAGCAGGCCGCCACAACGATGCGGTCCCAGAGGATTCGCCGCACGCGCAGGAGTCCGCCGCCTGCCGATCGAACCGCGGCCGCAGCCGCGCCCGTCGAGGCGTGGGGCGTCACGCGACCGCCTCGCGCCGCCCGCCCGTCGCCCAGTAGACGAGAAGCCGGGCCACCGCGTTCACGACGATCGTCACCCCGAAGAGGACGAGGGCGATCTCGATCAGCGCTGAGAGATAGAGAGTGCCGGTCGCCTCCGTGAACTCGTTCGCGATCACGCTGGCCATCGTGGCGCCGGCGTCCAGGATCGAGCCGGTGATCCGGTTCGTGTTCCCGATCACCATGGTCACCGCCATGGTCTCTCCGAGGGCGCGTCCCAATGCGAGGATGATGGAGCCGAGGATGCCCGGCCTCGCGGCGGCCAGAGCAACTCCGATCGACTCGGCGCGCGTGGCGCCAAGCGCCAGAGACGCCTCGCGGAGCGATTGCGGCGTCGCGAGGAGAACCTCCCGGGAGATCGAGATGATGGTCGGGACGATCATAATTCCCAGGATGATCCCGGCGTTCAGGATCCCGATGCCGAAGGGAGCGCCGCGAAAGAGCGGAAGAAAGCCGAAGTGCTGGACCAGCCACGGCTCGATCGCGTTTCGAAGCAATGGCGCGAGAACGAAGAAGCCCCAAATCCCATAGACGATGCTGGGAATCGCCGCGAGTAGCTCCATGACGAACGATAGTGCGGAACCGACCCGGCGGTGGGCGAGCTCCGCCAGGAAGACTGCGCTGCCGATCCCGATCGGGACCGCCAGGATCAGCGCGATCGCGGACGTCACGAGGGTGCCGTAGATGTACGGCAGGGCCCCGTAGTGGTCGGCGACCGGATCCCAATCGGTGCCGGTCAAGAACCCGAATCCGAACGTGCGGATCGAGAGCCCCGCTCCCCGCGCCGCCTCGAAGACGATCAGGGCAACGATGAGGAAGACGCTGGTCGCGGCCGCGAGGAGGAGGCCTCGATAGATTTCGTCCGCGGGGAGTCTCTTACTTTGAAGCGACAATCGGCTTCCCCTTCACGGTGAGCCTCATGAGATTCGCTTCGTTCACTCGTACGACCGGCTCGGGCAACTTCGCGTAGTCGAGGCTCTCCGCGACTTCCTGGCCTTCGGAGATCGCCCACGCGATGAAATCGCGGAGCGCCTTGGCCTTCGCCGGGTCCTTCTGCTCCTGATAGACGAGGAGATACGTGAGCCCCGCGATCGGGTAGGCGTCGGGCGCCGGCGAGTTGACGATCGGGGTCCGGACGTCCTTCGCGAGGGCCGCCGCCGCGCCGGATGCAGCCGCCGTGGTCGATGCCAGCGTCGGCTCGACAAACTTGCCGGAGCGATTCTGGATGTGCGCGACGGTGAAGTTGTTCTGCTTGGCGTAGGCCAGCTCCACGTAGCCGATCGAATTCGGGGTCTGACGAACCATCCCTGCAACGCCCTCGTTCCCCTTCCCGCCGACTCCCACCGGCCAGCTCACCGACGTGTTCGCGCCGACCAGATCCTTCCACTCCCGGCTCACGTCGGAGAGATAGGTGACGAAGATATACGTCGTGCCACTCCCGTCGGAGCGATGAACCGGGAAGATCGGCGCGCCCGGGAGCGCGACGCCAGGATTCGCCGCCGCGATCCTCTTGTCGTTCCACATGGTGATCTTGCCCATGTAGATCCCGGCGACCGCGTCCGGGGTGAGCTGCAGCGGTTGGGTAACCGAAGGAAGGTTGTAGGCCAGCACCACCGCCCCCGCCACGGTCGGGAAGTGAATCACGTTCCGTGGCATTTCCTTGAGCCGTATGTTGGAGAGCGGCGCGTCGCTCGCGCCGAAGTCGACGGTTCCAGCCTTGACCTGCTGGATTCCGCCGCCGCTCCCGATCGATTGATAGTTGATCTGTACTCCGGTCTCCTTGTTGTACATGTCGAACCACTTCGAGTAGAGCGGATAGGGGAACGTGGCGCCCGCGCCGGTCAGACTGACCTGATCGGCCGAAACCTGGCCGACGGGCAGGAGAACGCCCACGAGGATCGCCGCGGCGGCCAAGGCCAGGAGGGCGCCGGGTAGGAACTTATTCGCGACGCGATGCGTCTTCATGTTCTTCCTCCAAGATGGAAGCCTGTTCAAGGCTTGCTCCAACGATAGTAGACGGTGATGCGCGCTTGGACGTCGTGGTGCGACGGCGCCACAGCCGTTCCTCGCGCGCGGTACTGAGTGGCTTCCACGTTCGGAATGAAGTGGACGTCCTTGAAGGGCTCCCAGTCAACGCCCGCAATGTACAGGTCGGAATCAATCCGGTTCGCGAGACGGGTGTTCGGCTGCCACCGATCGTAGCGGAGGACCCAGCCGAGCTGCGTGTTCAAGTGCCCCCGCGCGAACGCCGAAATCCCGAACGGCTCGGTGGTCACCGCGCCGGGAATGTGGTTGATGCGATCCACTACTTCGACGCCCAAGGTTCCGCGCCGGTGGTCGATTCCCGCGAGCCCTTTGTAGGTCACGCGCTCCTCTCCGTTCGGGCCGGCCTCGAAGTCGACGTACGGCTCGAGCAAAAACAGGTCGTTCGGTCGCGTCGGGAGAGCGAAGTAAAGCCTTTTATAGCGGTTGTTCTCCGGCTTCTGGCCGGTACCGTCGCCCACCATGGCGGCGTACTGGATCTTCTTCCCCGAGTCGATGCTGCCCTTCAGCTCGGCGCCTAAATCCGCGGCGGTGCTGAGGCCTCGGAAATCGGCCATTGTCTTCTCGAGCGATCGGTAGCCCCACAGCTCCTCGGTCGTCTCGAAGATCGGAGTCGGAACCATCCCGACGAAGAAGCTCCCTCCGGGGTAGACGTTCTTCGCTTGGAGGTAGGCCGCCTTCACGAAGACCCCGATCTTTCCGTCCGAGGTGAACGCCTTGCTGTCCGCTTCGAGCCGGAACCGAGTCGAGTACTTGATCGAGAGGTCATTGTCCGCCTGGAAGTAGATTCGGCGGATCAGCATTCCGTTCATATCCTTTCGGATCACTTTGGGGACGGCGCCCCCGTCGATGGTCTGGCGCGCCGAGTCGGAGGCTGCACCGCTGATCGCATGCACGGGATCGCCGACCACGTTGTAGTAAAGGTCTCCGAACAGGTAGCCGCTGATCCTCCCGCGAGGGAAATCGGGGTCCGTCGCCGGGACCTGCTGGGCAAGAGCCGGCCCGTTCGCGCCGAGGACGGCCGCGACGGTCCCTGCGAGCCACCACTTCCGTAACTTCATCACGCCTCCCTGAGTTCGATGAGGGGTTCCTTTCGCGCGCCGAGGCGTTCGCCCGGCCGCTTCTTCCCGCGATCTTATGGCGCAACGATAGGGAGGTGGTGTGAACGGAATGTTACGGACCCATGCCTTCGTTGTTACGTTCGTAACGAGGGCCCGGAGGTCGTCGGCGCGCTAGAAGCTTCCCTCGCAGTCTGGAACTCCAGCTTCCCCGCCACGCCGGATCGCCCGTCCCGTCGATTTCACTCGATCCCCCGAGCACGTCCAATGAACGAGTGGGAGTTTCGGGCGACGGCGTTCTCACTTCGGGGTAACGGTTCGCCGCGGAGGTCGGTCTAGGCGGTCTCGATCGCGGCGATCATCTCGCGCACCGCCTTCGCCATTCCAACGTCGACGGCGCGCGCGACGATGGAGTGACCGATGGAGAGCTCACGGAAGGGATATCGACGAAGGAGCGCGTGGACATTGGCGACGGTCAGGCCGTGCCCCGCGTGGGGCGCGAGCCCGGCCTCGTGGAAGCGGCGCGCGGCGCGCTCGATGCGCGTGAGCTCCCGGTCGACGCTGTCGGCGCCTCGCGCGTTCGCGTAGTGGCCGGTGTGAATCTCCACGATCGTGGCCTTCGTGCGGCGGGCTTTATCGGCGACCGCTTCGTCGGGGTCGAGGAAGAGGCTCACGGGGATGCCGGCCTCGACCAGCCGGGCGCAGCCGGCGGCGAACGCATCGGCGTTTCGACTCAGGTCAAGCCCACCCTCGGTGGTGAGCTCGGCCCTTCGCTCCGGGACCAGCGTCGCGCGGTCGGGGCGAACCGCGAGCGCGATGCCGATCATCTCCTCGGTCAACGCCATCTCGAGATTCAGGACGCCGCGGCGCAGGGCGCGGACGCGCTTCAGGTCGTCGTCCTGGATGTGACGGCGATCCTCGCGGAGGTGGACGGTGATCCCTGCCGCCCCCGCGTCCAGAGCGAGCGCCGCGGCGCGGACCGGGTCGGGCTCCTCTCCGCCCCGCGCCTGGCGCAGCGTGGCCACGTGATCGACGTTGACGCTGAGCTCGACCTTCATCGCGCCCCCGGCCGGAGCGGTCGCAGCTGCGGCCGCGATGGCGTGCTCACAGAACCAGCCTCGACGCCGGCACGATCTCGATCCCTTGCTCGGCCAGCCTCGCCCGCTCCGACTCGAGCACTCCGAGGGTCAATGCGTTCGCCTTGAGGGTGACGACGAGGGTCCCTCGCTGGGTCGCGGTCGTGGCCAGCTGCCTGACCCGGGCCCGCACGCTTGCAGCGGTCGCGGCATTCATGTCGAGCGTGCCGCCAAGGGTCAACGTTTTCACCCCCATATCCTCCCCCATTTCCTCGACGAGCGTGGGCCCCGCCCCGTGTGCGTCGACGAAGACAATATCCCTCCGCTTCACCTCGCCCAACACCGCCCGCATCACGTCGGGATCGTTTACGGCCGCGCCTCCCATTCGCGTGATGATGCCCCGCGCCGAGCCGACCGCGGCGAGGCAGCGATTGATGCGCTCCTCGATCTCCACCCTCGAGAGATCGAGGAGGATCGCGTCCTTGCCGGGATCGACCTTGGGGTATCCGATCGGCTCCATTGGAAGCTGAAGAAATACCTCCCGATTCGCCTTCCGGATCTCGCCCGCGGTGCGCGCCAAGCGCGGCTGCCCGGGGCGTAGTGCGAAGGTGAGCGGAATCGGGCTGTCGAGGAAGGCCCGGAATAGCGGCTCGGAGTCGCGGCTCAAGTCGAGCACGATGAACGCAATCTGAGTCCCCGCGTCCGCGATCGCCGGGTTTGGCTCGACCACGATCGCGTGCGTGACCCGATCGCCGTAGCCGACCCGCAGGTCGAGCGCGATTCCGGCGGCCTGCGCCGGGCGCTCCGCGCCCCGGATGACGCGCCCGCCCAGGGCGAGGACCGCCTGCGTCACCGCATCGTTGATGCGGAAGAGGGAGGCGCGGGGCGGAACCTGGATCTTCCACTGGACCGGAGCGCGGCCGACCCCCGCGGCGGCGGCGGTGCCTGGACGCTCGTCGATCATCTCGCGACCGATCCCGATCTCCTCGAGCGAGCCCCGGAGAGTGCGGCTGGTCAGCCTATTGATCGCGGCGCGATCGTCGGACCGGAGGAGGCGCAGGAACTCGGACTCAACTCGAAGCCGCAGCCGGTCCCAGTCGGAATCGATGACCAGGACCGAGGAGCGGTCGGAATCGTCGCCGTGGGAGCCAACCGCTCCACGGGATGCTGCGGCGGAGCGGTCGGATTTGGAGGGCGGAAACAGCGAGGGCCGGTCGCGCCCCAGCAGGAGGACGATCGCGATCAG
>JBGPMG010000030.1:0-17851 GCA_041486815.1 Candidatus Eiseniibacteriota bacterium | reverse complement strand
TGGGGGAGCCCCTGGTCGGAGAGGGGGCGGGATCGGTCGAAGTGCTCGAGACTACGATCGACGACATGAACCCGCAGCTTTACGGCCACCTGACCGAAGCGCTCTTCGAAAGCGGCGCGGTCGAGGTGTTCCTGACTCCGGTGCAGATGAAGAAGGGGCGTCCCGGGGTGCTGGTGACCGCGCTCTGCGATCCGCGGCGCGCATCGTCGGTGATCGAGCGGCTCTTCGCGGAGTCCTCGACGATCGGCGTTCGGGTGAGGCGCGAAGGCCGGATCGAGCTGAAGCGCTCGGTGCGGGAGGTGGAGACGCCCCTCGGCCGTGTCCGCGTAAAGACCATCACGCTTCCTTCGGGCGAGGAGCGAAGCGTCCCCGAGTACGACGATCTGAGGCGGATCGCCCACGCCACCGGCCGGCCGCTCATCGAGATCATGGAGGAGATCCGCGCCCACCTGCTCGAGGGCGCCCGGTCGCCGACGTGATCCGGCTCGAGTCGATCTCGGCCTCCGTGCCAGGGACCTCGGCGGGAGGAGAGCGGCGGCAGATCCTCCACGACCTCGACATCGAATTCCGCGCCGGAGAGAGCCACCTCATCCTCGGCCCCAACGGCTCGGGCAAGACCACGTTGATTCGAGTGCTCGCCGGCTTTCATCGGCCGGCGGCAGGGCGCGTGCTTCTCGACGGGGCGCCGATCGTTCGGGATCGCGACGCCCCCTCCCTCTGGCCGCGCGTCGCCGTCCTCTTCGAAGAGCCCGATCCCCAATTTCTCACCGATTCCGTCGAAGCCGAGATCGCCTTCGGACTGGAGTCGCTCGCGCTTCCGCCGGAGGAGATCCGCTCCCGAACCGCCGAGGCGCTCGAATCGTTCGGGCTCGTTGGCTTCGAGGGGCGCGCCCCGCATACCTTGAGCGCCGGCGAGAAGGCCCGTACCCTCCTGGCGGCGGTGATGGCCGCCCACCCTAGGGTGCTCCTTCTCGATCAGTCGCTCGCGCACCTGGATCCTGCCGGCAGGCGTGAGCTCGAGCGGCGCTTGGTCGAAGAAGCGCGCTCCGGACGATTCGCCCTGATTCGCACGCACCAGGACGCGGACTCGCCCCATCCCGGCGAGCGGCTCCACCTGATCGAGGGCGGTCGGCTCACGGACGCATCGCGCATGCCGCCCGAGGCCGTGCTCGCCGCCAAGGATGTGCCGTTCCCTCTGGCCATGCGCGCGTCGGCGATGCTCGGGGCGCATGGATCGTGGGGTGGACCGCTGGCGATGGATTCAGCCTCACTGGCGGGTGGACTCGCTGCGGCCGGGTCCCCGGGTGGAGCGGCGATCGACGGGGATGATCGGTCGCGGCGACTCTCGACTCCAAGGGAGGCCGCGCCGGGCGATTCGCGCGACCTCGGATCGCGGGTGACGGTGCTCTCGTTCCACGACGTGACGTACTCGCAACGAGGGGCCAGTGGACGTGGACCGCTGGTCGCCAACGTCACGCTCGAAGTGGGCGAGCATGAATGCGTCGCGCTTGTTGGCGTGAGCGGTTCGGGGAAGAGCACCCTTTTGAAGCTGGCCGCCGGTCTCATGGATCCGACCTCGGGATCGATCCATCGTGCCGCCAACGCGAACGGAGGCGGCCGTCCCACAGCGCTCGCGCTCGAGTACCCCGAGCGACAGCTCTTCGGCCGCACGGTGGAAGAGGACGTCACCGCGACGCTTTGGGTCGACGGGGTGCCCGCCGCGGAGCGACGGACGCGCGCTCGCGAAGCGATGGAGGCCGTGGGTCTCGATCCCGATCGATTCGCCTCGCGCGTACCGCTGACGCTGAGCGAAGGAGAGAAGCGACGGGTAGCGCTCGCGTCGCTCCTCGCGGAGCCGCCGCGCGCGCTTCTCCTCGATGAGCCGACCGCGGGGCTCGATCCCGAAGGAAGGCGCGCCTTCGCAGGCGTCGTGCGAGGGTTGTGCGCACGGGGCCATGCGATTCTCTTGGCAAGCCACGACCTCGACTTCGTTTCCGCGGTCGCCGACCGCATCGCCGTACTCGGGCGCGATCGGGAAGGGCCGGGGAGAGTCCTGACGCAAGGACCGCCCGCGTCGATCTGGAGCGACTCTTCACTCTTGGAGCGTGCGGCGCTCCCGGCGCCGGAACACCTGTTTGCCGAGAGGGCGCTCCGTCACGCGGGGTGGATCGGACCGGAACCGATGTCCGACGCCGAGTCGCTCCTGGCGACGCTGGAGAAGAAATTGGAAGGCATGCGCGCCCCGCGATCCGAATGGGAGCCGCAGGGGCGAATGAACCGATGAGTGCCGGGGAGGGTCTACCCGAAAGGAGACGCTTCGATGAGGTCTACGATTCTTATGATCGTCGCACTGGCGGTGGCTCTTACCATTGTCTCCGCGGACGCCAAGACCAGGTCCGACCCGCGTAGCGAAGTCTTCGCCGCGGAGAGCAGCTTCGCCGCCACGATGGCCGCCCGCGATCTCAAGGCGTTCGGAACATACGTGGCCAAGGAGGCGGTATTCTTCGGTCGCCGCGGCGCAATGCGAGGCAGGGCGGCCGTGGTGGACGGGTGGAAGCCGCTGTTCGACGGTCCGATGGCTCCGTTCTCCTGGCGTCCCGACGTCGTAGAAGTCCTCGACTCCGGCAAGCTCGCCCACAGCAGCGGCCCGGTGATGGATCCGGAAGGCAAGCTTGTCGGGATGTTCAACTCGGTATGGCGCCTCGAGCCCGATGGCCGATGGCGGGTGGTCTTCGACAAGGGATGTGCCGTGTGTGACAGTACCCGCGCGCAGTAGCTTGCGTGCCCCGCGGCAGGGGGATTCGACGATGAGGCTCGACCAGGACATGCGCGCGATCATCCAAGCCGCGCATCTCTGCTTTGCCGCCACGGTCACGCCGGACCATCGGCCCAATCTCTCCCCCAAGGGCACAATCCGAGTCTGGGACGACGATCACCTATTCTTCCTCGACATCGCCTCCCCTAGGACGAGGGCAAATCTGGAGCAAAGCCCGTGGATCGAGCTGAACGTCGTCGAGCAGATCTCCCGGCGCGGGTATCGATTTCTGGGCCTCGCATCGCTCCACCGGGGGGATGAGGTCTACGGTGAGGCGACCTGCCGCGTGTTCGCGGAGGAGGGGGCGACGTACCCCGTCGAGGCGGTGGTACTGATCTCGGTCGAGCGGGCCGAGCCTTTGATCTCACCCGGCTACTGGACCGTCACCGACGAGGCCGCGATGCGCGCGATGTGGCACCAACGCCGTGCGGCCCTCGATCTGGAGTTCGAGGCGTTTCTGGCCAAACGACAGCCGTTTCGGATAAAGCGCTAGGGGGCAAATTCCGGCCCACCCGGAGAAGATGGAGGAGTACCCATGAAAACTCCGATCCTGAAAGTCGCACCGTTCCTCGGCATTGCGATCGCCCTGGTTGGAATCAGCTTGCCGGAGCCGGCCGCGTGCCAAACCAGCCTGGAGCAATACCGCGACACCGGCCGCGGGATTCAGACCTCGGCCTTCGGCACGTACGTTCACCGGGGCGAGCTCTTGGTCTATCCCTTCTTCTCACGCACCATCGATCACAACCGGGAGTATCAACCCGACATGTTCGGCGTGGGCGGGGATGTCGACTTCCGCGGCAAGTTTTCAAGCAACGAAACCGGCGTCATGGTGAGCTACGGCTGGACCAACTGGCTCGCGCTTGAATTCACGACCGCGTACATGACCGCATCCCTCGAGAAGGATCCCAACGACAACTACCCCACTCCAGCGAAGACAAAGGAAACCGGCCTTGGCGACGCCGAAGGACAAATCCGCGTGCGCTGCCTCAAGGAGAAGGCCCGCCTGCCGGAGCTGTTCGCCTACCTGGAGGTGACCGCTCCAACGCAGCGGAGTGCGGTGCTGATCGGGGATTCGAAGTGGGACGTCAAGCCCGGCTTCGGCTTCGCAAGGAGCTTCTCTTGGGGCACCCTGACCATGAGGACGACCGGAGAGTACAACCAGAGCGAATCAAAACCGGATTTCGGAGAGACCTCCATCGAGTACCTGAGACGCTTCTCTCGCTCCTTGCAGACGTTCGTCGGGATCGAGGGTGGGGAAGGCGGGCCGCTCGACGAGTGGCACGTCGTTTCGGATCTGCAGTGGCGCCTCTCGAAACTGGTTTCGCTGAAAGTCGACAATACCGTCGGGATTTCTTCGAAGGCGAACGACTGGGAACCCCAGGTCGGTCTCCTGTTCACGTCGCTGCCGTAGTTCCCCCGATGGGGACTCACACCTCGTAAGGCGCGCGGCCCGGTACGGCTCAATCTTTATGGGCGTCGAGCAGCTTCCAATGGATCTTCCCGCCCGGCTCGACCCCATAGCGCAGGACCGCGTGGACGAGGTAATGCCCGTCATCGCCGGGCGCGTAGACATATCCTCCCGGTAGGAAGACCATTCCGGCCTTGTCGTAGAAGGCCATTGTCCCCCCAAGAACGCCCCGGAACGGGAGCAGCTCGCCCTGGGTCGCGAGGTCTGCCTTGAGCGCGGCGACCGGGTCTTCTAAGCCGAGCTTCTTGAGCTGCGCCAGCTCGAGGTCGTAAAGGAGGACGCGCTGGAATGGCTGTTGCACGGAGATGCGCTCGGCTCGGGCCGCGCGCCGCTCCGCACCCTGCCATCGAATCCCGAGATAGACCGCGGCGGTCAGGCTCAAGGCGAGCGCCGCCAGAAGTGTCCTGGTTCCTCGCATCGTCCCCTCCTTTGAATTGCGTCTTGTTTCCGTAGCCCTCAGGGGCGCATCACCAGGACGAGCTCCGCGATCCAGACGCCCAGGAGGCCCTCCCAGATGAGCGCGATGACCGCATACGTCTTCCAGCCCCACTTCCCCGGCGTGGCGCGCCGCCCTGTCAGCCAGTCCGCCGCGAAGAGAACGAAGAAGGGCATGAGCGGGAAATGGTACCGGCCGCCGCCATAGAAGACGAAGTACGTAGTCAGGGAAGCGCCGAGGATCGCGAGGAAGTACGCCCGGGTGGGGCCGCGCGGTTGGGCGAAGAGTCCCAGCGTGCCAAGCAGAATCGCCAGAGCATAGGGGCCGCTCACGGCGACGTGAAGCCAGAGCGGGAGGGAGCGGTATTTCTCTCGAAGTCGCGTGGAAGGGTCTCCGGGGGAATCATGGAATCCCCAGACAATCATCCCGCCCTCGGTCCCGAAGAAGTGCGCGAGCTTCCCGAAACCGTTCCGAATGAATCGAAGGGGCTCCTTCTCGATGTATTGGACCGCGCTAGCGACCTCGCCCGCGTCCCGCCCGCCCTCGTCGGATTCCCGCGGGATCATCGATGGGGGAACGCGCTCCGAGTACCCTCCGGTCGCATGGGGATTATTTCCGATAAGAAGGTTCGCCCCGACACTCGTCGCGGGCGTGGGATAGCCCACAACGATCCAATTCCGGGCGAGCCACGGGCCGACTACGAGAGCGGCTCCGAGAGCGAGCAAACCGAAATGGGTCGGCCGGATGCGCTCGATGCGCGCGGCGACCGGGAGGCCGACGAGCAAGACAAGCGCCAGCGGCTTGACCAGCGCGAGGAGTCCGACCGTCGCGCCGAGGAGGAGGCTCCATCTTCGACTCTCGAACCCACCGCGCGCGGCGAGGAGCGCCCCGCCGAGGAGAAGCGTCGTGAAAGCCGTCTCGGGCAGGAGGAGGCCGGAATAGAGAATCGCGGACGGATAGAGCGCCCAGATCGCGGCGGCCCAGAGCCCCGCGCGGCCACCGCCCGCGAGAAGCCAAAGAAGCAACGCCGACAAGCTGTCCAGCGCGGCCTGCGCCACGTGGACCGCCCAGGGGCAGCGGCCCGCGACGGCGTATACGCCCGCGACGAAGGCGGGATAGCCGATGGGGCGGTAGGCGGTCGGTCGTCCCTCGTCGGAGTAACTCCCGGTGGCGGCGAGCGTCCCTCCAAGCCGGTCGTAGTCAATTTCATCGGAGAAGAGCGGCCGCTCGCGCACCGACACGAAGGCGAGACGTAATAGGAACGCGAGCGCCGCGATCATGAAGGCGGAGCGGGAGATCCAGCGGTGGGATTCCGCACGATTCATGGAATCTCCGTGGGCCCTGTGGAATCTGAGTGTAGAAATCCGGCCTTCCCTTGTGGTACAGTATCACCAGTTCTTGCGGTCGTGTGGCCGCGACGAAAGCACCCTTCAAACTAGTTCCGAGAGACTAGAAAGGGGCGTGAGGAGAAAACACCCCTTTCCGGTCCCGGAAGGGGATTTTTTATGCCCACCGGTGAATCCGTGGAACAAGTCCGTGAGAAGGCCGAGATCATCGACGGCGAAGGTCTGCGCCGCGCCATCAGCCGGATCGCGCATGAGATCATCGAGAAGAACGGCGGCGCGAAGGACTTGATTCTCGTGGGGATTCGACGACGGGGCGTGCCGCTTGCGCACCGGATCGCAGCCAAGATTCGCGAGTTCGAGCAAGTGGAGATTCCGGTCGGCGCCCTCGACATCACCCTCTACCGCGACGACCTTCAGACAATCGCGCACCAGCCCGTGGTCGGACCGACCGACGTTCCCGTGGACATCGACGAAAAGGTGGTCGTTCTGGTCGACGACGTGCTCTTCACCGGAAGGACGGTGCGGGCCGCGCTGGACGAGCTGATCGATCTGGGCCGCCCGCGCGCGATCCAGCTGGCCGTCATCGTCGACCGCGGGCACCGCGAGATCCCCATCCGGGCGGACTACGTCGGGAAGAACGTACCCACCTCGCGCCGCGAGGTGATCATGGTGAAGGTCCAGGAGATCGACGGTCACGACGGCGTGTCGATCGGGGAGATGCTGTCATGATCGGCCATCGCAAAGACCTGCTCGGCCTCGAGGATTTGACCGCCGAGGAAATCATCTCGATTCTCGACACCGCCCGTACGTTTCGCGAAGTGCTCGACCGCCCGATCCCCAAGGTGCCGTCGCTCCGGGGGATGACCGCCGCCAATCTCTTCTTCGAACCGAGCACCCGCACGCGCCTTTCCTTCGAGCTGGCGGAGAAGCGCTTGAGCGCCGACACGGTGAACTTTCAGACGAGCGGCTCGAGCGTCTCCAAAGGCGAAACCCTCCGCGACACGGCCCGGAACATCGAGGCGATGGGGATCCACCTGGTCGTGGTCCGGCACCAGTCCTCGGGCGCGCCGCACTATCTGGCCCGCCACCTCAAGGCCGGCGTGATCAATGCGGGCGACGGCACGCATGAGCACCCGACCCAGGGACTCCTCGACATCTTCACCATGCGGGAGAAGCGCGGACGGATCGCGGGACTCAAGGTCGCGATCGTGGGCGACGTGATGCACAGCCGCGTTGCGCGTTCGAACATCTGGGGGCTGACGAAACTCGGCGCCCAGGTCACGATTGCGGGGCCGCCCACCATGATGCCGGCGGAGGTGGAGCGCTTCGGGGTCACCGTCGCGAAGAGCGTCGACCAGGCGATCGAGGGCGCCGACGTGGTCAACATCCTTCGCATTCAGCTCGAGCGCCAACGTGGAAGCCTCTATCCCTCGCTCCGCGAGTACGCCCGGGTCTACGGCGTGACGAGCGAGAGGCTGCGCGGCGCCAAGCCCGACGTCACGGTGATGCACCCGGGTCCGATGAACCGAGGCGTCGAAATCGCGCAGGACGTCGCCGACGGGAAGCACTCGGTGATCTTGGAACAAGTCACGAACGGCGTGGCCGTCCGAATGGCGGTCCTCTATCTCCTCGCGGGGCGCGACGCGTCCCCGGAATCCATGTCCGAATCCCCGACCGTGGAGGCGAAGAAGAGTCATGACGAGCCCACTCTGTCTCCGCGGCGGTAGAGTTCTCGATCCTTCGCGCGGGATTGACCGGTCGCAGGACCTTTGGATCGACCAGGGCAAGATCGCGGGGTGGGGCGAGGACGCACCCGCTGCCCTGCGCTCCCGGGCTGACGTTGAAATCGTGGACGTGCGCGGAGCGGTCGTCTGCCCCGGCTTGGTGGACATCCACGTCCATCTTCGAGAGCCCGGACAGGAGGAGAAGGAGACGATCGAGACCGGAACGCGAGCGGCGGCACGGGGCGGATTCACGGCGGTCGCATGCATGCCGAATACCGATCCGCCCCTCGATGAGCGACCGAGGGTCGAATACGTCGTGCGCCGCGCCCGCGAAGTGGGCCTCGCGCGCGTCTTCCCGATCGCCGCGGTGACGCGCGGCCAGATGGGCGAGCAGCTCACCGAGATCGAGGACCTGGTCGAAGCCGGCGCCGTTGCGATTTCGGACGACGGGAGGCCGGTCCGTAACGCCGAGATCATGCGTCGCGCGCTGGAGCTGACGCGCGAGCTTCGAATCCCGGTCATCCAGCACGCGGAGGATCCCGATCTCAAGGGCGCCGGCGTCATGCACGAGGGGTGGGTCTCCACCCGGATCGGCCTCAAGGGCATTCCCGACGCCGCCGAATCGGTCATGGTCGCACGCGACGCGCTTCTCTCGGAGCTGACCGGCGGTCGGGTGCACGTGGCCCACGTGAGCGCCGCACGATCGGTCGAGATCATCCGGCGCGCTAAGGCCCGCGGCATCCGCATGACGGCGGAGACGGCGCCCCACTACCTCGTCCTGACCGACGAGGCGGTCGCGGAATACGACACCCGCGCCAAGATGAACCCGCCGCTCCGCTCGGCGCGCGACCGCGACGCGCTGATCGAGGGTGTCGTCGACGGCACGATCGACTGCCTTGCCACCGACCACGCGCCTCACACCGAGATCGACAAGGACGGCGATTTTGATTCGGCGCCGTTCGGCATCGTCGGCCTGGAGACCGCCCTGGGCGTCTACCTCCGCGGCCTCGTCGAGCCGGGGCTTCTCACCTTGCCCGAGCTGATCGCGCGGATGACGGTCAAGCCGTACGAAGTATTGGGGCGTCCGGGCGGAACACTCGCTCCGGGGTCGGACGCCGACGTTACGGTGTTCGATCCGAAGCGGCGATGGACCGTCCGCGCGTCGGAATTCGCGTCGAAGGGACGGAACACGCCGTTCGAAGGCTGGGAGCTTCCGGGACAGGTCCTCCTGACGATCGTCGGCGGGCGAATCTGTTATCGGGCAGAGACTTCCGAGGTGACCGTTCGATAGCGGACCCGCGTCCCGCGTGGTACGATGTTGTGCTCATGCGACCGTTCCACGCGGGGCCGTCGGGCCTTCGGATCCTCGGACTCGTCCTTCTTGTCGCCGCTTCCGGATGCGCCTACTACAACACGTTCTATCTCGCGAAAAAGTACTACCGTGAGGGGACGCGAGCCCAAGAGAAAAGCCTGACCGACGAGCCGTCGCCCGAGGCCGCCACGAAGTACGATCTCGTGATCCGGCAGTGCACCAAGGTGCTGTCCGACTATCCCAAGAGCAAGTGGGTGGACGACGCGAGCTACCTGATGGGCGCCGCGCTCTACGGAAAGCGGGACTACGCCGCCGCGATCAAGCGCCTTGAGGAGTTCCCGACCAAATTTCCAAAGAGCCCGTACGTGGCGGACGCGAGGTACATGGAGGGTCTCTCGCAGTACCGGCGCAAGGAGTACATGGTCGCCGACTCGATCTTTCGCGACGTCGACTCGAGGTTTCCCAAGTTCGCCCGACGCTGGGAGCTCTACTACTACGCCGGGGAAACCCAGAACCCGCTCAAGCGCTACGATGCGGCTGCCTACTGGTACGGCCGGGCGTTGGATGCGGCGAAGGCGCGCCATGAGCGCTCCGACGCGCTTCGACGGCTCGGCGACACCTACGTGCTCGCGGATCGGCCCGACACGGCGGCGGTGCTCTACGCGCGGTGCCTCAAGGTGGAAGACCGGGGGAAGCAGCGGCTCGACGTGGCCTTCTCCCGCGGGGACGCGTTACGGAAGATGCGCCGGTACCAGGAGGCGCTGGATTTTCTCCAGGAGTGGAAGGTCTTCGCTTCTGCTGAGAGCCGTGAAGGGGATCTGGCTCTCAGGATCTACGAGTGCATGGCGCTCCTGGGCCGCGTGAACGAAGCCATCGGAGGCTACCGGAACCTGATCGAGAAATTCCCCCGGACTTCCGTCGCGTACGATGCTCAATTCCGCATCGGATACCTGTACGAGTCGGAGCTCCAAGACTTCGACGGGGCAGCGCGCGAGTACGACAAGCTTAGGAACTCGCCCCAAACCGAATTCTCCGCCCAAGCTCTGCGCCGCGCTCAGAACCTCTCGACCCTGCGGCAATATCGGACCGCGATGGCGTCGGACACCACCCAGGCGCGCGCAGGCGCCGCATTCATGATGGCGGAGCTCTACTATTTCCAGCTTGAGAAGCCTGAGTCGGCGCTCATCCAATACCGCCGCGTCGAAAGGGAGTTCCCTCGGAGCATCTACGCCGCGAAATCGGCCTACGCGCGCCTTTGGATCGCGACCCACGACCACGGCGACACGCTGGGGGCCATGGCGCTGACCGACTCGATCGCGAACCGATACCGCGGCACCCGCTACGCCGAATCGGCCCTCTACCTCTGGAAGCGGTGGAGCGGACGCACGGACGGGCGGACCGCGCTCTTCGATTCGCTCCTTGCGAATCCCGATACGAGCAGGGCCGCATGGTTCGAGCCCGAGGTGGAGGTCCGGCTCCAGTCGCCACCCATTGACTCCACGGCGGTGGATCCGCGGCAGGGGTACCGGGCAGCCCCCGAGGACAGCGCGAAGATCGATTCGCTCCGCGCGCTCGCCAAGGAGCTCATGGAGAAGCGGTTGAGGGAGAAGGGCAAGGTGAAGCAATGACCGGACCGGCGCAGGCGAACCTCGTCCCCTGCACCGTCATTTCGAATCGCGAGGTCTCGCGTGGGAACTTCCTCATCTCCCTTCGCGTCCCGCGCGGATTCGCAAAGCCCCAGCCCGGCCAATTCGTTCACCTTCGCGTGGGCGACGAAGGCGAGCCGCTCCTTCGCCGCCCGTACAGCCTGGAAGGGTTCGTCGAACGGGGCGGCGTGCGAGCAGTGCGGATCTACTACTCCGTTGTTGGCCGCGGCTCCAAGGTCCTGGCGTCGCACCCCGCCGGAAGGACGCTCGATCTGATCGGCCCCGTGGGGGTCGGTTTCGCGCCGCGACCACGCCGGACGCCGATCCTCGTCGCGGGGGGCCGGGGAGTCGCCCCGCTCCTCTTCCTGAGCCGGCGGCTTCGGGACAAGAAGCGCGATTTCGTCTTCCTCTTCGGCGCGCGGTCCCGGCGCGAGCTCTACGGCGCGCGCGAAGTCCGCGGCGGAAGGCTTCACCTCGCGACCGATGACGGCTCGGTGGGCTACGCCGGCAGCGCGCTCGATCTGCTCGAGCGGGAGTGGTCCCAGGGCGGGCACACGCCCCTCACCGCTGAGATCTTCACCTGCGGTCCCCACGGCCTCCTCCACGGGATCTCCGATTTCGCGAGAACGCACGGGATTCGGTGCGAAGCCTCGCTCGAGGGCCCGATGGCCTGCGCCGTCGGGGCCTGCCGCGGCTGCCCCGTCCCGCTCCTGCCCGGAGCCGATTCGGGCCGCTATCCCGCGATGTGCGTCGAGGGGCCGGTCATGGACGCCACGATCGTCGATTGGGAGCGTCTGCCATGAAGCACGCGCTCGACGTGCGGATCGGATCGTTGGCGCTTCGCAACCCGGTGCTCGTCGCCTCGGGCATCATCGGCTACGGCCGCGAGTACGAGCATCTCGTGCCGCTCGAAAAAATCGGCGGAATCGTCACCAAGACCGTGACCCTTCACGCGCGGGCGGGCAATCCGCCTCCCCGCATCTACGAGACCGCGTCGGGGATGCTCAACTCGATCGGGATCGAGAACCCTGGCCTCGAAGGATTTCTCGAGTCGAAAGTGCCGCTCCTCCGCGACCTCCCCTGCGCGGTGATTGTTTCCGTCGAAGGGGAGGACGTGGGCGAGTTTTGCGAGCTGGTCCGGGGCGTGGACGGAAGCGGCGCCGCGCACGCGATCGAGGTGAACATCTCCTGCCCCAACGTGGGACCGCACGGGCTCCGCTACTCGACCGACGCCGGGATGGCGCGCGAGGTCATGGCCGCGATCCGCCCCCTGACGCGGCTTCCGTTGATCGCGAAGCTGACGCCGAACGTCACGCGCATCTCCGAGATCGCGGAGGCGTGCGAGGAGTGCGGCGCCGACGCGATTTCCCTGGTCAATACGTTCATCGGAATGGCCGTCGACTCGCGGACCA
This sequence comes from Candidatus Eiseniibacteriota bacterium, assembly GCA_041486815.1. Classification (GTDB taxonomy): domain Bacteria; phylum Eisenbacteria; class RBG-16-71-46; order SZUA-252; family SZUA-252; genus WS-9. The sequence goes on along the minus strand of JBGPMG010000030.1, from coordinate 5,692 downwards.
GAAAGCCGATCCTCGGCACGGTGCTCGGCGGGCTCTCGGGGCCGGCCATCAAGCCGCTCGCGCTCGCCAAGACGTGGGAGGTCGTGCAGGCGGTCGACATTCCGGTGGTCGGCATGGGCGGGATCACGCGCCCTTCCGACGCGGTCGAGTTCCTGCTCCTGGGCGCCGTGGCGGTCCAGGTCGGGACCGCGCTCTTCGCGGACCCGGGGCTCCCCCTCGCCTGCGTCGAGGAGATCGAGGCGACCCTCGGGCGGATGAAGGCCGGGTCGATCGACGACTTGATCGGGGCGATGGAAGTCCCCGAAGGGCGCGGCGTCATCCGCGCGGGACGCGCCGTCCGGCGCGAGCATGGAGGGCGCGCCTCGTGACGCGCCCCGCGGCCTCGTCCCACACACGATCGGCGCCGAGCCTGCGCGATCAACTGATCGTCGCGCTCGACACGCCCGATCTCGAAACCGCCGTCCGGCACGTCGATCGGCTGGGCGACTCCATCCTCTGGTACAAGGTCGGCCTGCAGCTCTTCTGCGCCTCGGGCCGCCAGGCCGTCCTGGCGCTGGCCGAGCGGGGGAAGCGGATCTTCCTCGACCTGAAGCTTCATGACATCCCGACCACGGTGGAGCGGGCGATTCTCGCGCTCGAAGGGCTTCCGGTCTCGCTCCTCACCGTGCACGCTGCCGGCGGGCCCAAGATGCTCGCCGCGGCCGCGGCGGCGGCGAGCTCCCTGCCCGCTTCCCCGCGCGTGCTCGGCGTGACCATGCTCACGAGCCTCGACGGCACCGAGATCCCGCCGCTCTGGAATCCGCAGACCGCCTTGGAGGAGAAGGTGTTGGCGCTGGCCCGGCTGGGAGCGAATTCCGGAATCGCGGGAGTCGTCGCGTCGCCCCTCGAGCTCAAACCGCTGCGGCGCGAGCATCCCTCTCCGTTCCTGATCGTGACGCCAGGGGTGCGCGGCCCCAACGACGCCGCGCACGACCAGAAGAGGACCCTCTCCTTGCCGGAGGCGCTCTCGGGCGGAGCCGACTACATCGTCGTCGGCCGACCGATTCTCGAAGCATCCGATCCGAAGGCGGTCCTCGCGAGCTACGAGGCCGCCGTGAGCCAGCACTTCTCCACCGAAAGGAACGACCGATGAAGGTCTTGGTGACCGGGATCACCGGATTCGCCGGCAGCCACCTGGTCGACTACCTCCTCACGCTCTCTGGCGTCGAGGTGATGGGCATTCAGCGGTGGAGGAGCCGGACCGAGAACATCGAGCACTTCAAAGACCGCGTCCGCCTCGTCGAGTGCGACCTGCGCGACGCCTCCTCCGTTCGGGACGTGATCGACCAGCTCCGACCCGACCGGATCTTTCACCTGGCCGCGCAGAGCTTTGTGCCGACGTCGTGGACCGCTCCGACCGAGTCGCTCGTGACGAACATCATCGGCCAGCTCAATATCTTCGAGGCGGTGAAGAAGCTCAAGATCATGCCCCGGATCCAGCTCGCTTGCTCCAGCGAGCAGTACGGCATGGTCTACGAGAAGGAGCTCCCGATCCGCGAGACGAATCCGATGCGGCCGCTCTCGCCCTACGCGGTGAGCAAGGTGGGGCAGGACATGCTCGGCTACCAGTACTGGATGAGCTTCAAGATCCCGATCATCCGAACCCGGGGCTTCAACCATGAGGGCCCGCGCCGCGGCCCCGTCTTCGTCTGCTCGGACTTCGCGAAGCAGATCGCGGACATCGAGAAGGGGAAGAAGCCTCCGGTGATCCGCGTCGGAAATCTGGACGCTCGGCGCGACTTCAGCGACGTCCGGGACGTGGTGCGCGCCTACTGGCTGTCGCTGGAACAGGGCGAGCCGGGCGAGGCGTACAACATCTGCTCCGGGCGAGCGTGGACCATACGGGAGATGCTCGACCTGCTGCTCGGCATGACCAAGGCGAAGGTAACGATCGAGCAGGACGCGGCGCGTATGCGGCCGAGCGACGTGCCTGTCCTCCTGGGAGACGCTTCCAAGTTCCGAAAGGCGACCGGCTGGGAGCCGACGATCCCGTTCGAGCAGACGCTTCGAGATTTGCTCGACTATTGGCGGGCTCGGTAGCCGTTGCGGATCCTCGTCACGGGCGTCGCCGGCTTCGTCGGCCGGCACCTCCTCGGGCATCTCGCCGACGCGGGCGGGCACGAGATCCACGGGATCGACCACGCTCCACTCGACGCGATCGTCGAGCCGGAGGCGCTTCGATCCGGGCTCGCATCCTACCGGCCGCTCGACATCACCGACGCTGCCGCGATGGAGGTGTGGGTGCGCGAGGGGCGTCCCGATGCGATCGCGCACCTGGCCGCGCAGGCATCCGGAGCCGACTCGCTCGAGCGTCCGGCGGCGACCTACCGGGTAAACGCGCTCGGCGCGCTCAACGTATTGGAGTCGGCGCGCGTGCTGGGCTCGAAGGCCGTGATCCTGATCGTCGGCTCCGCGGATATCTATGGCTCGGGGCCCGCCGAGGCACGGATTCGGGAGGACGCGCCGATCCGACCCCGCAACCCCTATGCGGTCAGCAAAGCCGCGCAGGATTCGCTCGGCGAGGTCTACGCGGCGACCTACGGTCTCCGCGTGATCCGTACCCGGACGTTCACCCACACGGGGCCGGGACAGCGCCCGCGGTTCGCCCTCGCGGGGTTCGCCGACCAGCTCGCCCGAATCGACGCCGGCCTGGCGGAGCCCGAGCTACGCGTCGGGAATTTGGATACGGTGAGAGAGTACGGAGACGTTCGAGATGTGGTTCGCGCCTACAGGCTTCTCATCGAACGAGGAGAGGCGGGTGAGGCCTATAATGTCGGCACTGGGCGCGGTTACGTGCTTCGCGAGCTCCTCGACCGGCTTATCGGGATTTCGCGCGTGCGCGCCAAGGTTGTGACCGACCCCGCACGTCTGCGGGCGCGGGACGTGGACCACCTCGTGGGCGATCCCGGGAAGCTGGAAGCGCGGACGGAGTGGACGCCCGCTTATTCGATCGACCAGACGCTCGCCGACCTCTTCCGCGACGCCCGAGAGCGCGTGCGGCGGGAGGCGGGGCGCTAAGGGGGGTTCGTGCGGATTGTGATCGTGGGGACCGGATACGTGGGCTTGGTCACCGGGGCCGGCTTCGCGGACTTCGGCAACGAGGTGCTCTGCGTCGACGTCGACCGCTCCAAGATCGAAATCTTGGAGCGGGGCGAGATTCCATTTTACGAGCCGGGACTCCGGGATCTGGTCGCGCGGAACGTGCGCGAGCGGCGTCTGCGCTTCGGCACGTCGTTGGAGGAGGCGACGCGCTGGGGCGAGGCGATCTTCATCTGCGTCGGAACGCCGAAGTCGAAGAGCGGCCAGGCCGACCTTCGCTATGTCTTCGCCGCGGCAAAGACGATCGCGAAGGCCCTTCCGGCATTCCGCCTCATCGTGCAGAAAAGCACCGTGCCGGTCGGCACCGCCGACCGTGTGCGGGAGATCATCCGCCGTCACGCGCGCCGTGGCGCCCGCTACGACGTCGCGTCGAATCCCGAGTTCCTTCGTGAAGGGACGGCGGTGGAGAATTTCATGCGGCCCGATCGGGTCGTGATCGGGGCCGACTCGCCCCGGGCACGCGAGGTGTTGCGCGAAGTCTACTCGCCGCTCTATCTGATTGAGACCCCGATGGTCGTCACCGACGTTCGCTCGGCCGAGCTGATCAAGTACGCGGCGAACGCGTTTCTCGCGACAAAGATCTCGTTCATCAATGAGATGGCGAACCTGTCCGAAGCGGTCGGCGCGGACGTCCACGACGTGGCGAAGGCGATCGGCCTCGACCGGCGGATCGGACCGAAGTTCCTTCATCCCGGTCCCGGGTTCGGCGGCTCCTGTCTGCCCAAGGATACGCGCGCGCTCCTAGAGTTCGCCCGTCGCGCGGGCGTCAAGGTGCGGATCACGAGCGCCGCGATCGAAACCAACGAGGCGCAGCGGCGGATCGCGACGCGAAAGGTTCTGGACGCGCTCCGGGGCCGTGGCCCTCATACGGTGGCCGTTCTGGGGCTCTCCTACAAGCCCGACACCGACGACGTGCGGGAAGCGCCGGCCGTCGAAATCATCCGCGCGCTCCTCCGCCGCGGCGTCCGGGTTCGGGTGTTCGATCCGGTGGTCCGTGAAGGCGCGCCCGGCATACCGAAAGGTGTGACGTTCGCCGAGGACGCCTACGACGCGGCGAAGGGCGCTCACGCTCTGGCGCTGGTCACGGAGTGGAACGAATTCCGCCGGCTGGACCTCGCGAGGGTCCGGCGGGTCATGCGCCGGCGCGTGCTCGTGGATTTGCGGAACGTCTATGATCCGGCGGCCGTCCGACGGTTGGGGTTCGAGTACACCTGTGTGGGGAGACCGACATGAAGCTGATCCACGGCGTCACCGTGAAGCCGCTGAAGGTCATCGCCGACGAGCGCGGCTACCTGATGGAGATGATGCGCGTCGACGACCCCTTCTTCCAGAGGTTCGGCCAGAGCTACGTGTCGGTCGCGTATCCCGGGGTCGTGAAGGGGTGGCACTACCACAAGAAGCAGACTGATCATTTCGTGATCGTGAAGGGGATGATGAAGGTCGTCCTCTACGACGGTCGTAACGATTCGCCGACGAAGGGCGAGATCAACGAGTTCTTCATGGGAGAGCGCAACCCGATCCTCATCACCATCCCGCCGGGAGTCTGGCACGGCATGAAGGGAATCGGCACCGAGCCCGCGATGCTCGTGAACACGCCGACCGAGCCCTACGACTACGCGAAGCCGGACGAGTTCCGCGCCGACCCGCACAAGAACGATATCCCCTACGATTGGACGCGGAAGGATGGCTAAGGGCCTCGATCTCTCCAACGCGCGATTCCTGGTCACGGGAGGCGCGGGGTTCATCGGGTCGAACTTCGTGCACCACCTGCGCCACCGGTTCCCGAAGAGCCGGGTCACGATCCTCGACAAGCTGACCTACGCCGGAAACCTCGCCAATCTCGATTCGATCAAGGACGACCCCGGATATCGGTTTCTCAAGGGCGACATCTGTGATCGCAAGGCGGCGGCCGAGGCGATGGTCGGAAGCGACGTCGTGGTCAACTTCGCGGCCGAGACGCACGTCGACCGCTCGATCGACAGCGCGGAGGACTTCGTTCTCACCGACACCTATGGCGTTTGGGTGCTGCTCGAAGAGGCGCGGAAGACGAAGGTGCAGCGTTTCCTTCAGGTTTCCACCGACGAGGTTTACGGCGAGATCCTCGACGGGATGGCGAGCGAGGACGCGCCGCTCCTGGCGCGGAATCCCTACGCAGCGTCGAAAATCGGGGGGGACCGGCTTGCCTACTCGTATTTCGCCACGCACGGGACGCCGACGATCGTCACGCGCTGCAGCAACAACTACGGCCCCTACCAATATCCCGAGAAGCTGATTCCGCTGTTCGTCACGAACGCGCTCGAGGGGAAGCAACTCCCGGTCTACGGGAGCGGTCGGAACACGCGCGACTGGATCCACGTCGAAGATCATTGCCGGGCGCTCGTCGCGATCCTCCAGGCTCCCGACGTCGAGGGGCAGACCTTCAACATCGCCGGTGGAAACGAGCGCTCGGTGCTCGACATCGCGGGGCTGATCTTGAGCCAGCTGAAGAAACCCACCTCGCTGCTCGCCCACGTCACCGACCGCCCCGGCCACGACCGCCGATACGCGATCGATG
>JBGPMG010000029.1:0-18711 GCA_041486815.1 Candidatus Eiseniibacteriota bacterium | reverse complement strand
GTTCGCGCGAGGAGAGGACCGAGGAGCGGCTCCTGTGCCGAGGTTTTCGCGAGCAGGGACGACTTGAGGAGAAGCGCGGAATAGATCGGCCAGATCGGAAGGGTCGGGACGTTGCCCGCGTAGATCTGGAGCATCCACTCGGGGCCATGGGCCCGCCGGAGCGTTCCGCCGGGCCCCGGCGCCGGGCGGTCGAGGACCTCGGCCGATCCCAATTCCGAGGTGAGCCACTTCGTGAGTCCCCCGCGCGTGATCGGTTGGAACGCGTCGTCGACCGCGCGCTCCAGCATCGGGGCGGTGAAGCGACCGGCGCGGGCCAGCGAATCCACCGCCTCGCGCCGCGCGGGATCCCCAGGATCGAGAAACCGGCGCGACACGCGGTCGAGTGAGCGAATGATTGCCGCGATCGGCCGCCGGGCGAGATTCTCCTCGCGTGCGTCTCGAAGAACTTGAATCCATCGAAGGAGATCGTCGGGGCCCACGACCGGGAGGTGTAGTTCGAGGGCGTCGTGAGGGGGACCAAACCGTTGGACGGCCGTCTCGAGACCCTCCTCGAGCCCGAGCGGGAGGTAAAAGGCCGCGGTCATCGTTGGGATCCCTGCTCGAGAAAGCGCTCGAACGCCAGGGAGCACCCGCGCGCTTCGGCGCCGAGGAGTCGGCCTTCAACGATGAGACGGTCGCCGACGCGCGAGCCGAGGTCTTCGGTTTGAATCGCGAGCGGTATCTCGAGATTAGCGAGATCATAGTGAACGAGGATGCCGCGGTGCCCGGCCGGCTGCTCGGCGAGGGTCTCCGGGTGAAGGACGCGCGTTCGCACCCAGGGCGGGATTTGCTTTCCTGGCCTCGGCGGGCGTCCCTCGTGCACCGCGAGCAGATTGTCATCGTAGAACTGGCTGCCCAACTCCGCCATGCCGTACTCGTTGACCACGTGGGTTGATGGGATGCCGAGGTGGTCGGCAAACGCCGCGAGAACCTCGTCGCGGGTGAATTCCGTGCGTAGCCCCTTCGCGCCGCCGGTATCCATGGCGCGCGAGCCCGGCGGGAGCGCGAGCATTTTTCCATTCGCCGCGAGCCTCTCGAGGTAAGCCACGAAGAGAAGCGTCGTGCCGAGGAACAGGATCGGAGTACCCTCCTTCATCTTCTGCTCCAAGGCCGCGTCGGCGACATCCCACCGCGGCTCGCCGTCGCGCACGATCCACGTCCCGCCCATCGTCAACTTCTCCACGACCCGATCCACCATGAACCAGAGCGAGGATCGCGGCGCCTCCGCGCGAGTGGGGCCGAATACGATCGCCGGGAGTTTGGCATCATCCGGGAGCAGGTGCGTCGCGAAGCTCCTGAGAAGGGAGGCCTCGTAGACCTTGGTGGAGGAGAGCCGGACTCGGCCCGGTCGAGAGATCGTCGTTCCGCTCGTCTCGAAGGCTACCGTCTCGGTCCCGGCGGGCGCGGCGCTCAGGTCGTGCGTCTTGAACGCCGATGCCGGCACCGGCGGGATCTCCCGCCAATTGATCGTCGCTGATGGATCGAAGCCCTGGTGGCGTAGGTAAGCGAAGTATGCCGGAATTGTCGACGACTGGACGCGGCAGGAGTCGCACGCCTGAGCACCAAAGTTCGTATCAACGTCAATCATGTCGGAAACGTATGAGATCAAGGCCGTGAGTCGCGACTCGAGGCTCACTGGGCCAGGCTCATGGGCCATCATCGCGCTTCCCGCTCCCGCTGGATTTCCCGCAGCGCCCGCATCCCTATTTCGCCCCGAGCGCGATCGCGGCCGCGTCATCCGCGGATCTCGTGAGCCGAACGAGGTCACGGATCGCTTTCGGAAATTCGAACCGGCGCGCGAGGACGGCCAACAGCTCTTCCCACGGCTCGCCGAGCAGGGCGATCGATTGCGGTCCCTCGTCGCGGTCGAGAAGCAGCAGCGTCCATACCCAGAATAGCTCGTTCAGCGTGCCCACGCCGCCGGGGAGCACGACCGCCCCGCGGCACCCGCGGAGCAGGCATTCGATCCGCGCGTGCAAGTTCGCGGCTTCATGAACCTCATCGAGATGGCTATTGGCTGCGCGGCTCTCCGCGAACCACCGCAGCGTGCACCCGATCACCCGGCCGCCGGCGCTCTTCGCTCCCGATGCCACGGCCTCCATCACGCCGCCATAGCCGCCGCAGCGCACCTCGGCCCCGCGCCGCGCGAGCGCGACCCCCAGATCCGCCGCGAGCCTAAAGTGGGGGGATTCGCGCTGGGCCTGGCTGCTGCCGAAAACGACCACGGAATCTCTTGTCATCGCGTCGATTATACCGCCCCGTCCCAGATAGGTCATGGGGTCCCGGCGGTGGCGGCGTGGTCAACCACCGTGGTAGCATCGCGGTATGAGTCCCACGAAGGCGCCCCGCGTGGGGGGGCGCTCCTCCAGGGTCGTCCGCATCGCGCTCGCCCAAATCAATCCGACCGTAGGCGACCTGCCGGGAAATGCCAAGCGCGTGATCGAGTTCATCGAACGCGCGCGCGCGATGGGAACGGACATCATCTCGTTCCCCGAGCTGGTGCTCACAGGGTACCCGCCCGAAGACCTCCTCCTCCGACCCGACTTCATTGACCAGAACCAGGCGGCGCTCGAGGAGGTGACTCGCGCCACCCAGGGGATCACGGCGATCGTCGGCTTCGCGCATCGCGCGGAGGACGTTTACAACGCCGCGGCGATCGCGCACGACGGCGAGGTCGCCGGGGTGTGCCACAAGATCCACCTGCCGAACTACTCCGTCTTCGACGAGGTGCGCTACTTCCGTCCGGGGCGGGACCCTTTCGTTTGCAAGCGAGGGCCGCTCACCTTCGGCGTGAACATCTGCGAGGACATCTGGCTCCCCTCGAATTCGAGTCTGCTCGCCGTCTCCGGCGAGGCGGAGGTGGTCATCAACCTCTCCTCCTCTCCGTTCCACATGGGGAAGAGCGTGGGGCGGGATCGCATGCTGGCGACACGCGCCATGGACGGCGTCTCGGTCGTCGCCTTCGTCAACACCGTGGGTGGGCAGGACGAGCTGGTCTTCGACGGAAACAGCCGCATTTTCGGCCCGCGCGGAGACTGCCTCGCTCGCGCGAAGGCCTTCGAGGAGGATCTGGTCGTCCTCGATATCGATCTCGACGAGGTCTTCAGCGCTCGGCTCAAGGACCCGCGAAGCCGCGAGATGTCGCAGCGCGAGGACGCCGGAGCGCCGCTTCGGATCGTCACTCTGCGCCCGGTCGCGGTGCCGGACCGCCCGCCGATCAAGCCTCGCCCGGTCGAAACCCCTTCGGGCTCGCGGGAGATTTACGAAGCGTTGATTCTCGGCACGCGCGATTACGTGCGGAAGAACGACTTCACCCACGTCCTGCTCGGGCTGAGCGGCGGGATCGATTCGGCCCTGACCGCCTCGATCGCGGTGGATGCCCTGGGCGCCTCGTGTGTCACGGGCGTCTTCATGCCCTCGCCCTTCACGGAGAAGGCGAGCGCGGAGGACGCCGCGGCGCTCGCCAAGAATCTCGGCATCCAGCTCCTCACCCTCCCGATCGCCGAGGAGATGGAGGCGTACCGGGGAACGCTCTCGCCGGTCTTCTCGGGGATGCCGACCGACGTCACCGAGGAAAATATTCAGTCTCGGATCCGGGGCAATTTGTTGATGGCGCTCTCCAACAAGTTCGGCTGGCTGTTGCTCACAACGGGAAACAAGAGCGAGTACTCGGTCGGCTACGCGACCCTCTACGGCGACATGGCGGGTGGGTTCGCGGTATTGAAGGACGTGCCGAAGACCTTGGTGTACGAGATCGCGCGCCACCGGAACTCCGCGGCCGCGACCGCGTGGATCCCGAAGCGCACCATCGAGAGGGAGCCGACGGCAGAACTTCGCCCGGGCCAAAAGGATACGGATACGCTCCCCCCGTACGAGGTGCTCGACCCGATCCTCAAGGCGTACGTCGAGGAGGACTGGGAGGTGGAGCGGATCGTCGCGATGGGATACGATCGCGCTCTTGTTCAGAGGGTCGTCCGCATGGTCGACCGGGCGGAGTACAAGCGTCGTCAGGCGCCCCCGGGCATCCGGATCACCCCCCGAGCCCTCGGCAAGGATCGCCGACTGCCGATTACGAACCGCCACCAATCGTGGCGCGACTAACGTGAACCAGGCTCAAGACAAACCGAGGGAGGTCGAAGTGAAGAAGCTGGCCGAGGCCGCGGGCGCCGGCACCATGGTCGCTCCCGCGGCGACGATGTCTCGTGTCGCGACCCACCCATCCACGAAGGGACCAAGAGGAGCCGAAGTGACCAAGCACCCCTATCCGACCGTCCATTTGGAGCCGTTCCTGACGCCACGCGATCGAAAGGGATCGAGCCGCGTGATCCGGGATCGTTCCGGCGAGATCGCGTTCGTCCGCGAGGACGCGCTGTCGCTGGAGCTCTTCCGCTCGGCTGGGATCCCTCTCTACAACGTGGGCCGGCGGTTTCGGGTCCTGGGTCCGGACGGGGTCACCGAGCAGGAACGCTGGATCGCGCCGTTCGACGTGATTCACCGCTCCCGCGAGAACCCCAAAGACTTCGACGGGCTGGTCCTCCCGCTCGGCGAGCTCATTCATGATCACGGCCTCTACTTGAAGCTCGCGCCCGGCATCGCAGAGCTGGGCATCAACGACCGCGGCGACATCCTGCTTCGGCGCGACTTGAAGCTCAAAGATCCGACCATCGGACCGGTCCTCAATTCCTTCAACACCGTGATCACCGGCCGCGCGAAGCGTCTGGTGACGCGCACCATCTACGACGAGCACCGCGTCGACGTGAAGGAAGCTCAGGCCTGGCTGAAGGCGCTCGAAGCGGTGAACAAGGCCAAGACCCTGATCTCCCGCTTTTGCTGCGCCGGGATCCAGTACACGCAGAAGGGAAACGTTCCCTACTTGAAGAAGACGTCCCAGGTGAACTTCTTCCCACCCGACGACCCCGAGATGAAGGTGATCGCGAAGGCGATCGACGAGCGCTTCAAGGAACGCGGCGGAAAGCGCGCTCCGCACGTCACGATCCTCTCACTCATGGGCGTGCCCAAGACGGAAGCGGAGTACCGCGGCTTCCTGCTTCGGCTCAAGCGGACACGCGTCTCTTCCCAGAAGCTGGGCCTCCCGGCCAAGCTGAAAGACTCGCGCCTGTGGGATCCGGATTCGAAAGCCATCGTTACCTCCAACTTCGTTTATTTCGCGCCGCTACAGGAGTTGGGGGAAGAGGTCACGATCCTCACCGTCAACACCGACTACCACGGCGAGGTGAAGAGCCGCGGCGTTCTCTCCCCGCTCATGGCGATCCTTTCCCAAGTCGACATCATCTCGGCGCACGCGGGCGCGGCGGTACTGAACCGCAAGGGCACCGCGACCACGTTCACCGGGCCGACGGGTACGGGCAAGACGACCGCCGGCGCCTTCTGGGCCGAGAGGAACGAGCGCTACCGCCGCGAGGAGCTGAAGCGGCGCTACCGGCTCGACTTGGAACGCGAGGGACGGAGCGGTGTCGATCTGGAAGGCGAGCTCGACCGTATTTTCCCGAACGTCGGCATCCTCTGCCAGGAAGACTGGATCGAGATCCTCCATGATGAGAAGCGCGGCTGGGTCTTCTGGTCGACGGAGCGCTGCCTCTATGCGCGCACGGGCGGCTTCCCCGGGCTCAAGTTCGTGCTGGCGGAGAACACGCCGATCTTGGAGAACGTCACGGCTGACTTCGGTGGAGCCCGCTCGATCGACGCGCTGGGCCGGATCACGCACGATTATTTTCCGGAGCGGATCTTCTACGATCCAACCTGGGGCCATCTCCTCTATGACCGCACGTCCCGGCCGATCGTGGCGAACGTCTTCCTCGAGAGAAATCCCAACCTCGACTTCTGCGTCAAGCGGGTCGGCGCCGACGAGGCGATGAAGTGGCTCTTGATCGGCCGCACGCCGGGCGGAAAGTACGAACCGCTCTACAACGCCTATCCCGATTTCAGCGGACTCTTGATGACCTTTGGGATCGTGGGCGAGAAGCTGGTCGAGGCGGTCAAGGCCGCGGAGCGCGGGGACCTGTCGAAGCTGGGGAAAGGGGACGCGACGCTGGGCCGGGCGATTTACGACAAGCTGAAGGTCCAGCTCGATCTCTGGCGTAAGAACTGCGCCCAGGTCCCGACATACATCGTGAACGGCGCGGCGGGCCTCGAGATGACCCAGGACATGAACTGGCTCCTCTCGGAGCATCCGGAGGCGTTCGGCGATTGGCAGAAGGTGACGACCGCGGAATTCCAGGCTCACATGGGCGACCGGTACGGAGCGACCTACAACGATCGGGGCGCCTGGACCCACATCACCGCGGCGCAGCGCACAGCGCGGTAGCCCGGCCGGTGCGGGCCCGGGCCGCCTAGGGTCCGAGGCCGTTCAGCGGAGCATCAGGACGGGCGTGGTCGCCGAGCCCGAACCGAAGAGCCGGGTCACCCGAGCCCAGTAACGCCCGGAGGAAAGCCGACGGCCGTGCTCGTCGCGGCCATCCCACCGAAGCGCGGCCGAGGCCACGCCTGGCGTCCCATCGAGCAAACGACGCACGAGCTTCCCCTGCACATCGTAGATCTCAATTCGAACCGGGCCCAGGGCCGGACCCGCTCCCGCGGCGCGCGCCCCCGATGATGACCCCGCCGGATCCCACTCCGACCGCACGAGGAACACGCCGCCGCCTTCCATCGGATTCGGCGTCACGCTGAGGCGGACGCGATACGGAATCGGCGACGTTGGCTCGGTCTCAACGGCCGTGATTGGGGCGGTCCCCGGTCGAAGCGAGAGAACGCGCGCTCCGTCGCTCACCAGAAGGTCGGGAATCGGGCCTGTGGTCGGGTCGAAGGAAAGCGCCGAGGCGCTGCTCGTGATCGATTGATGGGAGGCAACCTCGAGGGCGGCTCCCGTCGCCGCCCAGGAGACTCCTCGGCCGAGCACGACGGGCGCCGTGTACGGCGGAGACGCCGCCGGCGTGATGCGATCGAGAAATCCCGCCCCAGGGGAGCGCATCAGCGCGACGCCGCTCGTCCCCTCCGCGACGCCGAGCGTCCCGGTCCATGCGCTGGCGATCCCGATCGCAGGCGCCAGCGTCTGTTGGGACAGGATGAGGCTCGGCGCGACGCCGACCGCGTGAGAGACTCGAACGATCTGCACTCCCCCGGCGGCCGCGGCGACCGCGACGTAGGTGCTGTCCTTCGAATTCGAGACCCACGCGAGGTCGCGCGCGTACGGCGCCCCCCACGCGGACGAGAGCGAGACCGCCCCGCGCGGCATGAAGGTGACCGCGGCCGGCGCGTCGCTCGAGACCGCAAGTCGATAGACGGAGACCCCCGCGGCGCCGTCCGCGATGACCAGGTCCGTCGCCGATCCGCCGCGCACCTCCAAATCGAGCGTGCTCCCCGGCGTAGCAAGCGAACCGGCCGCGAACGGGGGATTTCCGACGGTGTCGAGCGCCGCGTCGACGTCGATCGCTACGACCCCCTGCCCGGTCCCGGCGACCGTGAGCGCCGGGTCATACGCGGACGAGACCGGGACCGAGCCGCTGTCGGCGTCCGCGACGAAGGCGACGATCCGCCCCGAAGGCGCGCGGATCCAGGCCACGTCGGTGGCGAACCCCGAAAGCGGGATCGCGCGTAGAATCCGGTCGTCGATCCCGTTCATGTCGATGTCGAAGAAATCTTCCCAGGTGCCGAACGGTGGATCCTCGAGCACGCGGAGGTCGAGGAGAAGGAGCCCCGCGCGGCCCGCCGCCAGGAGGCCCACGTCGAGCGTCTCGCCCGCGGCCGACACGAATCCGGGAATCACCGCGAGCGCCGCGGCATAGGCGGGAATTCGAATGGTCCCGAGCAAACGATCGTCCACTCCGTCCCCGTTGGTGTCCACCATCCCGATCGAGTCGATCGATACCTCGCGCATGACGCGCACGCCGGTGAGCCCGGACGGAATGAGCCGGTACGCCCGCGCGGGAAGGGAGACGGCGCCGTCCCGTCCCGCGACCGTGGCGTCAAAGGGCACCAGGCCCACCGGCACGAGCGCGGTGGGGAGCGAACCGGACGTGGCCGAGACGATCGCTTGTCCGTCCCCGACCGAGACACCGGCGGCGCTCAAGACATTGAGCTGAATTGAATTCGCGTTCCCCGTGTACGCGTTCGAGGGCAGGGTCGTCGGGACGGTAACGGTGATCGTCCCTCCGGCCGGGAGATTCACCGTTGGAGCGGGCGGGTTACCTGAGAAGATCGCTCCGAAATTGTTCGCGTCGGGGTTGCTGCGGCTCACGTTGAGGTCCACCGATTCGGCCGTCGCCGTCAGGCTGTGGATCTGGTAGCTCATGACGCCGGACGTGCCGGCGACGGCACGCCACGACCCGGGCACCGGCTTCACCTCCGGCCTCCCGAGCGTCGCCGCGTAAATCCCGGCCGCGGCCTTGGCCGCATGCCCTCCGCCGACCTGGTGCGTCAGCTCGACCGTGAGAAACCCGCTCCCGTCGGCGGTGTCGGACAAAGTAATCGTGAAGTCCACTGTCTGCGTCCCGCCCGCCGGGATGGAGAGGGATCCGGCCGTCGGCGACACGATCGCGGGGAACTGTCCGGAGAAGGACGCGGTCCAGAAGAGATTCGCGGGCGCCCCGGTCGCAATCACGACGAGCTGCAGCACGTGCGTCGATGCGGGCGCGAGCGTCGCGCTCGGCAGGAAAGCGGTCACCGGGCGCGGCGGAATCCAATCGAAGGCCGCCGCCGGCGTCGAGCTCAATGCGAGCGCAAGCGCCGCTCCGATCCACGCGATCCGAAAGAAACGGGGGCCGGCGTGCACTGCCGGCCCCCCCAAGAGACGAATGCGCACAGGACTCCTACTTCAAGATTGTGACCTGAATATTCTTCGTGAACGTCCGACCCATCTCCATCCGGGCATAGTAGTTCCCGGAGGCGACGGAGCGGCCGAGATCGTCACGACCATTCCAGATCGCCGTGTATGGCCCCGGCTCCTTGGTGCCGTTCACCAGCGTCCGCACCAGCCGCCCGCTCACGTCGAAGATCCTCATCCGAACATCCTGGGCTCCCATGTTCCTGGGAATCACGTAGACCCACTTCGCGATCGGGTTGGCCGGGTTCGGCCCGCTCATCACGAAATTGTAGTCGTACGGATTGAGCCCGGTGGCAAGGGTCGTCGCCGCTGCCGGAGGCGTGGTCACGCTCGCGTCCAATCTGTAGGTCAGCGGCGTCGGAATCCTCGGGGCTCCATTCGGGAACAGGAGCGACCCGTAGAAATCGGCGACCTGGGCTGTGAAGAGCTGCGGCTTGTTGGCCTGGTTGCCGCGCTCCGCTGGCGGCACGGTGAACATGATTCGAGGATCGAGCCCCGTGAAATCATCGCTGAACGCGACGATGTTCTTGTGACTGTCATACAGGAACATAACGTAATCGGGGTCGTTCCTGCCGTCGAGGCCACCCGTGTGCGTCGCGGCGATGTCGATCATGTCGCCCGACTTCCCGGAAAGGCTGAAGAAGTCAGACTCGCCGGCTGGCGAGTTCGACTCCGGGCGACCCACGACCGGAAGCGTCAGAAGGGTCGGGGTGTTCTTCAGGTCGCCGTTCGGCTCGTCCGCATCCTCGGCCAAGCCCGTAATCGTGACGTTCGACGTCAGGCTGTTGTGGAGATTGTCATCGGTCGCCTGGCTCGACCAGATCATGATCGGCGTGAACGCGGGACCCGGCGTCATCTTGATGCTCTTGGCCCCCTCGCCGACCGAAGCGATCGTCGAGTAGGTCCCGGGTGCGCCCACCAACCGCATGATCAAGTTCATGGAGTTGAGCGACCCCGCCGGCATCGGGAATCCGTCGGCCCGAGTGTCTGCCGGCTTCACATAGGAGAACTCCGTGAAATCCGTCCGCCGGTTCGCTCCGAGGTTGGACGGGGCAACGATCGGTGTGTTCTCGGGAGCCGACATCTGGCACGTCATGCTCACCGCGAGGTTCCGGTCGACGAGGATGCCCGCATTGACCGTGCCGCTCAACGGCATCGTATAGCTGTTCGCGAAGTTTCCTCGCTCCAACGACACGAAGTCCATGCGCAGGAACGGGAAGTTGAGGGGGAAGCTCGGAAACGCCGACGACGGGAACTGAAGCGCCCAGAAGAAGGTCTGATTGGGCTGGGTGACCGCCAGATTGAGCGGCACCGTGTTGATCCCGTTCGGGTTCCCCGCGAACGGAGTCTGGATGAAAAGTGGGTTCGCGATGTCCGGAAGCCCCGTCGTCTGATCCAGTCCGCAGAGACGCGCGCTCAGGAAACCCGCGGGCACCCCGTTGAACGTGAACGTCGGGAATTCCACGTTGTTGATCGTGTACGGTGTGGTGAACGGCGGGTCGAAACGCACCGCCAGGTACCCGGTGTTCCGGAACGTCACCACGTTCTCGAACGCTCCGTACTGCGCGATGGTCACGCGGCCGGGGAACGTGTTCGTGATGAAGTTGACGCCGGGTGTATTGGCACCAGCAGCCACGGAGACCGCCGAGAAGTCGTTCGCGAGGTCGGTGAAGCCGTTTCCGCTCTCACTCGCGCCGTTCCAGAATTCGGGCTCGAAGTTGATGTCGATGCCGTTGTACGGACCTCCGACGTTAGCGTCGGCGCAGGTCGTGTGGATACCGTCCATCGGAACGATCGCGATGGCGTAGTCGCCAGGCGGAAGGCCGTGGATCGTGTACTCACCTTGGCCGTTCCGCAGGGTCAGCTCGCCCGAGATGGCGCTGATCTCATTGGCGTTCGAGGGATCGGAGAGAAGGTACGCTTCCACGTGCGCGCCGAACGTGGCTTTCCCATTATATCCGCTCACGACGGTTCCCGACACGGTACCGGTCGTGGCCGCAAAATCGACGGCGCCCGGCGAGAGGCCACCCGGACGCGACGCGGACTCCGGATAGATTGTAGAATTCCCAGCGCGGTCATCCAGCTCCAGCGAGCGCTGGCTGATGTCGTTCTGGATGAACGGAATCATCGTGCCACCGAACACGCTGGTGTGATCCAGGCCGAAGTAGTGCCCATACTCGTGGGTAAGCACTGCCTGGAGGTCGACCGCGGACTGTCCGGCCGGCCCGGGCGTGATGTTTGGCGTTGAGATCGAGGAGTAGAAATCGCGGTCGTTGAAGACCAGGTCCGCGTCCAGCGTGTGGCCGTCCGTACCGTCGATGACCGAACGAACGAACGCGATGACACCGGCGACGGGGAAATTCACGCCGGCTGCGTCGAAGAACATGCTGTTCTGCCCATCGAACGCCAGCGCCGGCTGGAGCTGGGGCGTCCCCGAGAACTGCACGGGATTCACCGTGAGGAACGAAGTATTGATGTCCTCCCAAGCCTTCGCCGAGGCCTGGACGATCGGCAGCACGGCCGCGGCCGAGTGATCCGCGTTCGTGGGATCAATGACGCTGAGCAGCGGAAGATCGGCATCGTTCCAGTGTGCCTGCACGACCGGAGAGGTCGGGGTCGCCTGGCGCGCGATGCGAATGAATGCCGACGCCGGACTCGCGAGCGTGAGCGCGAACGCTCCGCCCAGGAGGAGGACGGCGCCGATGCTAAATCGGTTACGATTCATGATAGCTCGTCCTCCGTTTACTTGATCGGGGTCGGATTGCTGGGATCGACCTTTACCTTGCCTTCGAGATTCAGGTCGGTCTTGATTCCGTCGAGGAACGCACCCAACGGCTGATCGCTCGAGACCTTGCTCTCGTTCACCGAACCATCCGGTGAGAGCATCCGAAGCCCATCCAACTCGTTGCGGACGTGCTTCATGCCGTTGTCATCGGTGACGATCGAGTATTTCCCCTGCTGGAGCCCCATCACCCAGGGATAGCCGGCCCGATCTTTGGGGCTCAAGAAGAGCACCATTTCTTCCCCGTTCTTGAAGGTGGGCATGCCGGGGACGGCGGAGATGAGATTGCCCACGGAACCGCCGAGCTGGCGGAGCGTGATCGTCTTCTCGCCCTTGGCGCCCTTGACCGACTCCAGGACGCTGATCGTGATGTACGTGTAGATTTCCTTGTTGCTGGCATCCTGGCGGCTGGACTGGTCTTCGACCCGCGCCATCACGATGGCGTCGGACCTCTTCGCCAACTCTTGGAGCGTGAACTTCTGGACGGTAGTAGCGCTCGCCAGACTCGCGCCGAGAAGTGCGATCCCGGCGAACGCGACCGAAGCGTAGACACTAGCGCGATTCATCGCCATTTCTCCTGACTGGTGAGACGGTGCGGCGGCGGGAAGGAATTTTGGTCTCCGCGCGCGTCGCGTGGGATGAGGCGTGTGTGCGACCGAAGGTGCGTTGTCGCGAGATGTCTTCGGATATCACCCCCCTTGGTCGGTTCCGCAAACGAAACCGTCGACTGAGTGAGCCGAAAACTCGGCTGGCGAGCCTGGTGCCAGTGACGGCGGGCGCCGTCTAGTTGTGTGTGATTTTTTGCCAGCGAGGCGGGAATTATATCAAACTTCGAGAGTTAAGTCAACCGGGGCAGACGGGCGGAGCCCAAACTATCGCCCACCACCCACTTTGGTCACTCGTACCGCAACGACTCGATCGGATCGAGGGACGCGGCCCGCTTGGCAGGCCAAACGCCGAAGCCTAGGCCCACCGCGGCCGAGAAGAGAAACGCTACGACGATCGACGAGGGGTCGATCGCGGTATTCATTTGCAACACAACGCGAAGCAGAATCGCGGTGCCCCCGCCGAGCGCGATCCCGACGATCCCGCCCAGCATGCAGAGGACGACCGCCTCGATGAGGAACTGGGCGAGGATGGTCTCTTGGGTCGCGCCGAGGGCCTTTCGAATGCCTATCTCTCGGGTCCTTTCCGTGACCGAGACCAGCATGATGTTCATGATCCCGATCCCCCCCACGAAGAGGCTTACCGCGGCGATCCCCGCCAAGAGGAGCGTAAAGGTCTGCCTCGTCTCGCCGAGGGTGGTCAAGAAATCGCTCTGATTCCGGATCCTAAAGTCGTCGTTCTGTCCTGGGCGCAGCCGATGCTCCCGGCGCAGGATTTTCTGCACCTCCGCCATCGTCAGTGGGAGGTCGGTTTCAGACGTGGCCAGGAGGTTGATCGACCGCAACCGCTTTCCTCCGATGACGCGATCCTGGGCCGTCCGGACCGGAATCAGCACTTGGTCATCCGGATTCCCGAACCCGGCGCCCTGACCCTTGGACACCAACACCCCGATCACCTGGAACTGCACGCCGTTCACGCGAATCGCCTCGCCGATGATCGCGTCGGGCGAGACCACGCCGAGGCCATCCGCCACCTCGGAGCCCATGACCAGAACCCGCCGGCTCCCGGCATCTTCGCCGGAGGAGAACATTCTCCCAGCCGCGAGCTTGAAATTCCGAACCTCGAGATAGTTCGCGGAGGTGCCCACGACCGTCGTGTTGACGTTCTTGCTCCCATACTGAACTTGGAGTTGGCGCGACATTTCCGGCTGCACGGCTAGCACGTACTGCCCGCGCGCCTCGATCGCCGCCGCGTCGTCCAGCGTCAGGTCCGCGCGATCCGTCTCTGAGGCGATGCCTCCGGTTCCGCGCGCCTGTCCTGGGTTGACGGTGAGGAGCGTCGTCCCTAGGGCCGCGATGCGCTCGTTCACCGCCTGCTCGGCCCCGCGCCCGAGCGCAACCATGGCGATGACGGCCGCAACGCCGATCACGATGCCGAGCATCGTCAGGAACGACCGAAGCCGATTCGCGCGGAGCGCTTCCAGGGCCACCGCCACCGTTTCGCCGACGAGCATGTTAGCGCCCTCCCGGCGGGCCGCCGCTCCCACCACCAGCGCGCCCACCGCCGCCACCGGCGCCACCACCACCCACACCGCCCACGCCTCCGGAGACGCGCTGGCGGATTTGGTTGATGCTCTCGGCGCGCTGCGCCTCGAGCAGCGCCACGCTCAACATCGCGACCTGATCGCCTTCACGGAGGCCGCTCAAGACCTCCGCATAGTCGAAGTCACTCAGGCCCACGCGCACGATCCGCAGCTCGATCCCATGGTCCGTTTTCGCGAACGCGATCATGGCCTGCGCGTTGCCACGCCCGCCGGTGCGGGTGCTGTCGCCGCCGGCACGCCCACCCCCGGCTGCGCTGGCGCCGCGCATCCCACGTCCGCCGCGAGCCCCACGCTGACCGCCAGCGCCGTTCCCGCCGGCCGCGCCAGCCCCGCCTCCAGCGCCGGTCCCGCCACGCGCGATCCGACCGGAGCGAGCGCCGCTCGAGCTGTCGGCGGCCGCGGCGCTGGCGCGGGCCGCCCGTTGGGCTTTGAGCGCCGCCTGCAGCGAATCGACGTCGAGGCCCAGAGCCTTGGCCACGACGGGAAGCTCCTTCATCGTCCGCAGCGCATCGAGAGACACCGCGAGCGCATTTTGGCGCTGGTCGGCGACGACCGTCACCTCACCGTTCATGCCGGGCAAGAGCACGCCGTCATCATTGGAAATGGAGACGAGCACCGGGAACATGGTCACCGACTGCTGTATGACGGCCTGCGGCTCGATCTTCTCGACGAGGCCATGGAACGTTCTCTGGGGATAGGCATCGACCTGCACCGTCGCGTCCTGCCCGGGGTGGACCGATCCGATGTCGGATTCGCTCACGAGGGCGCGAATGCGGACGCGCCTGAGGTCCGCCATTTGGAGGAGCGTCGTGCCGCCGCTCACCGACGAGGTGGCAGACGAAATCACCTGGCCCACCGAGACCGGCTGCGCCAGCACCGTGCCCGCGATCGGCGCGCGCACCGTGGCGTCGGCCAGCCGTTGTCGCGCGATGTCCAGATCGGTTCGCGTCTTCACCAACTGGGACTGAGCGTTCGCGAGGTCCAGCGTGGCGGCCTCGTGCTCCTCGGCCGTGATGACCTGGCCGGCAAAGAGCTCGTCGGAGCGCTTGTTCTGGGCTGTAGAAATGGTCACCTTGGTCTGAGCCGCCTGAAGCGCCGCGGCGGCCTGATCGTACTGGTTCTGCACGTCCACCTTGTCGATCTGCGCCAGCAGGTCGCCCGCTTTGACCACGGATCCCACCTGGACCGGCATCTTCAATATTTGCCCGGACGCCTTCGACTTCACCTCGACCAAATCGATCGGCTCCACAGCGCCGTTCGACTGGACGGACATGGTGATGTTTCTCCGCTCGACCGCTTCGAAGGTCATCGCGACCTTCTTGATGGGCCGCATCAAGAGCGAGCGCGCGACCACGGCCCCCGCGATCAGGACCACGCCCACGAGCGGCAGCGCCAAACGGCGCATCCACGGACGGGAAGACGATTGTTTCACTTGATTCTCCCTTCGGTCGCTCGCGACGCGCCGTACGCACCGCGAGCCAATTGAGCTCTACAGGTCCCGGCCGACGAGCGCTTCAAGCTCCGCTTTCGCGATCCTCTGATCGTATCGGGCCTGAATCAGCGCTTGCCGCGCCTGGTCCAACAGCGTCTGCGACGTCAGCACGTCGAGGAGCGTGGAGCTGCCGGAGGTGTATCGCTGCTGCTGCACCCGAAGATCCTCCATCGCGGCCACCACCGTCGCTTCTTGAGCGGCCACGCGCTGCCCCGCCGAGCGAAACGCCCCGAGGGAGCGCGACAGGCTCTCCAGCGCGCCCAACCGTGCGTCGCGCAGCGACGCCTCCGCGTTGTCCAGCGCCGCGCTCGCGCGCACCACCTGTTCCTCCCGCCCCAGCTGATCGAAGAGCGGAAGCGAGGCGGAAAAGCGGAGCGAGCCTGAGTACGAATATCCTGCCGGGTCGAACGCGAGATCGGCGCCGCTTGCATTGCCGCTCCGCGAATAGCTGGCGGTCAGCGAAGGCAGGTAGCTCGTCCACGAGGACCGCTTAGCCGACCGCGCCGCGTCCAGTTGCGATTTCGCCTCCTTGACCACCGGACCGTTCTCCGCCAGCAATCGAAGCGCCTCCCCCTCGACGGCCAACTGGCGCACCGTAGGCTGGTCCTCAGCCATGGCCGTCACGGGCGAAGGGCTTCCGACGACCCGCGTGAGCGAGGCGATGGCGGACTCCAGCGTCGTTCGCGCCGTCAAGACCGCGACCTGCGCATTTCCCATCTGGATCTCGGCTCGGAGCGAGTCGGACCGAGTCGCCGTGCGTGCACGAACCCGCGCCAGGGCGAATCGGAGCGCCTCCTCCGCCTGATCCAACTGGGCGCTCGCGGCGCCTTCGGATTCACGCGCGGCGAGCACGTTGAAGTACTGCTGCTTGACCTCCAGCGCCACTTGATACCGCTGAATGATCTCATTGGCCGCGGCGACGCCCACATTCGCCCGCGCCTGCTGCAGGTTGAAGATCCGTCTGCCACCGCCGAAGAGCAGCACGTTCGCGCCGAGGCCCGCGTTGTTCGACCACGGCTGGTCCGGCAGCGTGATCACCTGGCCGTTTTCGACCCGCGTCCTGCTCCCCGAGGCGTACTGGCGGGTCGCTCCGGCCGAGAGGCTCACGTTCGGTAGGAACGCCGCGACAGCCGAGCGCGATGCGGCCGAGGCGGTCCTCGATTGGCCCCGCGCCTGAACGGCCTGGGGCGAGTTCCGCTGCGCCAGCTCCAGAGCTTCCGCGAGCGAGATGGGACGCGCCGTCGAGTCGGACGGCGCAAGCCACGAGCCGCCGGAGGACATGGCGATCGTGCTGTCCGGGGACGCGGCGTGAGCGAGGGCCGCGAACCCCACGATCGCGATCGCCGCCGCGATGACGATTCTCGCGGCCCTCACGCCAATACCTCGCGCTTCGTCGGCGCGTCGGACGAGATGACACCGTCGCGGAGGACGATCCGCCTATCGGCCCTCGCGGCGACGTCCTGCTCATGGGTCACGACCACGATCGTCTGCCCTTCCGTGTGCAGTGCTTCGAACAGCACCAGGATGTCGTCTCCCGTTCGCGAGTCGAGATTTCCGGTCGGCTCGTCCGCCAAAAGGAGGGCGGGGCGCGTGACCAGCGCCCGAGCGATCGCCACGCGTTGGCGCTGCCCGCCGGAGAGCTCGTTCGGTCGATGCTGCATGCGTTCCTCCAGTTGAACCCGTGACAGTGCTTCGCGGGCGCGCTCCTTTCGATCGTGCGGCGGGACCCCCGCATAGAGGAGCGGCAACTCCACATTCTTAAGGGCGGACGCCCGCGCGAGCAGATTGAACGTCTGGAAGATGAATCCGATCTCTCGATTTCGCACGTGGGCGAGCTGCCGGTCGGACATTCCGGAGACCAGCGTTCCGTTCAACCAATAGTCGCCCGAGCTGGGGGTGTCGAGGCAGCCGATCAAATTCATCAACGTCGACTTGCCCGACCCGGACGGTCCCATGATCGCGACGTACTCGTTTCGCTCGATGACGACGCTGACGTCGCGAAGGGCGTGGACGGTCTCCGTTCCCACGACGTAGTTCCGGCACAACCCTTGGGTCTTGATCACGGGCGCCATGGCGTTCCTCCTGGATCGGATCGTATCGCTCTCTGCTTCACGCCATTAGACCCCGCCCCATATGGCAAATCTGTGACGCGAATCAGGCAAAGTCGTGCGACGCTCCAATTGCCGCAAAGATCACGACTTCACCGCACCTCCGCCACACTTTTGCCACGATTTCCGGGTATTCTCCGGATGTGAGCCAACAAGTCCTGATCGTGGAAGACGACGGCCGCATCGCCGAGCTGATCGTACGCAATCTCGAAGCCGCGGGGTACGCCTGCCATCACTCCGTCGACGGCGGCCGCGCGCTCGCGGACTTCGCCCGCCTCAAGCCCGCTCTCGTCGTGCTCGACCTGGGGCTTGCGGGAGTCGACGGGTTGGAAGTGACGCGCCGCATCCGAAAGGAAAGTGACGTGCCGATCCTCATGGTGACCGCGCGAAGCAGCGAGAGCGACAAGGTGCTGGGCTTTGAGGTCGGGGCCGACGATTACATCACGAAGCCGTTCAGCACAGCGGAACTGATCGCGCGTGTGCGCGCTCTCCTCAGACGCGCGACCGGAGCGATTCGTGAGCAGACCCTGTCGCTGGGCGGATTGACGATCGACCCGGCGCGTCGCACGGTCGACCGCGATGGCTCCCAGGTGCCCCTCACGACGCTCGAGTTCGACCTGCTCTATTTTCTAGCGTCCCGGCCCGGCCGCGTGTTCAGCAGGGAGGCGCTCCTCGAGCATGTCTGGGGGAGCGACCGTGTCGTCGACGATCGCTCGATCGACAGCCTCGTGAGCCGCGTGCGGCGAAAGGTCGAGCCGGACCCCGCCAAGCCGCGATACGTAGAGACGGTCTGGGGCGCCGGATACCGATTCTCCGAGCCCGCGCCATGACCGCGAGGTCCCGCAAGCAGAGCCTCGTCTGGACGGTGGCGGCTGTCTTCTTTCTGACGGCCGCTCTGGGCACCCTGCTCCAATGGCTCGTCGCGATGACGGTACTGCAGCCGCTGGAGGCTCGCGAGGCCAGGTCGCGCGCCGAATTGGTTGCGGTGAGCACCGCGTCGGACATCTCGAGCGCGGGCCGTGAACTTCGAGGGGCCGACATGGATTCTCTTCTGGCGAGGCGACGAGGCACCATGGGCGGGCGCCCCGACTGGATCGCGTTCCGGCGGCCGGACGGCACAGTGGTCAGCGACCCGCCGGGTCGCTCGGACCTCATCGCGAGAGCGCTCCGGACTCCGGCCTCGGCGAGCGGCGTGATCGAGGTGCAAGGACCCTCGGGACCCACGCGCGGGCCCACGCGGTT
>JBGPMG010000028.1:0-18934 GCA_041486815.1 Candidatus Eiseniibacteriota bacterium | reverse complement strand
TACAAGGAAGGGCTCGCGTACGAGGAGATCGCAGAGACGATGAATCTGCCCTTGGGAACCGTGAAGGTGCGGCTCCACAGGGCTCACGAGATCCTGAGACGGAAGTTGATCGCGAGGGGGACCACATCGTGAAGACGAACCTGACGTGCGAGGCCTGCGAGCTGGAGCTCTGCGCCTATCTGGACGGCGCGCTCCACCCGGCGATCGCGCGCGCGCTCGAGTCCCACCTCGAATCGTGCCGTCGGTGCGGCGTCCGCCTCGATGCTTACCGCGAAATCTCCTCGCGTCTCGCCGAGCTGCCGGAGATCGCAGCGCCCGCGTGGATCGAGAGCAGGGTTCTCGACTCGATCACTGGAAGGGCGCGGGCGCGCCGATTCTGGTCGCGCGGCCTTGCCGCGGCCGCCGCCCTCTCTTTCGCCGCGACCGTCGGGCTCGTGGCGCATCTGCCCGATCTCGCGCGCCAGTGGGGCCTGCCGGAGCCTGCGACCTGGCCGGTGCTCGCGCTTCGGAGCATCCTGGACGTGATCGTATCGATGGTGAAGCGCCTCGCGCTCGACGTGACGTTCTACGAGCCGTTCGCGCGCCAAGTGTGGCTGGCGATCTCGGCGCTGGAGACTCTTCCCCGAGCGGCGTTGCTGATGCTTCGCACGACGGAGGCGCAAGCCACGGTCGCCGTCGCGATCACCCTGGGGGTCGCGCTCTATGTGGCGTTGCGGCCATCCCGCACCCGTGAAGGAGGTGTCGGCCATGCGTGCCTCTCACTCTAGGACACGAGCGCGGACCGTGCCGATTCAGATTTGGATCCCCTGGATGTTCATCGCTCTCTGGACCGCCCTCGCGTTGACCTGGGGCCTCGCGTCGGAAGCTTCGACAGCCAGGAAGACTACGGCGTCGGATACCACGACCGGCGACGGCGGCTTCACGGTCCGAGTCAAGGAAGAGGGTGCTACGTCGAAAGTCGGCGCCGCGGAGCGTGTGCGCCGCGCGGTCGAGCAGGCCAAGGAGGCACGGCGGGCCCGCGAAGAGGCTCGCGCGTCGGGAGTCCCCGAGCCCCCGGTGCCGCCCGATAAGCCCGATAAGCCCGACGTGCCGGACAAGGTCGACTTCGACACCAGCGACAACGACGTCGTGCGGTTCGGGGAGGACATCACGATCCCCGAGGACAAGGTGATCGACGGGGATGTCGTGGCGATCGGCGGATCGGTGACGGTCCTCGGCCGGGTCAAAGGCGATTGCGTTGCGATCGGCGGCGCCGTGCGCGTCAAAGGCAAGGGCGTGGTGGAGGGGGACGCCACCTCAATGGGGGGCGGTGTCACGACAAGCGACTCCGGCACGGTGGCCGGGAGCAACGTCTCCCTCGGAGCCTTCAGCCTTGACTCATCCGAGCGATTCTGGCCGATGGTGGGGCTCTTCGGGGCCGTGGGGACGGGGATCTGGCTTCTCACGACACTCATCAAGCTTGGGCTCACGATCTTCTTCGCGTGGCTCGCGCTCCTATTCGCGCGCGACCGGATCACCCATGCCGTCGACATGATGACTCAGCGGTTCGGCAAGTCGTTCCTCTGGGGACTTCTCGGGTGGGCCGCGATGGTCGTCGCGATTCCGACCGGGATCGTCCTTCTCGTCCTCGTCGGCGCCATCGCGATTGCGATCCTCGCGATCACGATCATCGGCATCCCTCTGGCGATCCTCCTCGCGGTGGCGCTGGTGCTTGGGATCGTCGGGATTTGCGTGGGCGCGTTGGTCGCGGTGTTCATCGGATTCCTGATCGGCGCGATGTACCTAGGTCAGAGGATCCTGGGCAAGAACGCGGCTCTTGGGAGGAAGCCGATCCTTTCGATCCTGGTCGGGCTCGCGCTGGTCTTCGTGCTCAATCTCGTCGGCCACCTCCTGCAGCTGGTTGGGCTCTTCGTCTTCCACCCGATCGCGATCGCGCTCGGCATCGCGGCGGGCGCGCTGGCGGCGATCGTGACCACCTCCGGATTTGGAGCGATGCTCCTCACCCGGTTCGCAGCGGGTCCCCGCGGGGCCGGCGCGACGAGCCCCCAATGGTGGCCGTCCTCGGGCCCGACACCCGCTCCGCCGGCAACCGCCGCGCCTCCCGTTGGAGGGAGCTCGGACGCGCCGTAGCAGCGGCTATCGCGAGGAAGTACTCGTTCCCCCCAGACGAGCCGGTATGAACCGCTCGCTCTTCTCAAGGGCGGTCCGTTCCCCGAGGCCCGAGAGGTTGACCGCGAGGCCGAGCAGGTAACGCGGAATGCCTCTCTGGGCCCCTTCGGGGCCCGGCGACTCCCCGGCCAGCCACCGCTCGATTTCCCCCAAGTCCTCGACCGCCACGGGACGGATCGTCACTCGAACCGACACGTAGTAGGCTCCCGTGGAGTCGAGCGCCGCCGCCGCCGCGATCGGAATCCTCCGTCCCACGAAAAGCAGGGCACGAAGAGAATCGAGATCGGGCGCCGTACGGCTCTGGGGCGGGCTCTGACCGGAGCGGATCCGGAACGACTTCGCCCATTCGTCGTAGGCGATCTTGTGCTCGCTCCGGAGCGCGATCACGAGCTTGTCGAACCAGAACGCCCGCCTCTTCCAAAGCCCCACTTCAAAGGTCACCGTCGCGGGCATTCCTTGGAGCAGCGTCTCCGTGAGCCGCGGCGTGAACGGCTCGTCCACCTCGTAGCTCACGCGGATCGCCCCCAAGATCGACTCGATCGGCGCCACAGAAAGTCCCATGTCGTCGTCGGCAAGCACGGAGCTTGAGGCGAGGGCCACGAGAAGCAGGGCCGCGGCCAGGGGGTGCGCCATCGGGCGGGGGATCGCCATCGCCGCTCCTAGAAGCTCCCGCCGAGGCGCACGCCGACCAGGATCGGCGCGCCGGAGCGCTGAAGATTCCGCGCGGCCGTGACGGCAATCGGCCCGTCGCCCAACCGGATCCCGACGCCGCCGTCGAGCGCGAACTGTTGCCGTGACAGATTGTCCCGCCCGAACCACGCGGCGCCCCAATCGAGAAACGCGAACGTCCACACGTTCTTTCGAGCGAGGAAGTAATACTCCGCGTTCCCGAGGAGGAACTGATCGCCGCCGAATTCCTTGTAGTCGTGCCCCCGCAGCGTCCCGATTCCGCCGACATGCCAGATCTTCTGGGGAGGGAGAGCTCCGTCGAGGGTCGCGCCGCCGATGACGCGGACGCGGGCCTCCTGCCGCGGCGAGAGCCGGACGCGCGTATGGGCGGCCCCGCGAAGTCGTTCATACTCCGAGTCGCCGTCGATGGGGGAGCCCCCGCGCTCATAGGTGAGATCCCCGCTGGTGCCCCCCCTCACCGGTAGCGGCGACGGGCCGATCCGGCCGAAGACCGAGAGGACGCCCTGGGTCCCGTCCTGGATCGGGGGGTTGGGACGGAAGCGGTCGTCCTTGCCGAAGATCGAGAACCTGGTCTCGGTATCAAGGGATCGCACCTTTTCCGTCTCGGCGCCGACGCCGAGCGCGAAGTCGCGGCCTGGCTCCCATGTGGCCGCCCCGTCGATTCCTTCGGCTTCGTAGTGATCGCGGTAGTCGGTCCGGGCGAAGAGGGCGAATAACGTGTTCTCCGTTTCACCGACGATCCAGCCGTCCTCGGTCGCGGTGCGGCGATAGGCCGAGCCCCTCATCCGGAAGCGCCTCCGCTCGCCCAACGGCGCTTCGAAGCCCGCGTCGTAGAGGAAGCGTTCTCGGGAGAAGGCGAATCCGACCAATGCGTAGAGCAATGGGCGGGGCTCGAGGTCGCTCAAGACGGCGCCGCCCAGGTGAAGCGCCGGTCCATCGACGCGGTTGTATCGGGCGCGGACGAGAGGGCCCAGACGGGTCGCCTCGGGGAGTCCGGTGGAGAGCGTTTCCCAGTCGGCGGGGCGAAACGCGGGGGCCGGCCTTGGGGCGACCGGCGCTTGGGCGGCCGGCGTCGTGTCGGCCGGCGCCTGGGCGAAGGCGCGCCCCACCAAGACCGGCGATGCCGCGGCGATCGCGGCGATCCAGAACGCGGCGATCGCCCGCGCGGCGTTAGGAGCCGGCGGTCTCGCGCGCCAGCCCATACCGCTTGATCTTCCGGTGGAGATAACCGCGATCCATTCCCAACCGCCGCGAAGCCTCCGTTACGTTCCACTGGCACTGCTTCAGCGTGGAGAGAATGGTGTCGCGCTCGGCCTTGTCGCGCGCGGCCTTGATCTCGCTCGGCGGCTCGTCATCGGATTCGGGCGGGAGCGCGTCCTCGACCTCCGTCGCGCCGACGGTCTCTCCATCCGTCATGATCAGGATCCGCTCGATCAGATTCCGAAGCTCGCGGATGTTTCCTGGCCATGAGTACTTGGTGAGTCGATCGATCGCGTCCTTCGTGAACGCGCGCGGCGGGCGGCCGTGCTCCGACCCGAGCTTCGTGACGAAGTGCGCGACCAAGAGCGGAATGTCCTCGCGCCGCTGGCGGAGCGGCGGGAGATGGACCGGCACGACGCTCAAGCGGTAGAAGAGATCTTCGCGGAACCGCCCCGCCTGGATCTCGGCGGCAAGATCCTTGTTGGTCGCCGCCACGAGTCGCGTGTCGACCGAGATCGTCCGGGTCGCCCCCAATCGCTCGATCTCGCCGGTCTCGATCGCGCGGAGGAATTTCGCCTGGGTGTCGAGGCTCATGTCCCCGACTTCGTCGAGAAAGAGTGTGCCGTCGTCGGCGGCTTCGAGGCGGCCGCGCTTCATCTGCGTCGCGCCGGTGAAGGCGCCCTTCTCGTACCCGAAGAGCTCGCTCTCAACCAGATCCTTGGGCAGCGCGGCGCAGTTGAGCTTCTCGAACGGACCCCGCGCCCGGGCGCTTGCCTTGTGGATCGCCCGCGCGACCAGCTCCTTCCCCGTTCCGCTCTCGCCGGTGATCAGGACCTTCGCGTCGGTGCGCGCGACCTTGGCGATCTCGGCGCGGACCTGGTCCAGGCCCGCGCTCTTGCCGATCATCTCGTCGGACGCGCCGGTGATCGCGCGAAGCTGTTCGTTCTCCCGCTGGAGGGCCCGGATCTCGAGCGCGCGCTCGACCGTGAGCTGGAGGCGGTCGGGGCCGAACGGTTTTTCCACGAAATCGGCGGCGCCCAGGCGGATCGCCTTGACCGCGTCCTCGATCGAGCCGTGGCCCGACATCACCACGACGGGAAGATCGGGGTACGCCGCCTTGGCGCTCTCGAGGAGAGCGAGACCGTCCTTGCCGGGGAGCTTCAAATCGGTCAGGAGAAGATCGACGCGCTGCTGCGACAAGATCCTCTCCGCTTCCTCGGCGCTCGCCGCGGTCAACGGATCGTAGTGACGCTTCAAACTCGCCGCGGTTTCCAGAAGGACCGACGGCTCGTCGTCGACGATCAAGATGCGAGTCTTTGCTCCGGCCGCCGCACTCACCCGCCTTCCTCGTTCGAGTTTCCCGCGGCCGGGATCGCGAGCCACGCCCGCGTGCCGACGCCCGGGCTGGATTCGAGGCCGAACCGCCCTCCGTGTTGCTCCACGATCCGCTGCACCAAGGTGAGGCCGAGGCCGCTCCCCGTCGACTTCGTTGTGAATCCTGGGTGGGTCGCGCGCTCGAGCGTGGCGGCGTCCATTCCGGGACCGTTGTCTTCGATCTCCAAGTGGACGCCGCCTCCTTCCGTCTCGGCCTCGCGGCGCACGCGGAGCGAAACGACGCCCCGATCCCCCACGACCTCGGTCGCGTTCTTGATCAAATTCACGATGACCCGCTGAATTTGGCCCGCGTCCGCCCAGGCTAAGGGAACGGGGCGCTCCACCTCAACGCGGAATTCCACCTGAGAGGAGCCTCGGTAGAGTTTCGCGGCGTCCTCGACGAGATCGACCAGATCGCACGCCGCAAACTTGGGCTCTGGGAGCTGGGCGACCGCGGAAAAGGCCGTCGCGAACTCCTGGAGCGAGTGGACCTCGCGCAAGATCGCCTCGGTGTTCTCCGCGACCACTTCGGCGCGCGGAGGCTCGCCGCGGCGAGCCTCATCCCGGAGTCGCTGGAGCGCGAACTGGATCGGCGTGAGCGGATTGCGGATCTCGTGCGCCACCGCGCGCGCGACCTCACGCCACGCGGCGAGTCGCTCCGCGCGGAGGAGCGCCCGGCGCGACGTTTGTATCTCCTCCACCATCCGGTTGAACGAGGTCGCGAGGAAGCGCACCTCGCTCGTGCCCGTAGGCTTCACCCGGTGGGTCAGGTCTCCCTGGGAGGCCTGCGCCATGCCCTCGCGGAGGGCCACGATCGGCTTCGCGATCCCCTTCGAGACAAGGTAGGCGAGCCCGAAGCTCACGACCCCAAGGACCAGGCTCCAGATCGCGGCGAAGATCCAGAGGCTGCGCTGGGAGAGCCACGTGTAGATGCCCAGCCGCCGGTACATCGAGAGGTTCTTCTGCAGCGCGACAATCTCGGAGGAGATCTCGGGATCGAGCTGGTATCCGGTGAGGATCGCCCTGCCGTCGTCGAGGGCCGCGACGCCGCTCACCTGCCGCGGCGCGTCGTCTCCCGAGACGAGACCGCCGTGCTGGATCGCGTCGAGGATCGACGCCTGCTCGGGCTGGGGCAGCGTGATGCGAGGACCGAGGCGGGCGCCGAAGATCCGCACGACGCCCCCGCGGGTCCGGTAGAGACAGATGTAGTCGAGGCCGCGACTCCGCGCCTCCTCGCGCAGATACCGCTCCAGCTCGGCGCTCCGAGCGGGCGCGAGGAACGGACGCGTTTCCGGGTCGAGCGCCATCGCCTCCGCGTGTTGCTGCGCGTCGCTCGCGAGGCGCTCGATTCCGCCGCGAATCACCTCGAGGGACTGGGCGAGCGCGCGTTCGGTTTCCGGGTTCTTGAGCGCCGCGAGGCTCTTCGCCAGATATTGCGTGACGAAGAAGGTGAGGCCGATCGAGGGAATCAGGGAGACCAGGAAGAACAGGGCGAGAAGCCGCCCTCGGAGCGTTCCGATCATCCGAAGTCGCCGCTTCGCCGCGTCAGCGGAGCCCGCCTTCGGCCTCGCCCGCCAACTGGCCGCATGCCGCGCCGATCTCCACACCCTGGCTGTACCGCACCGTCACCGCGGCGACGCGAGGGGCCAGGTAGTCAACGAACCGCTGGATCCGATCGGCTGAGGGCCGGCGAAATCGGCCCGGGCCGATGGGGTTGTATGGAATCAGGTTGATTCGGCAGGGGAGCTGGCCGATGAGGCGCACGAGGCGCATGGCGTCGCGCATCGTATCGTTGATCTCCTCGATCAGGATGTATTCGAACGTCACCCGCTGCCGTACCTTTTCGAGGTGGATCCGCACCGCGCGCATGAGCGGCTCGAGAGGGTAGCGCCGGTTCACAGGCATGAGCTTGGAGCGGAGCTCGTCACTCGCCGCGTGCAGGGAGATCGCCAAGCGATAGCGCCTCCCCTCCTCGGCCAAGCGCAGAATCTGAGGCACGAGTCCAACCGTCGAGATCGTGACGCGCTTGGACGGGACGTTCATCCCGTTCGGGTCCGTCAGAATTCCCAGCGCTCCCATGACCGCGTCGTAGTTCTCGAGCGGCTCGCCCATCCCCATCATGACGACGTTGAAGTCGCTCTCTCCCTCGGGCAGCTCACGGCGGAGCCGGATCGCCTGCTCCAAGATCTCGCCGGCCGTGAGGTTTCGGCCGCGACCCATGCGACCCGTGGCGCAAAAGCGGCATGCGAAGCCGCAACCGTGCTGTGAAGAGAGGCAGAAGGTGACCCTCCGCGGGGTGGACATATAGACCGACTCCACGACGCCTCGATCGGGTAGCGAGAGGGCCACCTTCCGGGTGCGGCGGTCGGCGGTCTCCCGCCGGCCGTGCTCGGTCAGCGTCCCGATCCGGAACTCCACGGCCAGCCGGTCCCTCAGGTTTTGGGGCAGGTTTGTCATGGCCGCGAAATCCGGCGCGCCGCGGGCATAGATCCAATCCGCGATCTGACGTCCCCGGAAGGGCTTCTCCCCCATAGCCATGAGTACACGCACCAGCTCCTCTTGGGTGAACCCAAGGAGGCTCTCCCGGGTGTCCTGAGGCGGCGTCGAACGGCCATTTTGTGGCCTGATAACGGTTTCCGACTTTACAAGCATCGCCCCATATGCTACGTTCGAAGGGATCGCGGAGTCAACATAAGGGGGAATCCGCGCAACCACTCGCTCCTGCATCGGGGGTCCTGTTCTAACCTCGACCGAGTCCACGGTAAGGATCGGTGCCGTCGACATCGGCACCAACTCCGTACGGCTGCTCGTCGCCGACGTCGACGAGAAGGAGCGCCTCCGCACCGCCCACCGGATGGGCGAGATCTCCCGCCTGGGAGAGGGCCTCGACCGCACCGGCGTGATCGACGCCGCGGCAGCCGCACGCACCCTGGAATGTCTCGAGCGCTTCGTCCACGAGGCGGAGTACAGCGGCGCGAGCCGTATCCGGGTCGCGGGGACGAACGCTTTCCGTGTCGCCGCCAATGGGCCCGAAATCGCGAGGGTGTTCTCCGAGCGGATCGGGTACCCGGTGGAGATTCTCTCCGGCGAGGAGGAGGCCCGGCTCGTATTTCTGGCTGTTCTGAGCGGCCTCAATCCCTCACGGGGTCATTCGATCGTGGTCGACATCGGGGGCGGCAGCACCGAGATCATCAGCGGTGAAGGGGAGACCGGTACCCAGGTGATAAGTCTAGAGTTAGGCTGTGTCCGGCTCACGGAGAGGATGGTCCGGAGCGATCCCCCGTCGGAAGCCGAGCTCGAGAAGATTCGCGGCCATGTCCTCGACGTATTCGCCGAGAAGCTTCGCGCCTTCGACCCTACCGGGATCGAACGCGCGATCGGGGTCGGCGGAACGGTCACAGCCTTCGGAGCCCTCGACCTCGGGTTGGTGAAGTACGATCCTTCCAGAATTGAGAACCATCATCTCAGCCGCGAACGCATCTCGAGCATCGGGAAGCAATTATGTGCGATCCCACTCTCCCAGAGACGGGATCTCGCGGGCGTGAGCAGGGGCCGCGCGGACATCATCCCGGCCGGGGCGATCATCCTCTGCGAGTTCGTGTCGCGGTTCGCGGTGAACGGTGTCTACGTGTCGACGAGGGGGCTTCGCTACGGTTTGGTCCTGAGCGAGGCCCGGAAGTCGGTCCGCACCGCTGGTCAATCGGCCCGGGCCTAGTCCAAGCGCGTCGAATTCGAAAATCGACGTCTTCGATACCCCGGAAGCCCCGTTTTGGCGACAAATCACTTGACGGTCCTCCCACGTACAACTATTCTCATTAGTTAGAGGCAGTGTTCGTCAAAGGGTGCCTGCTCCTCCCACGGAGCATCCCTCTCGGACCGCGATCTTAACGCTCGCGGCTAGGACGCTCACTGACGGACTGCCCGAAACCGCCAAGGGAAGTGGCTGATGCGCCGGGTGCCGCTTCACCTTTGAGGAGCAAGGGAATGAGGGTCCTGGTTCCACGTCGCTTCATCCGGTTGGGTATCCTCCTCGCCGTGCTCTGTCTGACCCCGGTCGTTGCAACATCCGCCTTCGCCTATCCCAAGCCATCCGTCGACTACGGGGACAATCCCCCGCCGCCGAGGGGTGATGGTGATGGAACCGTCGTGAAGGGTGCTCACTTGAGCTGGAGCCCTTCGAACGCGACGCCGGCGAATGCCATTCGGGGGTCATTCGGAAGCTCGTTCGCGAGGTACCTCCGGCTGGTGCGAATGGGCTACGGCCTGCGCTGGTATTGGTAGCAACTCCCGCGGCGCGGGTGATGCGAGGCCAGGCGTTGAACCCGGCTTCGCTCCGTAGTATCAGAGTATTTGAGGGCCGGAATGGACGGACTTGTCCCGAAAGACCGATCGGACATTCCGCACCGAACCTCGGGCGCTTCCGCGACGCGCGCGTCCTCGGACGCACGGGCCTACGGGGAGCACAAGGCTCAGGAGCTCGGAGATCTATACTTCGCGGCGGATAACTATGTCGTCGCGCTCGAGTACTATCGCCGGGCTCTAGAGGCGGATCCAAAGAGCAGCGATCCCCAGAACCGGGAAAACCTGCTCCGGATCGGAACCCAGATCGTGGAGTGCCTGCGGCACCGCGGCGACCTCACGGAAGCCGTGGATTCGCTGCACGATCTCCATCGTCGTCTCCGACCGCACGTGACCCGCGAGCAGGCGGGTCGTCTCTCCGCCAGCCTCGCGCTCCTGCTCTTCGAGCGGGGGCGATATCGTCCGGCGCAGCGCGCCGCGACCCTCGCCTACCGTCTCCTCCGCGACACCACCCTGAACCTCGATATCGGGCGCACCGAGATGATCTTCGGGGTCATCGCGCTGCGCACCGGGGATTGGAACGCGGCCCGCGAATATTTCGAGAGCGCGATCGCGACGTATCGGCGCGCCGGATACGACGCGGGGATGGCCTCGGCCTACAACAGCCTCGGCCTCCTTCACAAGAACCACTGCCGATTCAAGGAGGCCGCGCGGTTCTTGGAGCAGGCGCTCCGGATCGCCGAGCGGTCCGGCCTCTTCCACGATTCGGCGACCTACGTCCACAACCTCGGCATCGTGCACGAGAAGATGGGCGAGTGGGACCTCGCCGAGGATCACTACCGCCGTGGTCTCCAGATGAATACCGAGGTGGGAAATCCCGTCGGCAAGGCGCGGGCGCTCTTCTGTCTTGGGAATCTGCGCCGCAAGCGCCGCGATTTCTCCACCGCCGAGAATTTGATCCGGCAGGCGCTCGCGCTTTCCGTCGAGCGTGGGTTCCCGAGGGAGACGATTCTCTCCCGCGAGGGGCTCGGGGATCTGTTCGCCGACCGGGACATGCTTGGCGAAGCTCGGGCCGAGTACGAGACCGGTCTCGCCATGGCCGACCAGGTCGCTCCCGATTCGGACCTCACCGTGGAGTTGGTCCGGCGGCTCGGCGACCTGCAGCTGCGCATGGGCGAAGTCGAGACCGCGACGCGGAGCGGCGAGAGGGCGCTCGCGATCGCGCGCCGCCTCGGCGACCGAATCGAGGAGGCCTGCTCGCTTCGTCTCCTAGGCCTCGCGGCCGCGGAGGCGGCCGATCTCCCGAAGGCACAGGAGCGCCTCGGCGAGGCCAGCCGCATCCTGCTTTCGATCGGCAAGCGCTACGAGTTGGCGCGCCTCAACCTGGGTGCCGGCCTCGCGTGGCGGCGCCGCGCGCGGAAAGGGAAGTCGCGCGGCATCCTGGATGAATCGGTGGGATTCCTGCGGCGCGCCGTGGCGGCGTACGAGAGCTTGGCGCTCCCCGCGCTCACCGCGCGTGCGCTGCTCGAGCTGTCCCGAAGCGAGCTCTTGAGGGGCCTGGTCGATGAGGCGGTTCTCCACCTGGATCACGCCTCCTCCATCCTCTCCCCCGAGGACGATCCCGCCCTCGCGCGCGAGATCGAGGAGTTCCGCACCGAGATCGAGCAGGGCCTGATCGAGGGGACAACCGCCCAGAGCAACGAATTCGCGGCATTCGACGAAATCCGAAGCGTGCTCCGAGGCGGTGACGCCGAATCGGCCGTTCAAGATGTGCTGGCCGTGACGGCACGCCGCGTGACCGCGGCGCGGGGATGCGTGGCCGCGCCCGCAGTGCATGGGGGGATCGAAGTCGTCGCGTCGGTGGGGATGTCGTTCCGCGTCGCGCAGGACCTTCTGAGCGAGCTCGAGCGTCGGATCGGCTCGGCCCGCCTCGCTTCGGCCCCCGTCGTCTCGAGCCGGGCCGGGGCCGACGCTCGGTTCCGCGACATGCCGGGAGTGACCCACTTGAGCCCGCGCACGAGCATCGCCATCATGCCGCTCTCGCTCCCCTCAGGGCTGCCCGGATACCTCTACCTGGATCGACCTGAAGAGGGCGCGCTTGGCTCGTTCAAGCAGCGGGAAATCAATCTAATCGCCGTGCTCGCGAATCACGTCGCGGTGGCGATCCTCGAGCTCTCGCGCCAGCGGCTCGCGCGTGAGAACAGCGCCCTCCGCGGGCGTCTCCTGGGCTCGGCGAACGATCACGGCATCGTCACACGGAGCCCCGAGCTTCTCGAGATCCTCTCCTTGTTGGAGCGCGTCGGCCCGAGCGACGCGACGATCTTGATCGAAGGCGAGACCGGGAGCGGAAAAGGACTACTGGCGCGCGCGATCCACGCATCGAGCGCCCGGGCGACCAAGCCGCTGATTCAAGTCAACTGCGCGGCCCTTCCCGAGCAGCTCCTCGAGAGTGAGCTCTTCGGGCATGTGCAGGGCGCGTTCACCGGAGCGGTCCGCGAGAAGGTGGGTCTTTTCGTCGAGGCGAACGGCGGGACCCTCTTCTTGGACGAAGTCGACAAGACGACCATCACGATCCAGGGGAAACTGCTTCAGGTTCTCGACAACCGCGAAGTGCGCCCGGTCGGCGGGAACAAGTCCACCAAGGTGGACGTCCGGGTGGTCTGCGCGACCAACGTGAATCTCAAGACGAAGATCGCGCGCGGGGATTTCCTCGAGGATCTCTACTACCGACTGAACGATATCTGCTTCCGCGTCCCGCCGCTCCGCGAACGCCCGGAGGACGTGCCGCCCCTCGTCGAGCACTACTGCCGCCGGTTCGCCGGCGAATTGGGTAAGGACATCCGCGGCGTTGACCACGACCTGATCGCGCTCCTGGCAGGGCTTCCGTGGCGCGGAAACGTGCGCGAGCTTGAGAAGGTGGTGAAGCGCCTCGTCGTCATGGCCAATGACGGAGACATGCTCTCGATCGAGCTATTGCCGCGCGACCTGCTCAAGCAGGAAGAGGAGAACGGGGATTCGCCATCGACTCTTCGGGCTGAGGTCGCCAAGGTGGAGCGTCGGCTGATTTCCCAGGCCCTCGAGCGTCACAACTGGAACAAGCTACAGGCCGCCAAACAGCTTTCGCTCTCCTATCCGACCCTGCTGCAGAAGATCAAGCTGTTCCGCCTCGACAGAAGGCTTCCAACCCGGCAAAAGGCTTAATTCTTACTATTAAGATGTTTTACATCTGTAAGTGATTGCTGGAAAGTGCATTGAGGCTGGTGCGTTGTAATGCTATTAAGTTTTATCCCACCTCCAGCACCCAAAGCTCCCCGAACGGTCCCAGACCCAGGGTACGAACCTCGCTGCTAAGCTTCTACTACAAAGCCTGTTACATGGTCGAAACAGGTAGATTTCAGATCTGTGAAATCGTGGCACACCGGATGCAATGCAAAGTGCCCGGAGGGGGGGACCTCCAAAGAGCCCGCAGGCCTAGCCAGCGATAGACCATGGGTTAGCTGCCAATTCGAGCACCGGCCTCGGAAGAAGCAGTGTAACTCGAAGAGAGCTGGCAAGGCCGGGGCTCAATTTTTTTTCTATCCGCAACCGCGACTTCCGCAGCGACTTCCGCGCCCGACCCTCGCTCATCGTTTTTCAAGATCGGCCGATAACTCCTGATGTGGCAGCCACCCGGATAGGTCGCAGGCGCACGCAGGCGGCATCCGAGGAGGACCGATCCCCGTTCGGAGAGCCCATCGTTGGTCGACAAGGGAGCTGGCGACACTGCCGCGAGCCAGGGACGAATCCTCATCGTGGAAGATGAGGAGGCCTTGGCGAGGCACCTCAGAAACCACCTGCAGCGCGCGGGATATGAAGTTCGGATGGAGCACACCGGGAAGTCGGGTCTACTGATTGCCGCGGAGCAATGGCCGGATCTGGTGCTTCTCGATCTCGTCCTGCCGGACATCAGCGGCTACGAAGTTTGCACCGAGCTTCGCCGCCTCTACCGTCCGTGGCACCTGCCGGTCTTGATGCTCACCGCCCTCAATTCGCCGAAGCATCGACTGCTTGGATTCGGCCACGGCGCCGATGCCTATCTAACCAAGCCGGTCGCATCGGGCGAGCTTGTGCGCACCGTGGCGACCCTGCTGAGCCACAACGTCCGCGGCCTAGGCGCCGGCAGCTGACGATCCGGGGCCGACGCCCTCGCTCTTTCCGAGCTGCTTCTCGATACAGCGGATCACTTCCTCCACGCTCACCGGCTTGGCGAGAAAGGTCCTCCCGCCGATGACGGGGCCTTTTGAGCGGGTCGTCTC
Organism: Candidatus Eiseniibacteriota bacterium; assembly: GCA_041486815.1. Lineage (GTDB taxonomy): Bacteria > Eisenbacteria > RBG-16-71-46 > SZUA-252 > SZUA-252 > WS-9. The sequence continues at coordinate 4,907 of JBGPMG010000028.1, read as the reverse complement.
CTTCGAGACGCCGGCGGTGAGGAACACGATCGGGATTGCCTGGAGCTTGGGGTCGGCGTGGATCTGTGCCGCGACCTCGCCTCCATCAACATCGGGCATGATGACGTCGAGGAAGATCATGTCCGGCAGGAAATCCCTCGCGGCGGTCAGCCCGAACGCGCCGGTATTCTCGCAGAGCACCTTGTAGGAGCCGGTCCTCTCCAAATTCAGCTTCAGCATCCGGGTGAAGCTGGGTTCATCGTCGATCAAGAGTATGCGAATCTTGTCCATCGGAACGACCCTCCTTTACAGCCTGATACTATGAATCACCACGGTCGCGCGGGCTCCGCCGCCTTCTCGATTCGCGATCTGAATGGTGCCCCCGTGCAGGGCGACGATCGTCTTGCTGACGGCAAGCCCGAGCCCGGTTCCCGTGCCGGTCGGCTTTGTGGTGAAGAACGGATCAAAGAGCCGCGACCGGGTTCCCTCGTCGATGCCGGTACCCGTGTCCTCGATCTCTACGATGACAGCGCTCTGCCCGAGGCGGAAACGATCGGTCCGTCTGACACCGACGTCCGGTCCCGGCTGGGTCAGCTGACGCCGCTTGGTCCTTACCGTCAAGGAACCTCCCGAGGGCATCGCGTCGATCGCGTTGATCATGAGGTTCACCAAGACCTGCTCGATCTTGGAGGCATCCATGATCACCGCCGGGAGGTCGCTCTCGAGCTCCTTGATGAGGGTGACATGGGCCTTGGAGAGCGCATGCCGGACGAAACCGAGCGACTTCTCGATGACCGCGTTCAGATCGCCATCACTCAACGTGAACTCGGTGGCGTGCGCAAAGTCGAGCAGGCCGCGAATCACGAAGTCCGCGCGCCGGACGGCTTCCTGCATATCGCACATCGCCAGAGTCATATCCGCGTCCGGATTCGGGATGGCCTGCGAGAGGTACTCCACGGCCGAGAGGATGATCGCGAGCGGGTTCTTCACCTCGTGGGCGACACCGGCAGCGAGCCGCCCGATCGATTCGAGCTTCGCGGCCTGGACCAGCTGGAGTTGGGCCGATTTGACCTCCTCGTGCGACTTGCGAAGCGCCGCGAGAGCCTGGCGGAGCGCTTTCTCGCGTTCGCTCAACTTGACGCTGCTCTGCTCCGCCTGCCGCAGCGCCTGCTGTACCGCCGTGATGTCGCGCGCCATCGCCACGCTGCCTGTGACGCGGCCCGTCTCGTCCCGCGTGGGGGCGACCGACAACGATACGTCGATCGGCGTGCCGTCGCTCCGAAGCCGCACGGTCTCGAGGTGATCGACCCGGTCCCCACGTTTGATGCCGGCGAGGATTTGCGGCCACTCATCCCGCCGGTCCGCCGGAACCAGTACGGAGACCGAATTCCCGAGGATCACCTCGGCAGGGTAGCCATAGGTCCGCTCGGCGCCGCGATTCCAGCCGACGATGGTCCCCTCCATATCGATCGTCACGATGGCGTCATCCGAGAGATCCTGGATCGCCGCCAGTCGTGAGGCGGCCTCCGCGGCCTGGTTGGAGGCGCGCGGAGCGCGGGTGTCTGAAGCAATGGCTTGCCGATTTTCGTTTCTCACCCGACGCCCCCCCGGATCAGGCTCCAAGCGCCGCGAGCGCGTCGCTCTCCGTCAGATCAATATTGAGGAATCGGTCAAGGTTCAGCAGCTTGACGACCGAAGTGACCGCTGGCGAGAGGGAGGCGAACCGCACGCTTCCACCCTGTTCCTGGAACTGTTCGACCAGGACGAGGAGTGCGCCGATGCCGCTCGACCCCATGAACGAGACTTCGGAGAGGTTCAGCACGATATTCTGGCCGTTCGCCTGGATCTCGGCGACCCGCTGAAGCAGAATAGGAGCCGTCTTGACGTCGAGGCGACCCTTGATGCGTAGGAGCACGGCTCCACCGCGATCTTCCGGCTTCGAAATTTCCAATTCATTGGTCATGTCGAGGCTCCTCCCATCTGGACTATCGACACGATTGCCTGCGAACTGTACGACCCCCGGTAGGAGCACTACGCATGCTGGGTCTCATCGTGCTGATCGATTTTGCGAGGATCCCACTCGAGGACTGTGATGTTGCCCGCGCTCGTCTCCGGGTGGTACGCGACCGCGCTCATCGTCCGATGGATGATGTCGAGCCCGAACCCGCATCCGCGCTTCCGGACCAGCGGATCGTCGTAGTCCGTCTCCTTCGAGCGGTCGGCTCGGAACGGGGGCCCTTGGTCCCGGAGGAAGAACTGTCCCCGGGGCGCCGGGCCCGCTTCGGGCACCGCGCTTGGCAGCCACCAGAGCTCGAGGGAGCGCGCGGCGTCCTGGCCGTACCCGTGCTCCACGACGTTCGCGCACACCTCGTAGAGGGCGAGATCGAGCATGTCCGCAGCGCCGGTCGAGAGACCCCGGAGCGCGCCGGATCGATCCAGCCATTCGCGGATCGCAGCGAGGGAGTCCAACGTCGCGGGCAGCTGGATCGACTTGCCATGCTGCCGCGCCGTGGCAAACCGCTCGAGCGCCTCGGGCAAGCCGAGGGCTGGCCGGCGCGGATGATTCACGGTCATCGGCCCTCCCCCAAGATCTCGCCCGTCCGGGCGGTCAAGCCGAGCTGTGCCTCGCTGGGAGCGGCATGAAAAATCGCGGCAAGACATGCCACGGGCAGGAGCGTTCGGGTCAACCGCTTCATGATCGGATTTAGCCTCCTCATCCCCTCGCAAGTGACTTGCCTATATATCGGTAAGTGAGGTGGCCGGCTTGAGCCCTTGGAAGACCGCGCCATGAGCCCATCTCGCCCTTGACGCGGCAGGTCGTCGAGCTGTGAAGCGGTTCTGTGGCGCCCCAGTCACACTGTCTCGAGGGGGCCCCTAACCAGCGAGCGCCGATCCTCAAGCGCGCCCCAGGTAAGCCAATTATTGGCAACCAGTTAATGGCGCTGGCCGGCTTTTCAAAACCTTGGCACACGGCTTGCGGTTCAGGGCCTCCACGCGGCCTGGAGTTCTTGTCGCGCCGCCGATCGAAACGACGCGCTGACTGGACCTGAAGGAGGTGGGCTTCGTGGTTGGAACGTGGAGCAAGGTGCTGGCGATCGCGGCCCTCTTGGGAGCCGCCGGATGTCACAGCAACGACACGCTCGTGGCGGTTGATTCGCCGCCCTTCCGGGTGGACGGAGTCTTCAGCGTAACGGGCGACGGTCTGGTCACGGTGTATTGGCGCGCGAACCAGGAGTCCGACATCGACCATTACAAGGTCTATCGAAATTTCGCACCGACCGGTACTTTCACGCTAGTCGGCACGACGAGCGGCACCCAGTTCGAGGATCGAAGCGTCGTGAACGGTACGACCTACTATTACGCGGTCGCAGCGGTGGACCATGCGGGCCAGGAGAGCCCGGAATTGAGTTTTGAGAACGTCTTCGACACTCCTCGCCCGGAAGGGGTCAATGTCGACCTTTCGAATGACAACGTGGACAGCACGCGGAGCGGCTGGGATTTCTCGGCCTACACGCGGCGTCCTTCCGCTGACACGCGGACCGATTTCTTCTACGCGGCCGCGAACGGCCACTTCCTCATCTACACGCCCGTGGACACTCGGATTCAAGACGCCGGGTTCATCGCGCTCCGGGACGTCGACTTCGGGCCGCCTTCGGGATGGTCCGCGGACGGCGTGGTCGAGGCGATCGTCGGGCATAGCTACATCGTGCTGACTCGGGACAACCACTACGCCAAGTTCGAGGTCGTCTCGCGCAGCGCGACCCTCATGAACATGAATTGGGCGTACCAGATCGATCCGGACAATCCGGAGCTCGCGAGGCGCGCCCGGTGACGCGGCCGCGCGCATTCCTCTTCGCTCTCGCCGTCCTCGCGGTGATCCCCGCGGGGACGGCGCGCGCCGTCTCGCGGGTGCCGGATGGGGAAGCGCCGGGAGGCCGGAATCTCACGGTGGACGTCTGGATCAACAAGGAAGAGGGAGGCGTTTATCGTCCCGGGGAGAGCATGCGCGTCTTCTTCCGGAGCAGCTCCGACGCCTACGTTCTCGTGTACAACATCGACACCGAGGGGTACATCCACCTCGTCTACCCGTACGGGCCGTCCGATCCCAGCCGCGTCGAAGCCGGCCGCACGTATCTCATTCCGGCTCGGCACGACCCCTACGATCTCGTGGCCGATGGCCCTCCCGGGATGGAGTTCGTCGTGGCCGTCGCGAGCCGGTACCCCTTCCGCGACCTGCCCTGGTACTTGACCAGCGGCGCGCCCGAATCGGATGTGACGGGGCGCGGCGACGGGGAGGACGAGCTGGAATCGGGCATGATCGTCGGCGATCCCTATGTCGGGATGGAGCGATTGAACAAGCGGATCCTTCCCTCCTTGGGAGAGAACGATTCCGACGCCAGCGAGACCTATTTCTACATCGACCGGCGCGTGGAGTACCCGCGCTATGTCTGCGCCGACTGCCACTACTCGGCATTCGGTTTTGATCCGTACCTGAGCGTCTGCCCGGTGATCGACATCCGGATCGACGCCACGTGGGTCCGCTACGCGCCCGCGCGCGTCCGCACGGCCCGCCCGCGCTACTACTACTTCGTCCGGCCGAACGCCCCGAGTCGCTACCGGGCGTGGAAGGATCGCTGGTCCTCGATCGACGGGGGAGCCAACCTACGCTCGAGGTTCGTCGTCGAGCGCAGCCAGCGTTCCGTACGGACGCGGGACATGAAGAATCGCCGGGAGCCACCCGAGTTCCGCGACTTGAGGCGCAATCGCCCCGGCCGCCTCTGGCAGGGAAGAGACGAGGTGCTCAGGCTGTGGGAGAGGGAGCGGCGCGAGGGACGCGGAAATTCTCCGACACCCTCCGATCCGCGGCGCGGGAAGGATCGCGGGCAGGTTGAGCGGCAGGGTCCTCGCAATCAAGATCGCGGGCAAAG
>JBGPMG010000027.1:0-19029 GCA_041486815.1 Candidatus Eiseniibacteriota bacterium | reverse complement strand
CTCCTTCCCGGTGCCGGTCTCGCCGTGCACGAGCACGGTCGCCGGGCTCGGCGCGACGGCGGCGATCCGCCTTCCCAGGTCGAGGATCGCGCGGCTCTTCCCGACGAGGCCGAGCGTCTCCGCGTGCGGTCCGAACCCTTCGGGGGCAACCTCGTGGAGCTCGAGGGCACGCCGCAGCGCCTCGTCCGCGTGAGGCAAGCCCGGCTCCCATCCCATCGCCATCTTCCCTCCCCCGAAGCTACGTGAGCACTACCTCCCGCGTTCCGGCCGCCGTCTCTCCAACGCGATATGCCCGATGCCCCGATGCCGCGAGCGCTCGTTCGATCGCTTCCGCGTCCTTCCGCCGCACCACGAGCAGGAGCCCGATTCCCATGTTCCAGACCTCGTAGGCCTCGGCCGGCGGCACCTTCCCCGCCTCGCTGAGAAAGCCGAAGAGCCGCGGCAGGGGCCAGCTGCCGACGCGCACCTCCGCGCGGATCCCTTCGGGAAGCACGCGCACGAGGTTTCCGGGAATTCCGCCTCCGGTGATATGCGCCATGCCCCGCACGTCGCCCGCCACCCGAGCCACGCCCACCGGGGCTCCGTAGTAGAGGTGCGGCAAGAGGAGCACCTCTCCGACGGTCCCACCGCCCGCGGGGAACGGATCGCCGGCCTTGAGGCCCAACCCGTCGAAGAGGATCGATCGCGCGAGCGAATAGCCGTTCGTGTGAAGGCCCGCGCTCGGAAGGCCGACGATCACATCTCCCGGCTCGATCGTCGAGCCGTCGACGATCCCCGCCTCGGGCGCGATGCCCACGATGGCGCCCGCCAGGTCGTAATCGCCCGCCGCGTAGAGTCCCGGCATCTCGGCCGTTTCCCCGCCGATCAAGGCACACCCCACCTCGCGGCATCCGCGGGCGAGGCCTTGGACGAGAAGCTCGACCCGCTCCGGAGAGAGGGTCCCCATCGCGATGTAGTCGAGAAAAAAGAGCGGCCGGGCTCCGTGCACCAGGATGTCGTTGGCGGAATGACAGACGAGGTCGTACCCCACCGTGTCGTGCCGGTCGCACAGAATCGCGACCTTCAACTTCGTGCCGACGCCGTCCATGCTCGAGAGGAGAACCTGCCCCGGCGCTCCGGGCACGCGGAACGCGCCGGCGAAGCCTCCGAAATCGCCCAGGACCTGAGGGCCGAATGTGGACCGGCAGAGCTCCCGGATCCGGTCGACCGCCTCCTGGCCTTTCCGGATGTTGACGCCCGACTCCTCGTAACGTCCCATCACGCCTCCACCGGGTCCGGCTCTCGCGTCGCTTCCGCCGGTTCGGCGACAGGTCCGCCGTGGACCAGGATCAAGGCCTCGACGATTTCGCGGTCGAACTGCGAGCCGGCGTGGCGGCGGAGCTCCGCGAGCGCGCGCGGGACGGGGAGTCCGATCCGGTAGGGCCGGTCGGAGGTCATCGCGTCGAACGCGTCGCAAACATGGATGATCTGGGCTCCCAGCGGCACATCCGTCTCGGTGAGGCCAGGCGGGTAGCCCTTTCCGTCCGGGCGCCAGTGGTGCGTCCGCACCATCCGCGCCGCGTCGCGGAGCGCCCGGATCTGCCCGATGATCTTCGCTCCCGCCTCCGGGTGGCGCATCATCAGGCGTCGCTCCTCGTCGCTCAGCACCGAGGGTTTCCGGATGACGTCGGGACGCTGGGCGATCTTGCCGATGTCGTGGACGAGCGCGGCATAGCGGATCGTCTCCACTTCGGCGCTTCCGAGACCCATCTGGCGCGCGACGCGCACCGAATAGTCCGCGACGCGGACGGAGTGCTCGTGCGTGTACGGGTCGACCGCGTCGAGCGCCACGCTCAGGGCCCGAACAAAGCTGACCAGGTCCTCGCGCAGGTCGGCGTAGAGGCGCAGCGTGTACCGGGCGAAGAGCAGCGGAAGGACCAGGAGCAGCACCCCCGGGATTCCCGCGGCCAGCCGCACCTGGGCGAAGAGCATCCCGAATCCCAGCGAAAACGCGTGTTGCGGCAGTCCGTCGCGAAAATGCTGCCGCCAGATCGTGAGCGCGGGCTCCCGGGCGCGGGCGCCCAGGACGAAGCTCACCCACGCGGTGTTCAGCGCGTAGTAGAGGGAACCCGCCAGGAGCAGCGGCAGAAGATTCCGGATCCAGTGTTGGGCGCCGAGCTCGCCTCCCGCGGCGAGGTAGGCGGACCCGGCCACGATCGTCGTCGAAGCGTAGAGGCCCGCGTTCAGGGCCGCTGCTCCCGGTCGATTCCGCAAGATCACCAGTTGCGCGGGAATCGTCGTGAGCAGATCGAGGGCGCCCGCGATCCACGGACCGAAGAGAAGGATCGCCCCGATGTCGAGGATCGACGCGACCGTCATCGTCCCCCCGCGCGGAAGCGGGACCGGGAGCGCCTCCGCCGCGAGAAGGAGGACAAACCACGCAACGATCGCCCACGGGTCCCATCGGGTCAGCTTCAGGTCCTCCCCGCCGAAAATCGCGAGGAGGAGCGGGAGCGACGCAAGGAACGAAGGGACCAGGAGCCAAACAAGGCGTTGCCTCAATGCAGCCAGCGCGGCCGGATTCGGCGGGGGACGATGAGCGCTTTGACCGTTCACGCGATGTCCTCGGGCGCGTTCCTTAGAGATCCAGAGACTCGCCGCCCCGCGCAACCGGCGTGCCACCCGGCCCGGGCCGGGTTCGGACGCAACGTGAGGATATACCCGCCGCGGGCGGGGCCGATCCGGCGCACGCCCGCGCCCTGAAGCGTCGGAGCGCCGTCGCCGTCGGATCGCGCGATCAACGGAGGATGCGCGCCGTGTCTGAGAGGTCGAAACGGCTCATCGAGGCGATTCCCGCCGCCCTCTCCAATATCGCCTCGCGCGACGCGCGCAGCAGGCCCCCGACGCCGAACCCTTCGACGGTGAACGAGGCGAGGACGGAGCCGTACACGACCGCGCGGCGAAGATTCCGGTCGTTGACGCGGCCCATCCGGGCGAGGGAGCCGACGAACCCGCCGGCGAACGTATCGCCCGCGCCGGTCGGATCCACCACGGTCTCGATCGGAAACGCCGGGCAGCTGAAGTACTCTTCGCGGCTCTGGAGAAACGCGCCGTGCTCGCCCTGTTTCACCACGACCGTCTCGGGGCCGAGCGACAGGATCGCCCGGGCCGCCTTGTGCGTGAGCGCTTCCCCCGTGATCTCACGCGCCTCTTCCTCGTTGATGATCAGCATGCGAACCCGACGCAGGATTTCGAGCAGCTCCGCCCGCTTGCTCTGGATCCAGTAGTTCATGGTATCGGCCAGGACGAGGTCGGGCCGCTCGAGCTGGTTCAGGACCTCCCCCTGAAGCACCGGATCGATGTTCGCGAGGAAAACGGTTCTAAGCGCGCGGGTCTGGGCCGGCAGCTTGGGTCGGAACCGCTCGAAGACGTTGAGCTCGGTGCGGAGGGTCTTCCGCGTGTTCATGTCCTGGCTGTAGACGCCTTCCCAGCGGAACGTCTTCCCCTCGCTCACCTCGAGCCCGCTCAGGTCGAGGTCCGGTTGCTCCAGGGTCGCCCGGGCCTCGGCCGGAAAGTCCTGCCCGACCACCGCGACCACCGACACCGGCAGGAAGTGGCGCGCCGCGAGCGCGAAGTAGGCGGCCGACCCGCCGAGCACCTCCTCCGCGCGTCCGGCGGGAGTCTCGATCGTGTCGAGCCCGATGGAGCCGACGACCGCGATCGCCACGGTTACATCGTCTCCGGGGCGCTCACGCCGAGCAGGTGAAGTCCACGGCGAAGGACGACGCCCGTGGCCCGGGTCAGAAGGAGTCGGGCCGCGGTCCGCTCCGCATCGGGGCTGACCACGCGATGCTGGTGATAAAATGAATGAAATCGTGCCGCTAAATCCTTGAGGTAAGCGGGAATACGGTGAGGCTCCCGGCTCTTCGCGGTTGCCGCGACGAGCGACGGGAATCCCGACAGGCCGCGGAGCAATGTCTCGGTCTCGGGCTCCGTGAGGAAGTCGAGCCGGGCGGTCCCGGGATCAGGCTCCGGGACCCCCTGCTCCTTGGCGTAGGCGAGCACATGGGCGATGCGCGCGTGCGCGTACTGGACGTAGTAGACCGGGTTCTCCTCCGTGCGGCGCACCGCCAGCTCGAGGTCGAAGTCCATAGGGCTCTCGGCCCGCCTCATGAGGAAAAAAAACCGTGCGGCGTCCACGCCAACCTCGTCCACCAACTCGCGAAGCGTGACGAACTCCCCGGCCCGCTTCGACATCTTTACGACCTCCCCCGCCCTTAGGAGGCGCACCCACTGGATCACGATCGCCTCGAAGCGATCGCGGGGCCATCCCAAAGCCTCGAGGACTCCCTGCATCTTCCCGATGTGGCCGTGATGATCGGGGCCTAATAGATCGATCAGCCGGTCGAAGCCGCGCGAGAACTTGTCGTTGTGATACGCCGCGTCGGCGAGGAAGTAGGTCGGCTCGCCGTTCGATCGCACGACGACGCGGTCCTCCTGGTCCCCAAACTCGGTCGAGCGGAACCAGAGCGCGCCGTCCCGCTGCTCTAGAAGGCGTTGGGCGTGGAGGCGCTCGCGGGCCGAGTCGACGGCGCCGCCGCGATGGAGCTCGCTCTCCCGGGTCCACCGGTCGAAGCGGGCTCCGAACCGTTGGAGCTCGGCCTTCTGGAGCTCAAGCATCCGATCGATGCCCCAGGCGCCGAACTTGAGGCGTTGCTCGCGCTCGGGGAGCCCCAGCCAGCCGCGCCCGGTCGCGTCATCCATCTCCGCGGCGAGCTCCGTTACGTAGTCGCCGGAATACCCCTCTTCGGGAATCGGAGGGACCGGGGCGCCGACCCGCTCCGCGAACCGCGTGCGCACGGACGCTCCGAAGAGCTCGGCCTGGAGACCCCAGTCGTTGCAGTAAAACTCGCCGGCCGCGCGCCAGCCCTCCGCGTTCAGGATTCGGATCAATGTGTCGCCGATTCTGGCGGCGCGGGCGCTCACCACTTTGAGCGGCCCGGTGGGATTGGCGCTCACGTACTCGACCAGAACTTTCTCGCCGGCGCCGGCGTCGCTCGAGCCGTAGGCGTCTGGGTCCGCGAGGATTCGTTGCACCGTGCTCTGGAGCCAGGCGGGTGCGAGGCGGAAGTTGAGGAAGCCCGCGCCCGCGATCTCCACGGAGGCCACGACCGCCGGGTCGACCTCGAGGGTCGCGAGCAGCGAGTTCGCGACCTCGCGGGGGGGCCGGCGCGCCGACTTCGCGAGCGCGAGCGCCACGTTGCTCGCCCAATCTCCGTGCCCCGCCTCGCGCGGCACCTCGACCTCGACCGGGATTCCCTCGGGCAGCGCGAGTCCGGCCTTCCCGATGGCCGTCCTCAGCCGATCGGTCAGGTAGCCTTCAATCGGCCACGTCTTCACGACCGGCATCGCCCCAGAGCTTGTCGAGGAGGTAGTACTCCCGCGCACGGGCGTGGAAGACGTGGACGACGAAGTCGACATAGTCGAGGAGAATCCAGCGGCGCGCTTCGAATCCCTCCGAGTGCCACGGCTTGAGGCCGCGCTCCCGGAGCCCGAGGTCGACCGCCTCGGCGATCGCGCGCACTTGAATCTCGGAATGTCCCGTCGCGAGCACGAAGTAGTCGCAGACCCCTTGGAGCTGGCGAAGATCGAGAATGGCCACGTCCTCGGCGCGCTTCGTCAGCGTGAGCCGGGCCGCCTGAAGTGCGAGCTCGTGGGGAGTGGGTTGGGCCAGGGAGGGCAGGCTCACCGATGCCGGGTGACCGCGTACCGGAGAGCATCCCGGAGCGATTCGCGGGCGTCGGTGTCCGGGACGTGCTTGAGCTCCGACTCCGCCCGGTCCGCAAGCTCCTCCGAGCGAGCCTGGCTGTAGGTGACGCCGCCGTTCTCCGTCACGAAACGAACCACGTCCGCCCAGTGGCCGTTCCGGAACTCCTGGTTTCGGATCAGATTCACCATCTCGCGGCGATCGCGATCGCTCGCGTTCCGCAGCGCGTTGATGAGGGGAAGCGTGATCTTTCCGCCGTCCAGATCGCTTCCCATCGCCTTCCCCATCACGCTCTCGGCGCCCAGGTAGTCGAAGATGTCGTCCGTGATCTGGAACGCGAGCCCCACCGAGTGGCCGAAACGCCCCAGCGCGCCCCGAGATCCCGCGTCCGCGCCGGCCGCGAGCGCGCCGAGCTCGCACCCGGCCGACATCAGGCACGCCGTCTTCTCCTCGATGACGCGCATGTACTCGTCCTCCGACAGGTCGAGCCGGTTCTTCTGCTCGATCTGGCGGAGCTCACCCTGGCTCATCCGATGGGTCGCCTCGGCGAGGAGATCCATGGCGCCGTACATGCGGTTCCGGACGAGAATCGAGAACGCCTTCGAGTAGAGGTAGTCGCCCATGAGGATGGCGACGTCGTTGCTCCAGGCGCTGTTCACCGTCGGGAGACTGCGCCGGACGAGGCTCTTGTCGATGCTGTCGTCGTGGATCAAGGTCGCCGTGTGAATGAGCTCCACGACGACCGCGCCGAGGAGGGATTCCTCGGTCACCGATCCGAACGCTTTGGAGGTCAGGAGCAGGAGCGTGGGACGGAACCGCTTTCCGAACGCGCGGTGAAGGTGCGCCCCCACCGCTCCAACCAGGTGGACGTCGCAGAAAAATGCCTCGTCCAAGCGTTCTTGGAATCGCTCGAACACTTCGGTGATAGGACCCCGGATGGTCTCGAGGGTAGGCTCCTCGATCTGGATCCGCTCTCGGCTCTGTCCGTTCCCGGTCAAGTGACTCCTAGTGCCTGGAAGGCATTGAATTACGGGCCGCCAGCCTAGGCTCCCGACCCCCTGGTGTCAATCGAAAAGGCCTCGCGGGCCTTTCGAAGCAGCCTGTCCCGCTCGTTCAACGAAGGCTCTTCGAGCACCTGCTCGAGCAGCCAACCGAGCACCTCCCCGACCCGGGGACCGGGCGGGAGGCCAAGCTCCCGCATTACGTCCTCGCCGCGAATCTTAAGATCGCTCAGCGTGAGCGCCTGGCGGGCCGCGAGGACCCCCTCGATCCTCCCGCGGAACTCCTCGAGGTAGTGCGGGAATCCGGTCTTTAAGCCGTTGCCGATATTGTCCGCGATCCGGAGGTCGAACAAGTCGGCGATATTCTCCACTCCCACCTTCTGCACGAACCGGCGCACGGCGGCGTCGGTCCACTCCTGCCGGTAGTCGAACATGTGATGCCGCACGAGATGGACCACCCGATCGGTCATCTCGCGGCTGAAGCGTAGACGTGTCATCGCCTCCTCCGCGAGGCGCGCGCTCTCGAACTGATGATTGTAGAAGGTGGCGTCCCCGTTTTCCCGCTCGACCCGAGTGAGCGGCTTTCCCACGTCGTGAAAGAGCGCCGCGAGCCGCACGACCGGCTTTTCGGCCGGCGCTGAGTCCACGGTGTAGAGCGTGTGAAAGTAGACGTCGTGGGCGTGGTAACGGTTTTGTGGAACAGCCACGGTGGCCTGGAGCTCGGGCAGGAGGATCGGGAGCAGCTTGGAATTCCGGAGGACCTCGAATCCCCTCGAGGGGCGCGGGGCGCCCAGCAGCTTGGTGAGCTCATCCCGTTGACGCTCGACGGCGACCCGCGCGACCGGTTCCCGGGCCTCGCCGAGCGCCGCTTCGGTCTCGGTCGAGAGGTCGAATTCCAGGGTCGCCGCGAACCGCGCCGCGCGGATCGGTCGAAGCCCATCTTCCCGAAATCGTTCAAGCGGAGAGCCCACGGCGCGGAGGATCCCTTGAGCGAGATCGGCCCGTCCTCCGAACGGGTCGACCTCGTGACCCTTGAGCGGATCCCACGCGATGGCGTTGACCGTGAAGTCGCGCCGAGCGAGGTCGGCCTCGATGTCGGGAACGAATTCGACCCGGTCGGGTCGCCTGGAATCGGTGTATCCCCACTCGATCCGAAACGTGGTCACCTCGCACGGGCCCGCCTCGGTGGGAACCGTGACGGTGCCGTGCTTGAGCCCGGTTGGAATCGCGTGGGGGAAGACGCCCATGACCTCCTCCGGCCGGGCGTTGGTAGCGATGTCCCAATCGGACACCGGCACGCCCCTGAGGAGATCCCGGACGCAGCCGCCGACCAAGTAGGCGCGGTGCCCGGCCCGTAGGAGTCGCCGGAGCAGATCCAAAATCGCGGTCGGGACCCGCTTGGGATCGAGCTGGCGGAGGGTCATCCCCATTCATGGTACCAGACGCGGCGGCTTGCGCCGCGGACGGCGACTGCGTAGGCTCGCGGCTGTGCGACTTCCCCCGTTTCGCGCCGCGGTCCGGGCGGCCGCCCTGCTCGCCGTCCTCGCGGCCTCGCATCCTCTCGGGTGCGGGTCCGCCTCGGCCGCGGACCTCCTCCTTCCCGCCTCGGCACAGGGGGGATGGACGGCGGCCGACAAAGAACTCCACTTCGCGGGCTGCCTCGCAATCGCCGCCTCGTTGCGCGTGGCAGGGCGATCGGACGGGGAAAGCTTCGGAGGCGCGGTGGGGGTCGGAGTCATCAAGGAAGTTTACGACGCGACGCTCAAGCCAAGCCGAAGCAGGCGCGGCGCCAGCTGGAAGGATCTGATCGCCGACGCTCTCGGAGCCGCCGCGGGGATAGCGATTGTAGGTGCGCTGAAGCGCTAGGCGCCGTTTTTCGCCGGCAAAAGCACCGTGAATCTCGCGCCCGCGCGCGCCAGATTCTCCGCGGCGATCCGGCCGCCGTGGTTCTGCACGATCCGGTAGCAGGTCGAGAGCCCGAACCCGTGCCCTTCCGGCTTCGTGGTGAACGACGGCTCGAAGAGCCGGGTCATCGCCGCCGCCGGGATCCCGGGACCGGTGTCCTCCACCGCGAGCTCGACCTCCTGCCCCGTCGTCTTGAATCGCGTCCGGACCGCGATCCGGCGCTCCCTCGATTCGTTCCCGCGCATCGCATCAGCCGCGTTGCTGAACAGGTTGAGAAGCACCTGCTGGATCTGCGCCGGGTCGATGTTCAGCTCGGGCAGATCCCCGGCGAGATCGAGGTCGAACGCGACCTGCTCGTACTTGTTCTGCGGGACGATGAACTCGACCGTGCGTCGGACGACCTCGTTGAGCCGCGTCGGTTGCCTTCGCACTCCCTTGTGCGAGAAGTCGAGGAGTCCCTTCACAAGCACGCCCATGTTGCTCGCCTGCTCGAAGATGATCCGGGCGCTTTCCTTGAGCCGATCCGGTTGGATCGTTCCGCCTACGTTCATGAGCAGGAGCTGTGCGCGCCCCGAAATGGCCGCGAGGTAGTTGTTCAACTCATGGGCGATCTCGGCGGCCATCTCCCCCTTCGCCGCGAGCCGCTCCGAGGAGATGAGCTCGTCCTTCGCCTTCTCGAGCGCGATATACCGCGCGCCGGCCTCCTTGATCAGGAAGAGCGGCACAAAGAAGAAGACGAGGCCGAAGAACCCGACCGCGAGATACGAAACGACGATGAGAGGCGAGAGGAGGAAGAGCGCGACCGAGCCGAGCAAGGAATTGTAGTAGAGGTATTCCTCGCGCCAGGTCTTGAGTATTGGCCGTCCCGAATCGAGCGCGACGGCCGCCGAGACGAGGAACGTATTGACGAGAAAATAAACCACGGTCGCGCCGACCCAGGGAAGCGTCATCCAGGGACCGTGCAGCGCCGTGAGTCCCCGCTCCGCGAGGGGGGCTCCCCCGAGCGCGTTGAACGCAACGCCAGCGGCGGTGAGCGTGATCACGTTCTGACCGGCGTTGAAGATCGCCTTGTACCAGACCCGGCGTGAGAAAAAGACGTTCGCCAGGGTAAAGGCGATCGCGACGATCCAGATCGCGGGCTTGTATCCAAGGAGGATCAGCAGGCTGATGTCGACGGTGGAGGCCATGCTCTCCATGGCCTTCCCAGTGACGGTGGGGAGCCAGAGGCTCTCCGCGAGGAGGCTCACGACGATCCACGCCGCGAGGTACATCAGGCCAATCGACCAGAAGCTGTGGAACGACAGCGCGAGGAGCGCGCCGCCGACCGCTCCGACGATCGCGACGTACGCAGCCAGACGTTGCTTCATGGATTCACCGGGCGACGATCGAGGCGCGCGCTACGGCGCGAGCGGAATGGGAAGAGTTCCGCGATCACGCTCCGATTCGCGCGGGCCGGCCAGGGCGTGCCGGAACGCGACCTTCCATGGCCACGGCGCGACCGTAACAGTGGGCTACGGCACCGTCAACGGGATTTCCCCTGATGGTCGCCTCCGAGCAGCTCCCTCGGGTCGAGCGGCTCCTCACGCGTGCCCCTGGGAGCGCTCAACGTGAGATCGCGCGGCCTCGCGGCCTTCAAGAGCGCGAACCCATCCAGCTCCACGAGGACGGAATCGTCCTCGGAGGAGACGGCGATCCAGCGAGGAAGCCCGGTAGACGGGTCGGCCGCGATCCACGTGGAGACTTCTCCGATCGAATCGCCCAGCGAAGCCGAACGGAGGCGGAAGCCCGGGCGCGCGGCGCCGCGAATGACGCGCCGCTCGGGAGTCGATCGAAGATCCTTCGCCAAGATCCGCTCGGGATCGGCGATCAGCCGGCGTATCTGGAGCGGCGCTCGCGCAAACGGCGCGCGGTAGATGACCCGCTGCGTCGGACTGTAGAGCAGGAACGCGTCGCTCGCCCGGTCGATAACCAGTTCCTGCCCGCCCTTCCGCTCGGACCGATACCGAAGTCCGCGGCCCGGGAGGTACCAGAGCCGCCCGCCCTCTCGATCCGGTGGGCCCCCGAAGGGATCGCTCCGCTCGATCCAGACGCGGGCGGTCGCTTCGGCTGAGTCCGCCACCCGGCGGAGCATGGCGTGCACCGCCTCCTCCGGATCGACGCCCGCCTTCTGCCCGGCGGAGGGCGACGCGGAGACCGTGGCCAGGACCGCAAGCGCGGCGATGAAGCGCGGCGCGGGCCTCATGGCGCCTTTCCCTCTTCCCCCACGCCGAGGAGACGGCGCAGAAGGTCGCGGCCGCGCGGATCGTCGAGCGCGAGGATCGTCCAATCCCTCCGCGGGGCGGGCGCGCGGCGAAGCTGCGACGGCTTGGCCGGCGCGTGGTCTTCGATCTCCAGCCGAATCCGGGTAGTGCCCCGGGTCCACTCGACCCATCGGGGCAGCGGCCCCGACGAGAACCGCCTCACCGGTCCGTAGCGGATCTGGATGGCGCTCCGCTCGTCAGAGGAGAGCTGGACGCGGAGCGCCTTGGGCTCCCCCTTTCCGCTCAGGGTCAGGGCAAATTCATGAGGGCGGTCCCCGCCGTCGAACGTCCCGGTCAATCGCCATCCCTCGCGATCCGGATCCACCGCGGCCCGCACGATCGCATCGCGCACCCACGGAGCGCCGAAGGTCCACGGCCGGGCGAGAAAGAGGAGCCCGCGCGGACCCAGCCCCGCATTCGCCGGAACCGGCCCCGCGAGGCCGAGCTCGTAGGGGCGGATGGCGAGGTAGACGGAGTCCCCGAGGATCATCGCGTCGAGCGTGCGGATCGGGCCCGCGTATGCGACCACCGCGAGGCTCTCCCGAACGGCCGCCCAGCTTGTGTTGAGACCGTCGCGTCCCTTCCCGTCTTGGCGCACCGCGAGCATTCCCGCGCCCCGCGTCGCCGTGTCGGCCCGAGCGAATTGATCGAGGAACCGGGAGCGCGCCTCCGCCCCACTGGTTAAGGCCGGGCCGTGGGCGCATCCTGCCGCGAGGAGCGAAACGCAAATCGCTTGCGCGGCGCCCACGAGCCGGGCCATCGTTCCGCGATGCGCGCGACCGCGGAGAGTCCCGAGCCGATCCAGTTCTGGAGCCCCGCGCCCGCCGCGCTTCCTGCCGGCGCCCGCTTCGTACTCGCCACGCGCCGCGGCGGGGTGAGCCTGGGGCCTTACGCGTCGCTCAACGTCGGCTTGGGCGTCGGCGATGAGGAGCGCGCGGTGTTCGAGAACCGCCGGCGGCTCGGAAGTGCGCTCGGGATCGAGGCCGGCGGCCCGCTTCGACTCCACCAAGTGCATGGGAATCGGATCGTCGAGCCGCGCGCGGCGCCCTGCGAGGCGGACGGCTTCTTCGTCCGGGCAGGCGATCCGTGGGTCGCCGTCTCCGCCGCGGACTGCGCGCCGGTCGCGATCGTGACGGCGGACCTCGCCCTCGGCGCCCTCGTCCACTGCGGTTGGCGCGGAGCGCGGGAGCGGATCGCCGCCCATGCGGTGGCTCGGCTGGAGCAGGCCGGCGCGACGCGGGCTCAGCTTCGCGTCTCGATCGGACCCTGCCTCCACGCCTGCTGCTTCCCGATCGGGCCGGAAGTCGCGGCCCAGTTTGATGCGCGGCTCCTTCGCGACCATCCAACCGGCCAACCCGCGCTCGACCTGCCCGAGGCGATCGCGGCGCCCCTTCTCGAAGCCGGAATCTCCAAGAATCAGATCGAGGCGGCTCCGGATTGCACCTCCTGCTCCGCCGATTCCTACTTCTCCCATCGGAGGGACCGGGGCGTTACGGGACGGCACTGGGCTCTCCTTCGGCTCCCGTCCCCCGCCGGCTGACCCACCGCCGCGCGTTCTGTTCCAGGCGCAGGAACGCCTTCCGGCCGAGCATTCCCAGGCCGAGCCCGAGGAGTATCCCCGCGAAGACGTCGGAGGGCCAGTGATCCCCAACGTACACGCGAGAGAAGCAAACCAGGCCCGCGATGACCGCCGCGGGAATTGCCGCGACCGGAACCACCGTCGCGACGATCGGAACAGCGGCCGCGAAATTCACCGCGTGGACCGAGGGGAAGGCGTAGGAGTGGCGAACGCCGAAGAGCGGATGCGAGTCCTTGAGGACGACCGACGGCCGGGGGCGCTTTACGATCGGCTTGATCACCCTCGCGCTCAGCTGATCCGAGACGGTTAGGGTCAAGGCGAGGACGAGGAGTCCGAGCACTCCCCGGGCGCGTTGCGTGAGGAAGAGGATGCCGACCAGGGCGAGAAGCGGGATCTTCCATGGCCCCGGGTCGCTGAGGGCCATCATGATCGGGTCGAGCGCGGGATGGTGGAGTCCCAGATGGATGGCGCGGAACAGCGCCGGGTCCCACGCAAGGAGGATCACTCGGTCCGACTAGAACTCAGGACCGAATGTCAGGAAATGGCGCGGCTTCCCGAGCCCTCGTTCGAACCGGTGCTCCCTGCCGTAGTCATAGCGCAGAACGAAATAGCCTAGGTTGATCCTCGCGCCGAAACCGAAGGCGAGCCGCATGCTCTCGGTGTGGAATCCCCCCTTCGAGGAGAAAAAGACGGGATCGGCGTCGCCGTTCCAAGCCGACGCCGCGTCGATGAACATCACGCCGTTTATGCCGCCGAGGGAGACGGGCAGGAAGCCGGTGCGCAGCGTCTCGATCAGAGGGAATCGGAACTCGAGGTTTCCGATGATCGATCGCGTGCCGATGAGGTCGCCGTAGTCGACGCCGCGATAGGTGAACGCACCGCCGAAGCGGAAGTACTGCGGATCCCTCCCGAAGCTCCCGCCCCCGAGGAGTCGGCGCGCCAGCGTGAACCGGCGACCGAGGTTCGTGTACCGGCGCGTGTCGAACACCGCGGTGGTGTAGCTCACCCCTCCTTCGGCGTGTTCGACCGTGTAGCGGGATCGCCCCCCGTTGATCGGTCCGGTCGAGCCGTACAGGGTGTTGTCCGCGACGAGCGCCACGTTGGGCGCGACGTAGAAGTAGTCTCCCAGGTTTCGGATCTGCGACACCGTCCCCGTGTTGTAGTCGTAGTGGAACACCTGCTGGTCCACGACCGCGGCCTGAAGCCCGTATTCGAGCCTTCGAAAGCGGTTGAACGGGCGCGAAAAGAAGAGCGCGGCGCCCCGGTGCACCTGATTCTGAAGGTTGTCGGTCGACGGCGAGGAGAGCAGCAGGAGGTCCTTCTGATATTGGAACGCGGCAAACCCGTAGTTCGTCCGCCGCGAAAGGTTCGTGTACGAGAGGTAGATGTCGGAATCGCTCAGATTTCCGTAGAGGTTCAGCACCGCGAGGATATTGTGGTTCCCCAGCAGGTCACTGAAGGAGATCACGCTCGAGCCCGCGAACCCGATGTTCGAGGCTACGACCGCCCCTCCGGCGAAGTAGTCCCGGCTGAAGGACGCTTTATAGGGTAGGTGCTGGAACGTCGTGCTGTCCGCGAGCGGCTCGCGGTAGGCCGCTTGGACGTAGTCCGTGAGCGTCGTGTCGATCGGAACGGGACGGGCGGCCGCCGCCTTCGGGTCGCCGCCGGCCGCGCTGTCGGGGACCGCGGAGTTCCGGGGAGCGGACGGACCCAAAGGTCCCGGGCTCTCGGGGGCGGCTGTCGCATCCGAGGCAAGGGACGCTTCGACGCGCGTGCCGAGCGGCGCAAGAGATGCCGAAGCGCCGCGCGGCGCCTCGATCGTGGCCGGGCCCTCCAGGAATTTCTGCGGTTCCCGTACCGAATAGACGTCCCACCCGCCCCGGGTGAAGGACGTGAACAGAAGCCGCTTCCCGTCTCGGGAGAGGGAGAGACAAGGGCTCTCAGGAACGAGGCCCGACACCCCAGTGAGCAGATCGGACAGCCGAACGCTCTCCCCGGTCGCCAAATCCATGCGATAGATGTTGGCAATCCCGGTCCGGTCCGAGACGAAGAGCAGCGAGCGGCCGTCGGAGGACCACTGGGGGGAGATGTTGCTGCCGTTCTGGTTCGGGGGAACCGAGACCTTGCCGGTCTCCACATCGAGGACCGCGAGCCGCAGCGGGCCGAAGATGAGCTTGCTGACGTCGGTTCCCGGTCCCTCGTCGGTCGCATAAGCGATCTCCGAGCCGTCGGGCGACCAGACCGGATCGCGCACGGCGTACCGGCTGCTCAGAATCGGACGAAGGTGCTTGCCGTCCGCGTCGATCATATAGAGGGCCGACCGCCCTGCCTTCAGTCCTACAAAGGCGATCCGAGACCCGTCCGGAGACCACGCTGGAGAGTAGATCGCGTCGAGCCCGAATCGGTACTTCTTCATGAGCTTCCCCGACGGGATCTCGACGATGTAGATCGCGTCCTCGCCGCCCACCTTCGCGGGGATCGCGATCCGCTTTTCGTCTGGGGACCATGCGATCGCCGTATTGAAGAATCGCAAGGTCTCGAAGCTCCCGGTCCGCTCCCCCTCGATCAACTTCTTGTAGACCTTCCCGTCGAGCGCCGATGCCAGGTAGACGTCGTTGTACATGCTTCGATCGGAGATGTAGACGAACTGGAGCCCCGACGGAGAGACCGACGCCGCCACGTTGAAGTTCGAGAGGTCCCGCTCCGAGTTGGTCAGGCGCATCGCGATCGCGCTCGGATTCTGATGGTCGACGATCTGAGGCAGGTACTCCTTGCGCACCGCCTCGGTCCATTTCTTCGAGAGGACGTCCATCGTAAGCCCGGTCGAAGCCTCCAACGCCCGTTCGGCGCTTCCCAAGCGGCGCGTCTTCTTCAAGATCTCGCCGATCTTCGCGACGCCGTAGTGTTCGGCGATGAACTGGAAGATCGATTGGCCGAACCGGTAGACCCGAATGTCGCCGACGTAGCTGAGCGTCCGGACGGGGATCAGATAGCCCTCGAGCGAGGCGTCGCGTAGCCACATCGCCGTGTTGGGGTCGATCGAGCCGATGGAGAGGTACTCGGCCATCCCCTCCATGAACCAGACCGGGATCGAGGCGGCGAACGGATTCCCGAGAATCCCTTGGTTCTCGCCAAAGAGAATGTCCACCTGGAAGGCGTGAACGAGCTCATGTGTCATCACGTGATCGAGCTCCGCGTAGGAGCCGGTGAACGGGAGGAAGACGCGCCGCTTCAGGAACTCGGTCACCCCTCCGGTCCCGATTCCGAGCAGCTCGGGAGTGATGTTCGTCTGCTCGAAGTCGGTGTGGGAGGCGTAGAGGACGAGCGGAACGCGGGCGCGGAGCTCGTGGTGGAGCACCCGGCTCAGGCGCAGGTACGCGCGCTCGGCCATGAGCGCGGCGTCGTTCACCGCCGCTTCGGTTCCTTGGTAGTAGTGGATGTCAAAGTGCTGCGTCCGGAGCACCGCCCACCGGAAGCGCTTGTATTGGACCTTGTTCTGCCCGAAGAACTGGGCCGCGGCGTCGGAGGTGTAGAGCGGAAGCGCCAGAATGAGGAGGAGAAGCGCCAGGAACGTCCTCGGCGGGAGGCTTCGGCCCGCGCGGGGCGACCCTCCGCCCGCGATGCTTCTCCTCATGTCACCGCCCTCCCCATCAGCCGGCGATCGCGGCATCCCGCGCCTCCCGAAGTGCTTCCGGCACCGCTTCCCTGGGAATCGTCCCCTGTGCAGATTCCGGCCGGCCGCCCCCGCGCCCGCCGTGGCGCTTGCAGATCGCGCCCAGCAAGGCGCCCATGGACATTGTACCCGGAGGCGCGGAAAAGTGCGCTCGCGGAGTCTCGTCGCCGCAGATGAACAGCGCGATCCCCCCCTGAGCCGCGATCAGCCCGGCCAAGAGCCCGGCTTCCTCCGGCGGGCGCTCGGGAGCATGGAGCGCCACCACCGGACCGTGCGGCCCGCGCGGGGCGTCGGCGATGAGACGCGCCGCCTCTCGTTCCAGCGACTCCTTGAGGAGTGGCTTCAACCGGCGATCGAGGCGTCCGTGCGATTCCTTGAGTCGCGCTACGGCGCTCAGGAGATCCGCCTCGCCGGAGGTGAACTCGAGACAGATTCGCCTCAAGAGATCTCCGGCGCCCCGAAGGCGTGTGAGCGCGCGGGAGCCGGTCACGAACGCGACGCGTGTGCCTCCCTTGTACTTCTCGGTCCCGAGGATCGAGATCAGGCCGACTTCCCCCGAGCGGTGAACGTGCGTCCCGCCGCAGGCGGACCAGTCGTAAGCGGCAACCTCGACGACGCGGACAGGCCCTTCGACATCGGGGGGTTTGCGGAGCGGGAACCGGAGGGCTTCGTCGAGGGGGACGACGTGCGTCAAGACCTCGCGGTCCTCCCAGACGATTTGGTTGGCGCGATCCTCTACCCGCCGGAGAAGATCGGACCCGGGCGCCGCGAGGTCGACGTCGATGGTGACGGCCTCCTCACCCAGGTGGAACGAGCGCGTGTCGGCCTTCGCCACCTCCACGAACGCGCGGGAGAGAATGTGCTGCCCGGTATGCGACTGCATGTGGTCGAAGCGGCGGGTCCAGTCGAGGGCGCACTCAACGCGATCGCCCGGAGTGACGGCCCCGTCGATGCGGTGCCAGATCTCTCCCTCGTTCTCCGCCACGTCGAGCACCGCCCGGGTCCCGATCGTTCCGAGGTCGCAGGGCTGTCCGCCGCCACCGGGGTAGAACGCGGTCTGATCGAGAGCGACCCGAAGGCCGCCGTCCTGGTCGCGGACGCCGGCAACGGTGGCCGTAAATGCCCGAAGGTGGGAATCGTCGTAGTAGAGAAGCCGGGTCAAAGCCGAAGGCCCTCGGTGGCGCGTGCGGCAGGGGAACCGGCTGGAGGATACAGGACCGGCCCCCCGCAGGCAACGAGGGGCCCCGGCGCTTCCGGCGGCGCGCCGTCAGCGCGACAGCGCCACGTTGCGCTGCTCGATGAAGTCGGCGATGCGCTCGGTGATCCCCCGCAGCTCCGAGAGGTTCATCTCGAATCGCTCGTCGTGGGTGTAGGCCTTCTCCAGCTCATGCACGACCCGGTGGAGCCGTTCGATCTCCTCGACGATCTGCCGGTCGATCTGACTCAGGGCGTCGACCACGCTGTTGCTCGGACCGTTCGCCTTCATTGGCGTCGAGATCGAGACGGCATCGGCGAGGTACTCGAGCTTCCGCGCTCCGGCATCGACCTCTTCCAGAAGGTCGGAGAAGTCCTCGCGGAACTGCTGGCTCTCGATCCGCTCCAGACGGTGGGCCTCGCCGTTCAGGTGCTCGGCGATGCTCATCCGAAACCGGCGGTCGTCGTCGCGGCGCTGCGTGACTTCTTGGTATCCCTTGTAGCCTGGGACTCGGCGCGCGATCTCCTCGGGGACATCCAGCGTAGCGAGCTTCGGCTGCCGGGTGCGTGGCATCTTTCCGTCCTCCTGACCGTTGCAGAGTGCAACCTGTCGAGCCGCTCCCTGGCCGCGCCGCGCAGTGCCAGCCGATTTTCTTCCATTCGCGCGATGCTCGAATAGATTGCTCTATCCGATTGAGGAATCGGCAGATCTAGATCTGCGCTGACATTCCGCCTCGCGGCGGTAGCCCGCACACTCGTAGACCGGCTGCAACGGCCATGCCACGGCGTCACGGCACTCCCGATCCGCCCACCACGCGGACGGCGTACGGGATATCGATGCGGGCGGATTGCCGGAGGATGGCGCCGTCCGGCGAGACCTCGAGAATCCGGCCGCTCTTCACATCCGAGGCCCAGCAGTTCCCCGACACCGGGTCCACCATGATGCCGAACGGCTCGATGCCCCCGACGTACGCCAAGACGGTGCCCGACTCCGAGAGGCGCGTCAGCCGCCCGTTCCCGGCTCGTGGGATGCCGCGCTCGCTGATCCAGAGCGAGTGGGTCGCCGCATCGAACGCGATGTCCGCGATGTCCGACCATCGCCCCGCCACCTTGGTCGACGTGGAGTCCCTGCCGTTGAGGACGTAGAGGTCGGCGCCGATCGCGGTGCGAACCGCGACCCAGGCGCGTTCCGCCCCCTCGTCGAGCGCGATCGCGGTGACCGGAGCGTCCAGGAACCAGTCGTTCAATAGAACTCGATCGGGCGTGAACCGGCGGACCGTCCCCGCGTCGTTCCCGATCCAGACCGTCTGGTCGAGCGTCCCCGCCTCCACGACGCGGCATTGCCCCAGGGACGAGATCGTCCGGAACGTGTCGACGCTCGCGAGGTCGGGCCCAAACGCGCGCACGACGCCCTGGTCTGGAAAGGCGAGCCAGCCGAGTCCCCGGTTTTCCGATATCGAGACGTCCGACGGGTGTGGATATTCGATGGTCGGGCCGGCCGGTCTCCCATCGAAGTATTTTCGCGGGATCAGCCCCGCCTCGGGCATCGTGAGCCAGAGGACCGAGCGCGTGCGGTCGAGCTCCATGTCCTCGAACGCCTCTTGTGAGGGCTGGACGTAGAGGATATCGCG
>JBGPMG010000026.1:0-19900 GCA_041486815.1 Candidatus Eiseniibacteriota bacterium | reverse complement strand
CCGTGGCGCTGGCGCGCGACGCCCACTACGCGGGCGCGGGCACGGTCGAGTTTCTTCTCGGCCCGGACGGCTCGTTCTATTTTCTGGAGGTGAACGCGCGGCTCCAGGTGGAGCACCCCGTCACCGAAGCCCGCTTCGGCCTCGATCTCGTGCGCGCCCAGATCGAGATCGCCGCGGGGGGCGCCCTGCCTCGGGCGCCGCTCCCCGCGGGCCATGCCATCGAAGCGCGTCTCAACGCCGAAAACCCCTACTCGGGATTTCTCCCGCAGACAGGAACAGTTCTCCTCGTCGAGTGGCCCGCGGGCGAGGGCGTGCGCGTCGACCCCGGGATCGCCCGAGGGAGCACGGTTCACGTCCACTACGATTCGCTCCTGGCGAAGGTGATCGCCCACGGCCGCGACCGCGAGGAAGCCCGAGCGCGGCTCCTCGCCGCGCTGCGCGGGCTTACACTTCTCGGCGTGGCGACCAACCAGGGATTTCTGATCGATCTCCTCGAGGACCGCGCGTTCCAAGCCGGGGAGACCTACACCCGCACGATCGAGTCGCGGGAGTGGCCGGCACCCGTGTCGATTCCCGACGAAGCGGTCCTCGCCGCGGCGATCGCGCTCGCGGCGCCTCGCTCCGCGCGAGAGGGGGAGCGGGACGACGCCGATCGGTATTCGCCGTGGCGCGCGCTTGGAGCTTGGGGGCGCGCGCCCGCGGGGGCCGGGTCGTGAGCCGCCTCGCGCTTCGGTGGCAGGGGCGGGCCGTCGACGCGGATCTAGAGATCCGCGCTCCGCGCGCCGTGCTCGCCCGCGAGGGACGGCGGCTGGAAGCCGAGGTCCGGCGGACCGACGACTGGATCGAAATCCGGAGCGGCGAGCGGGTTGTCCGGTGCGGCGCGGTCGTCTCCCCGCGGGGCGTCTGGGTCGCTCTCGAGGGACGAACCTATCTCCTCGAGCGGGCCCACCGCGAGGCGGCGGCGCCGGAAGGGGCGCGCAGTTCGGATGAGATTCGGGCGCCGATGACCGGAAGGGTGATCGCGGTGGCGGCCAGAGCTGGTACGGCCGTCAGCGAGGGCGATCTCCTCCTCACGATCGAAGCCATGAAGATGGAATTCCGCCTCACCGCTCCCGAGGACGGCACGGTCGCCGAGGTCCTCTGCGCGGAGGGGGACCGCGTCGAGCTCGGCCAGCTCCTGGCGCGGCTGGATCCCAAAGGGTCCGCGTGAATACGCGCATCGTCGAGGTGGGGCCGCGGGACGGGCTCCAGAACGAACGGACGCAGATCCCCACCGAGGCCAAGGTCGCGCTCGTGGACGCGCTCTCGGAGGCGGGATACGACGAGATCGAGGTGAGCGCGTTCGTCTCGCCGAAGTGGGTGCCCCAGCTCGCCGACGCCGAGGCGGTCTTCCAGCGCATTCGAAGGCGGGATGGCGTGATCTACTCCGCCCTGGTCCCGAACGAGGAGGGGCTCGATCGCGCCCTCGGCGCCCGCGTCGGGAAGGTCGCGGTCTTCACCGCGGCATCGGAGACCTTCAACCGGAAAAACATCAACGCGGGGATCGCCGAATCGATCGAGCGGTTCTCGGCGGTCATGCCCCGCGCGCAGGCCGCCGGACTCACCGTGCGCGGATACGTCTCGACCGCGTTCTGGTGTCCCTACGAGGGCAAGATCGGGCCCCCGGCGGTGGTCGATGTCGTCAAGCGGCTCCTCGATCTCGGCGTCGACGAGATCTCGATCGGCGACACGATCGGGAAGGCCGTGCCGGGCGAGGTGCACGATCTCCTCGATCTGCTCCTCGACGCGCTGGCTCAGGATCGGATCGCGATGCACTTCCACGATACCTACGGGACGGCGGTGGCGAACGCGCTGGCGGCCTACGAGCGGGGAATCTCGGTATTCGACGCCTCCGTGGGCGGCGTGGGCGGCTGTCCTTTCGCTCCCGGCGCCGCGGGGAACGTCGCGACTGAGGACCTCTTCTGGGCCCTCACACACTCAGGCGCCTCGATCGCGCTCGACCTGGAGCGCGTCTCCGCCGCTTCGAACCTCCTCGCTTCGGCGCTCGGCCGGCCCCTCCGCTCCCGGGTGCGCGACGCGCTCTCCGCGCAGAAGGAGCCTGGTCCGGGCGTTTGATCCCGGTCCGGCGCCGACCCGCGCGCCTCTACGGCGACGGCGTCGCGATCCGCTTTCGCCGCAGGCTCCACTGGAGGGCGGGAGGCGTCACGAGCGTCGTCACGATCACCATGATCACGACCGCGGCGTAGGTCGCCGGCGTGACGACCCGTTCGCCCGCGATGGTCAGCGTCGCCCCGACGTTCGCGAAGATCAGCCCGACCTCGCCGCGCGGCACCATGCCGAGCCCGACGGTCAACCGGTCGACGCCCCGCTGGAGGATGCCGATGGAGCACGCCTGTTTGCCGGCCCAGGCGACGGCGGTCAAGGCGGCGGCGAGGCCCACGACGCGGGGTTCCGCGAGAGACCGTAGATCCACGCGGAGGCCGGTGAGGACGAAGAACACCGGGACGAGGAACGTCGAGATCGGGTGGAGCAGCGACTCCAGGCTGTGTTCGCTCTTCTCGTCGAATCGATCGAGATGGGACGGCTCCAGGAGGAGGCCGGCCGCGAATGCGCCCACGATCGGAGCCAGGTCGGCGAGCGCGGCGAGATAAGCGAAGAGGAAGCAGAAAATGAGCGCGCTCGTGAGCAGGATGCCCCGCACGCGGACCCGCGCGGCGATGCGGAAGAGCCGCCGCGCGAAGAGGAGGCCGAGGACCATCGACGCGGCCAGGAAGGCCAGGGCCTTGGCGGAGATCATCGCGATGTCGGTGATCGAAACGCCCGGGCCTCCCTGGTCCGCCGCGGTGATGGCTCCGCTGACCACCGCGAGGATCACGAGGCCCAACACGTCGTCGATTACCGCCGCCCCGAGAATGATCTGAGCCTCCGGGCTCCGGATCGCGTCGAGGTCGCGCAGCACTCGGGCGGTGATCCCGACACTGGTCGCGGTCAGAACCGCCCCCAGGAACGCGTGGACGTACGAGGAGGACTCCGGAAGGAGCCAGGCTCCCGCCGCCCACCCCAGAGCGAATGGGACGATGACCCCGATGAGCGCGACGAGAAAGGCGGACGCTCCGACCCGCCGCATCTGATCGACGGTCGACTCGAGCCCCACCTCGAACAGAAGCACGATGACGCCCAGCTCCGCGAGAATCGAGAGCGTCGGGTCGTCGCGCAGCCACTCGAGCCCGTGGAAACCGAACATCCATAGATTTCCGATCAGTATCCCGGCGACCAGCTCGCCGAGCACCGCCGGCTGCCCGAGACGCGTCGTGAGCCATCCGGCGACTTTCGCGGCGGCAAGGACGATGGAGAGGCCGAGCAGAAGAGGAACAACCGGATCGACCGCGGAAGCGGCCGCCCATGCCGGACGGGCCAGAAGCGTTCCCAGCGCCGCGATTGCGGCCGCGGCGTACGCGAACGGAAATCGCCGGGCGAAGCCCATGGCGCGGCAGCATACCGGAAGGCTCATCGATCTGGTAGCATCGAGGACACATGGAATCCTGACAACCGGGGCGGAGTGAACCGGTCGGTCTGCCGCCCGCGGAAACCCGGAAAAGGAGCTCCCCGATGATCGTGAATCAAACAACTGCTCGCCCGCGCGGGGCCGTTCTCGGCGCCGCGTTCGTCCTCGTGCTCATCGCGGCAACGGCTTCCGCGTCCGGATCCGCTCCGTCTCCGCCGCCGAGGTCGGTGCCGCCTCCCAACGAGGCGCCCGCGGCGGACGAAAAACAGACTCCCGACTCGACGATGGCGAAGGCCGCGCGGGTAGCCGCGGAGGACCTCTACGCGAAGGGCTACGCCGAGGCGCAGGAGGGCAAACAGCTCAAGAAGGACGGCAAGGTCGGCGACGCCAAGAAAAAGTTCGGGAAGGCGATCAAGAAGTTCGAGGGCGCCATCGATAGGGACGCGGCCTACTACGAGGCATGGAACATGGTCGGCTACTGCTCGCGCAATCTCGGCGACCTCAAGCGCGCCTTCTCCGCCTATGAGAAATGCCTCTCCATCAAGCCCGACTACGCGGAGGCGCACGAGTATCTGGGCGAGGCCTACATCCAGAGCGGCGACCTGGCCAAGGCGAAGGTGGAGCTCGCGTGGCTGCGCGCCAACGGTTCGGACGAGGCCGACGAGCTTGCAGAGAAGATCGACGGGGCGGTGAAGAAGGGGGCGGGAGAGAAGGGATCCGAAACCGGGAAGGGATCGGGCGCTCCCGGGAGCGAGGGCGCCGGCTCGCGCTAGCGGATCACGATTTTCGAGAGATCCACCGTCGGTTTCGGGTAGCGCAGCTTCAACGACTCCAGGCGATCCGCCATGGCGCGCGCGACGACGCAGTCGCGCGCCCACTTTTTGTTCGCGGGGACGATGTGCCACGGTGCCGCCGACGTCGTGCACTCGTTGATCGCGTCCTCGTACGCCTCCTGGTACTTGCCCCAGAGTCGCCGCTCCGCGAGATCCGCGTCCGAGAATTTCCAGTTCTTCGACTTGTCCTCGATGCGCGCTCGAAGCCGCTTCCCTTGCTCCGCCTTACTGATGTGGAGGTAGAACTTGAGGATCTCGACGCCGTTCTCGCGAAGGGTCCGCTCGAAGTTGTTGATCTCCCGGTAGCGACGCTCCCACGTCTTCTCCGGCACGAGCTTGTGGACGCGCACGACCAGCACGTCCTCGTAGTGGGAGCGGTTGAAGACCCCGATCACCCCTCGAGGCGGTACGGCCCGATGGATCCGCCACAGGAAGTCATGCTGCCTCTCGTCCGGGGTGGGAACCTTGAACGAGTTCACCACGCAACCGACCGGATTGAGCCCGCTCATCACGTGGCGGATCGTGCCGTCTTTGCCGCCGGTGTCCATGGCCTGGATCACCACGAGGAGGGCATAGCGGTTGTCGGCGTAGAGGAGGAGCTGGAGCTTGCGGAGGCGTTCTAAGTCCTCCGCCAGGCGCGCCTGCGCCTTCGCCTTGTTTCCCAGGCCGGCGTCGTCGTCGGGATCGATCTCCCCCAGTCGAACGCGCCGGCCCTCTTGGGTGACGATCGGCTTTGTCACGCGGTGGCCTCCTCCATCGCGAAAACCTACCACGGGCCAGCGATTTCGGTCAATCAAGGCAGTGGCCAGCGGGGGCGCTCGGCCGGTGTTATCCTCGCCCCATGATTGGGACCTCATTGGGGCGGTACCGGATCTTGGAGCCGATCGGGCAGGGCGGGATGGGGCGCGTCTGCCGCCCTAGCCGGCGGCCGGAAAACAAATCGGGGCCGCATCACTGCGGCCCCTGCACACAATCCCCACCATCCTTGGCGAGGCACGCGCCCTTCGCGTCTCACAGGGCGCGAAGTCGCCTAACGGGACCTATCGACGGGCCGGTCCGGGAACTTTAGCCCGCCCTCGGCTGCCGAACGCCTGGGCGATCCCCGTTTCGAGCGCCCAGTCCAGTGGGGGAAGGCCGCGCCGCGCCTCGCGGCGCGACGGCGACCGACCCCACACCGGCCAGGAAGAGGCCCCACCCCGTCACGACCCTGCCCGACCGCCCGGGACCTACTCCTTGGGAACGAACTGCTGCTTCTCGGTCTGCTTCTTCAGCGCTTCCGTGTTCAGCACCTTGAATTCAACCCGGCGATTCTTCGCCATGCCGAGCTGGGTCCGGTTGCTGGCGATTGGTTGAGTCTCGCCGTACCCGACCACGGTGAACTGGTTCGGGTTCAGCTCGGGGAGCTTCTGGGTCAGATAGGCGAGCACCGCGTTCGCCCGCCCTTCGCTCAGCTTCTGGTTGAGGGCGTCGCTTCCGCGCGAGTCGGTGTGTCCCCCGATCTCGATGCGCAACTGCGGCCATTTGATCAGGATGTTCCCGACGTCGTCGAGGACCTTGTACGACTCCGGCTTGATGGTTGCCTTGCCGGTGTCGAAGTTGATGTCTTGGAGCCGGATCATCCCGGTTTCGATCAGCTCCGTCTCGCGGACGCTCACCTGGATCGGGCATCCGGTGTTGTCCACGCGAACGTTCGCCTGGGTATCCGGGCACTTGTCGAGCCCGTCGCAGACGCCGTCTTGATCGGCATCGCTCGGACAGCCGTTCGGATTCACGATGCAGCCCTTCACGGTCCCTTCGCACTGGTCGAGGCCGTCGTAGACGCCATCCCCGTCCGAATCGAGTGGGCATCCCGTCGCGTCGACCTTGGCGCCGGCGGGCGTATCCGGGCAGGCGTCGATTCCGTCAAAGACTCCGTCCTTGTCAGCGTCGCTGGGGCAGCCGGCCGCGTCCACGACCGCGCCCTTCGGCGTTCCGTCGCAGCGATCGATTCCATCGAATACGCCGTCCCCGTCGCTGTCGAGCGGGCACCCGGTCGCGTCGATGCGGGCTCCGATCGGTGTCCCCGGACACTTGTCGAGCTTGTTCGGGACGCCGTCTTTGTCTTCGTCGGCCGGCTTCCCGCCGAAGCCGAAGGAAATGCCGCCGAAGGCCTCGGGAGCGTGGCGGAACTTGTCCTCTCCGGCAGAATTGACCGCCTTGTAGCTCACGTCGCGCGCGTCCAGCCGCAGGGAGATGTGTTGGGACATCCGGATGCGAAAGCCGGCGCCGCCGTTCCACTCGAACTTATTGTCGGTGGTCCCGAGCCGATCGATGTGGGCCACTCCGGCCCCGGCCGTCAGGTAGGGCGAGATCGCCGATCCGGAGCACAGGAACAGGGTCAGATTTCCTTCGCCGTGGAGCATCTTGGTATCGGCGCCGCCCGGATCGGCACTGTCGCCCTTCGCGTAGTGTCCGCGAAATTCGATGGCCCATGCGGGCGCGACGCGGAATCCAACGATGCCGCCGAACGTGGGGAGCGGATCTTTGGTTCCGAATTCGGCGAGTGGGAACAGGACGCCGCCGCCGGGAACAATCCAGGCGGCCGAGACGTCGGCCAACGCGGCGGCGGGGAGCATGAGAACGAACGATGCCGCGAGAAGAAAGGAGCGGCGGGTGGGGGAGCGCACGTGGAGTCCTCCTGGACAGAGACTTAAGCACGGCCGCGCTCTTGGTAAGAGCCCGTCCCTGGGTCGGTCGCAATCTATACCGAACCCGAAGCACCGCACAAGTGGGAATCACCGCCAGGTTGACGGCGGAGCGGACGACTGGCAGAGTCGGTGCGATGGCTTCGCAGGATTTCGGGAGAATCATGGCCGAGGGATATGCCTTCGAGGGAGCGTCGCTCCTTCTCGGCGCGCCCCTTCTCGACGGAAAGGTCGCGGCCGACGCGCGCATCCGCGTGCCGCTCGGCATGATGAATCGCCACGGGCTCATCGCCGGAGCGACCGGTACGGGCAAGACCAAGACGCTCCAAGTGCTCGCCGGCCAGCTCTCGGCGGCCGGCGTTCCGGTCTTCCTCGCGGACCTGAAGGGCGATCTGAGCGGTCTCGCGGCCCCCGGCGTCCCGGATCCCAAGCTTGCCGAGCGTGCGAAGGCGGTCGGGATTCCGTTCACGCCCACGGCCTACCCGGTGGAATTCTTGAGCCTGACGGGCACGCGCGGCATTCAGCTCCGCGCCACCGTCTCTTCGTTCGGG
Source organism: Candidatus Eiseniibacteriota bacterium (assembly GCA_041486815.1). Lineage (GTDB taxonomy): Bacteria > Eisenbacteria > RBG-16-71-46 > SZUA-252 > SZUA-252 > WS-9. The sequence continues at coordinate 12,327 of JBGPMG010000026.1, read as the reverse complement.
CCGCTCCTCTTCGCGCGCGTGCTCGGGCTGAACGAGATCCAGCAGAGCGTCCTCTCGCTCGTTTTCAAATTCTGCGATGACAAGGGACTCCTCCTCCTGGACCTGGCGGATCTGAAGGCGGTGCTGCAGCACTTGTCCGGGACCGGCGCGGTGGAGCTGGCCGACTACGGCGGGATGTCGAAGCCGACGGTCGGGGTGCTCCTCCGCAAAATGACGGAGCTGGAGCAGCAGGGCGCCGACCGTTTTTTCGGCGAGCCCGAGTTCGAAGTTGAGGACCTGCTGCAGATCGACAACCAGGGGCGCGGCGTCGTCTCCGCGCTCGAGCTCTCCGACATTCAGGAGCACCCGGCTCTTTTCAGCACATTCTTGATGTGGCTCCTCGCCTCGCTCTACCGCGAGCTCCCTGAAGTGGGGGATCCGGAGAAGCCGAAGCTCGTCTTTTTCTTCGACGAGGCGCATCTGCTCTTCGAGGACGCTGGGAAGGCGTTTCTGGCTCAGGTCGAGCAGGTCGTGAGGCTGATCCGGTCGAAGGGGGTCGGCGTCTTCTTCGTCACGCACACGCCGAAGGACGTCCCCCCGGATGTCCTCGCCCAGCTCGGCAATCGAGTGCAGCACGCGCTCCGCGCTTTCACGCCGGACGACGAGAAGGCGCTCCGCGCGACGGCGAACACGTTTCCACGCTCGGAGTTCTACGATATCCCCAAGACGCTCACCTCTCTCGGCATCGGCGAGGCGCTGGTAACCGTTCTCTCGCCGCGCGGAACGCCGACGCCGGTCGCGGCGACCCTTCTGGCCCCGCCGCTGAGCCTGATGGGGCCGATTCCGCCTGGGGAGATCGAGCAGCGCGTAGCGCGATCGCCGTGGAGCGCCGAGTACGCGAAGGCGGTCGACCGCGAGAGCGCGCGCGAGCAGCTCGAGGCCAAGGCGCGCGGGACCGGGGAGACGGCAGTCGCTTCGGCGCCTTCCTCCCGTCGATCGGGCGCGGAGGCCGAGCCGCCGAGCGTGGTCGGGCAACTCGGTAAGGCGCTCAGCTCTCCCGCGGGACGCACAATTGAGCGGGAGCTCGTCCGCGGGCTCTTCGGGGTTCTCGGAATCCGTACCGGCGCGCGCCGCCGCCGCTCCAGCTGGTAGCCGAAACCCTCGCCGCCGGGCGATCCCCGATGGTATTCTGATCGCGTGACTTCCACGGCCCAAGAGATCCGGATCCGGCCCTTGAGCGAGCTCGACATCTCGCGCGTCGTTGCCATCGACGAGCGGCTCACGGGGGTCTACCGGCCCGAGGTCTGGGAACGGCGGGTGGCGTACTACCTGCGCCGCGATCCCGATTCCTGCCCGGTCGCCGAGGTCGGCGGAACGGTCATCGGGTTCATGTTCTCCGACGTCCGCGGCGGGGAGTTCGGGCTCGAAGAGACGACCGGCTGGATCGAGCGCTTCGGGGTCGATCCCGATTTCCAGGGGAGATCGATTGGGCGGCGGCTCTTCGAAGCGGTACAAGCCCAGATGGCGGGGCACGGAGTGATGATGATCCGGACGCTCGTGGATAAGAACGATTCCGACCTCGCTTCATTCTTACGCGCGGTGGGATTCGAGAACGCGGAGCTTCAAGCGCTCGAGATGCGTGTTCCTGACGTGCCGCCGGGGGGGGACACCAAGTGAACGTGGAGCGAACAGTTCTCCCCAAGAGGTTCCACGACGCCGTCGTCCACTGGCAGCGCCACAATTTCCCGGACTACGGACTTCTCCCCGACAGCTGGGACAAATATTTCCCCAACGACCCCGCGTTCTGCCTCTGCGCGAAGATGGAAGTCGGCATGGGAGACACGATCGAGATCGGGGACAAGGCGGGGCAGCCTCGAATGATGAAGCCTTCCGAGATGGGGGAGGAGCCGGCCCGCCACCTCCTCGCGATCATCCGCGCGCAGGCTTCGACCGAGTTCGGCTCCATCCAGCAGCACGAGGGGACGCTCGCGCGCGCTCAGGACGACGAGGACCGCTTCTGGGTCCTCCGCGTGATGGCGGAGGAGCTGCGGCACGGATATCAGATGTTCCACCTCCTGGTCTCGCAGGACTGGAGCGGGGTCTCGGGGCAGAAGGCGGAGGACATGGTCGAGGAGATCCTCTCGATGCGCACCGGCTCCCACGTCCTCGACGCCTTCAACCTCGAGTACGACTCCTTCGTGGACAACGTCGTCTTCGCGGCCGTGATCGACCGCGTCGGGAAATACCAACTCGCCATGCAGCGGGTCTGCGCCTACAAGCCGTTCGCGCAGTCGATGCCGCCGATGTTGCGGGAAGAGGCGTTCCACCTCGCCGCGGGCGTGATCCCGCTCCGGCGCTGGGTGCAGCGCGCCGCGCAAGGGAACGAGCTGGTCACCATGGCCGCGATCGGGAGATCGTTCCACAAGTGGATGCCCCGGGGTCTCGAAATGTTCGGACACGAGAAGGGCGGCGAATCGAACATCCGCTTCGGTTTCAAGAACATGAAGAACGCCGAGGCGCAGTCGCTCTACTACGAGGAGTGCCGGAAGATGGTGGCCGACCTGAATCAGCGCTACCTCAGGGCGCGTCTCCCCAAGCTGAGCCCCGAGGAAGCCGAGCGCCTCGCAACGCGGCTTCTCGAAGACCGCGGCCGCCACGAGGGGATCTCCTACGAGGACTTGATCGAGCTTCCAGATCCGCGCTTCTTCCGGCGCAAGGGGGAGCCCGCCTTCACCATGGTCGGCACGCGAGGCGAGGCGTTTTCCTCGGTCGACGACTTCGTGCGTCATCTGAAGGCGCACCTGCCGGAGCCCTACCTGCACAGCCGCGACATGAAGGGCTACATCGAAACGCTGCGTGACGTCGTCGCGGGCCGCGTGACCGTCGACCAGGCGATGAAGAAGATGCCTGCGCTGAAGCGGGTGGGCGGCGTCTGCCCTTGTTCCAATTCGGTGCGCTGGGTCGTCGAGGATGAGGCAGCGGCGACCCCGAAGAGCGTCTCCGACCCGCACCCCCGTTCCAACCAAAGCCAGTCCAAGACCATCTGACGTTTTGTCGGCCCGACGGGACGAAACCCTGGCCCCGGCCCGCGCGTAGGTCTTGGTGTCGTCACCCCCAACTCTTGGGAACGCAAACTGATGCGCTCGGTCGTGGCCGTCTGGGCCCTCGTGGCCCTCCCCGCTTTCGCGCCCGGAATCGCTTCGGGGCAGCCCCCCGACAGCGTGGCGGCGGCCGTCCGGCCTCACGCGCAGGCCCCTGTCCTCCACGCCGCTCCACTGGTGGGCAGCGTGCACCTCGACGGTCACCTCGACGAAGAGGCCTGGCGGGCCGCGACGCCGGTCGATCAATTCACCCAGCGGGAACCGAAGGAAGGCGAGCCGGCCACGGAGCGGACGGAAGTGCGCGCGCTGATCAGCGAGGACGCCCTCTACATCGGGGCGCGGCTCTACGACAGCGAGCCGTCGAAGATCCGGTCGCGGCTCGTGCGCCGGGACGAGGTGAATAGCTCCTCGGATTCCGATTTTTTTGTCGTCCTCCTCGATCCCTACCACGACCACTCCACGGGCGTCGTCTTCCGCGTGGGACCCTCCGGATCGTTCGACGACGCGACGATCGCGGCGAGCGGCAACCAGGACACTTCCTGGGATCCGGTCTGGCACGTCCACACCTCGATCGACTCCTTCGGCTGGACCGCGGAGATGGAGATTCCCCTGAATCAGCTCCACTACAGTGGATCGACGGACGCCGTCTGGGGGATTCAGCTCCGGCGGTGGATCAATCGGAAGCAGGAGCTTTCGGAGTTTTCGTTCACGCCCCTGAAAGAGGAGTCGGGGGTCAGCACCTTCGGGCACCTGGAGGGTCTGGGCCGCCTGGCCGCGCCCCGCCACCTCGAGCTGCTCCCCTACGGCCGCGTCCGGTCCGAATTCAAGCAAGTCCCGAGCGGGAACCCTTTCCGGGACGGCACGGACCAGTTTCCGGCGGCGGGCGTCGATCTCAAATACGGCGTAACGAGCAATGTCACCTTGAACGCGACCGTGAACCCCGACTTCGGCGAGGTCGAGGTCGACCCGGCGGTCGTGAACCTCTCGGCCTTCGAGACGTTTTTCCCGGAGCGCCGGCCCTTTTTCATCGAAGGGGCCGATGTGTTCCGATTCGGTGACACCCGGAGCTACAACAACTTCAACCAGACCATTCCGTTCCACGCGCGGCGGATCGGACGTCCGCCCCAGCGGCGCCTCTCGGATGAGGACAACGGCTACCTCTACATCGACTCCCCGGCCCGGACCACCATCACGACCGCGGCCAAGCTGACCGGCAAGACATCGAACGGATGGACGATGGGCGTTCTCGACGCCGTGACTCCGGTCGAGCGGGCCGATTACGTCGACAGCCTCGGCGTCCGGGGGCGGGCGCCCGTCGAGCCGCTCACGAACTACTTCGTGGGTCGCTTGAAGCGCGACTACCGTCAAGGGAACACGGTGGTGGGCGGCCTCGTTACCGCCGTGAACCGCGATCTCCAAGACCCCGCCCTTCACGACCTGCTTCGCTCGAACGCCTATGTCGGTGGGCTCGACCTGAACCACTACTGGGGCGGACGACGCTGGTCGCTCGACGCGATGCTGCTCGGGAGCACGGTGCAGGGGGACAAGGACGTGATCGCGGCGACGCAGCGCTCGAGCGCGCGCTACTTCCAGCGCCCCGACGCGAAGACGCTGCACTACGACCCGACCCGCACCAGCCTGAGCGGCACCTCGGGCCTTCTCTCGCTCAACAAGGTCTCGGGGAAGCACGGGCTGGGCTCGCTGACCTACCAGGACTGGAGTCCCGGGTTCGAGATCAATGACGTCGGGTTCCAGAACGCGGCCGATTGCCGCGCGCTCTCGACCCTAGCGATGTACAAAGAGAACAAGCCGCGGAAGCTCGTGCGGAGTTGGGATTCGTATGTCTTCTCGAACTGGTCTTGGAACTACGACGGCGATATCACCTACACCGAGTACGCCGGGCAGGTGGAGGGGACGCTCGCCAATTACTGGTACGGGTCCCTGCGCGGTGAGTACTATCCCGGCAACTTCGACGACCGGTTGACCCGGGGCGGCCCGCTCTCACGCCTGCCAGCGGGAGGCACGCTCCGCGCCTCCCTCAATAGCGACTCGCGGAAGATGTACACGCTCGGACTCAACGGCATCGAATCGTGGGACGAGGCCGGAGGGCATCTCGCCTCGCTGAGCGGCTCGCTCTCGATCCGCCCGACGTCCGCGTTGCGGCTGCTATTCCAGCCCGGCATCCGCGACCTGCACGACAACGCCCAATACGTAACGACGGTGGATGACTCCTTCGCCACCGCCACCTATGGGGCCCGCTACGTCTTCGCGTCGCTCCATCAAACCCAGCTCTCGCTCGACACGCGCCTCGACTGGACCTTCTCCCCCAAGCTGAGCCTTCAGCTCTACCTTCAACCGCTCATCGTGAGCGGTGGATACCAGCAGCTCAAAGAGCTACGCGCCCCGCGCGCCTACGAGTTCGACGTCTACGGGGGCCAGCGGGGAACCATTCAGCCCGATTCGACGGGGGGGTTCAGAATTGACCCGGACGCGGGCGGCCCCGCGCCCTCATTCCACATCGATGACCCCGATTTCAATTTCCGCTCCTTGCGCGGGAACGCGGTCTTGCGCTGGGAGTACCGGCCCGGCTCCGCGCTGTTCCTCGTCTGGCAGCAGAGCCGCGAGGCTTCTGAGCCGTTCGGCAATTTCGACCTCTCCCGCGACTGGCACGGCCTCTTCCGCATCGAGCCCGAAAACTTGATCGCGATCAAGGCCACGTACTGGCTTCCGCTCTAAGCCCGACTTAACCCTCTGCGCATACCTCCCTCATCTCCCGGCCGCTCCTCGCGCATCTGTGGTAGCCTAGTCGGTCTTCAGCGCGCATCGAGCGTTTTCAGGACTCGACGAACAGAGGGGCGAGATGAGGGTGGAAGCGCCCGCGGGCAATGCCGCCGCGGCCTCAAAGCCGGCGTCCGCGATAAAGCCAGCAGCGGTGGAACGGGCCGCGTCGAAGTTGATCGCCCGGCACGGTGAAACGCACGCCGCCGCGATCCGGCGCGGCGTCCGGCAGGTGGCCGAGCGCTGGTGGTCATCCGACGGCGACGAGACGCTCTTCGAATCGTTCTGCGTCGAACAGTACGCGAGCGATGAGGCCGAGCGGGCGAACTGCTTCGCGCGCCTCGAGGAGGCCCTCGAGCAGGTCGACGGGCACCTCCACGAGATCCGCCGGGAGCTCCGTCGGCCGGTCGACCTCGAGCTCGGGCCCGTCAGCCGCGTCGATTTCCTGCTCCAAAACCTCGACCTATGGGCGCACGTGGACGAGGACCTGTTCGGCGCAAAGGTCGCGTTCCTGGCGCTGCTCAATTTCCCGGTCCACACCCTGGAAGAGCGGCTCGAACACGGGTCGACTTGGGGCCGGGAGGAGTGGGCGCGGTCCCGGATGATGGATCGCTTCGCGGAGCGGGTGCCGGCGCCGGTATTACAGGAAATCGCGCGGGCCCTCCACGCGGCCGACTATTACATCGCCGAATACAACATCGACATGGATCGCCTCCGCACGCCGGACGGCGCAGGACCGTTCTCGCGCGGGCTCCGGCTGATCTCGCATTGGGGGCTTCGGGACGAGCTCAAGTCGCGCTACGACGAGGGAGCGGCCGGGCTCTTGAAGCAGCGGATGATCTACCAGGTCATGCGGCGAATCGTCCGCCAGGAGATCCCGCTCGCCGTTCGCGACAACCCGGATCTCGCGTGGTGCCCCGAGACGAACGAGATCGTGCCGAACGGGAGCGAAAGAAGCGCGCGCGAGCCCGACACGCGCTATCACCACCTGCTCGAGGTGTTCCGCTCGATTCGTGCGGCCGATCCGTACGCGCCGGCCGCTCCCACATTCATTCGACGGCGCTTCGAGCTGGACCGTCAGATTCCGGAGGCGGAGGTCGAGGCGTTGATCCGCTCCGTGCTCGAGTCGCCCGAAGTCGCGGCGCTCGCGAAGCGGATCGCCCAGCGTCTCGGCCGGACCCTCGAGCCGTTCGACATTTGGTACTCCGGATTCATGCCCCGTGGCGCGCGAAGCGAGGAAGAGCTCGACCGCGTCGTCCGCGACCGCTTCCCGACCGTCGAGGCGATTCAGGAGGCGCTGCCCGAACTCTTGGCCATGCTCGGCTTCTCGAAGGAGCGCGCCGCGTGGCTCGCGAACCGGATCGTCGTCGACGCCGCGCGCGGCGCCGGGCACGCGATTGGGGCCGTCCGGCGCGAGGACAAGGCGCACCTGAGGACGCGCGCCCACGGCGGGATGTCGTACAAGTCGTTCAACATCGCGATGCACGAGCTGGGACACAACGTCGAACAGGTTTTCTCCCTGAACGGTATCGACCACTGGTCGCTGAACGGCGTGCCGAATACCGCGATCACGGAGGCGTTCGCGTTCACCTTTCAATCGCGCGACCTGGAGCTGCTCGGGTTTCCTCCGGAGGGCGAGGAGGTCCGGCGGAACGAAATCCTGACTTCGCTCTGGTCGACCTACGAGATCGGCGGCGTGAGCCTGGTCGACATGAAGGTCTGGAATTGGATGTACGCGCACCCGCAGGCGTCGCCCGCGGACCTGCGCGAGGCGGTGGTCTCCATCGCCAGCGAGGTCTGGAACCGCTGGTACGCGCCGATCTTTGGGGAACGGGACGTCGAGCTCCTCGCGATCTATTCCCACTTGATCCAGGCGGCGCTCTATCTCCCCGACTACGCGATCGGTCATATCGTGGCGTTTCAGGTGGCGCCGCGACTCAAGGCAGGCTCGTTCGGCGACGAGGTCGAGCGGATGACGCGGCTGGGGCGCCTCACGCCCGACGCGTGGATGCGCGCCGCAACCGGAGGCCCGCTCTCTACCGAGCCGCTTCTTGAAGCGGCCCGCGAGGCGCTTCACCCGGAGCGCTGAAGGTACCCGTCGGGTCGCCCGGCCCGGCGCCTCCTACCCGAGCTGTTTTCGGAACCGCTTGACGCTGAAGCCGAAGAAGAGAAGCGCGAGCGCCAGCAGCATCCCCGTCTGCGGCAGCACGTCGAGGAAGCCGGTCCCCTTCAGCAGGATTCCGCGCAGGATCTGGATGTAATAGGTCAGCGGAAACGCGAGCCCGATCGTCCGTGCGACCACGGGCATCCCCTCGCGCGGAAACATGAAGCCCGAGAGAAGCACGTTCGGGAGGACGAAGAAGTAGGAAGCCTGCATCGCCTGGGCCTGCGTTCGGGCCAGGGTGGAGATGAAAAGGCCGAGGCCAAGGTTCGCCACGATGAAAAGGAACGTCACCGCGTAAACGAGAAGGAGGCTTCCCACGACCGGCATCCCGAAGACGAGCCGGCCCATGAGGAGAACCGCGGTGAGCTGGACATAACCCACCACGACGTACGGCGAGATCTTGCCCAGCATCAGCTCGCCGCGGGTTACCGGGGTCACGATCAGCTGCTCCAAGGTGCCGAACTCCCGTTCGCGCACGATCGACATCGACGTGATGATGAGCATCGTGATCGAGAGAATCATCCCGATGATCCCGGGCACGATGAAGATGGAGCTTTTCAAGGCCGGGTTGTAGAGCGGCCGCACCCGGATCTCGAACGGCGGGGTCGCGTCGCTCGCCAAGGTCCCGACCCGCTCGATCAGGAGCGCGACGTTCTCCCGTTGGCCGACGAGCTGCGCCGCCGCGATCACGTTCTGGGATGTATTCGGGTCGGAAGCGTCGACGAGGAGCTGCGCCGTCGCGGGGCGGCGCCGCTTCAAGAGCCGCGCGTAATCTTCGGGAATCACGATGGCCGCACGCGCTTCGCCCCGGCCGATCATGCGGATCGCCTCGTCATAGGAGGGCGCGTCGCGCGTCACGCGGAAGTTGTCGGTCGCGACGAGCTTCTGCACGAGCTCCCGGCTCTGGAGACTTCGACTCTCGTCGTACACCGTCAGCGGCAGGTGGCGCACGTCCATCCGGACCGCGTAGCCGAAGACCATGAGCTGGATCACCGGAATGCCGAGCATCATGGCGAGCGTAGGCCGGTCGCGGCGCATCTGAATGAACTCCTTCCAGGCGATCGTGCCGAGCCTATGGAGGGTCACGATTCCTTCTCCTGGAGCGCGACGAAGATGTCCTCGAGCGTGGATCCCTCTCCGAATGCCGCCTTCACCTCCTGGGGCGTGCCGACCGCCTTGAGCCGCCCCTTCGAGAGGAACGCGAGGCGGTCAAATCGTTCGGCCTCGTCCATGTAGTGCGTCGTCACGATCATGGTGGTGCCGCCGCGGGCGAGGTCGCGGATGATCTGCCAGAAGACGCGCCGCGCGTACGGATCGACTCCCGCCGTCGGCTCGTCGAGGAAGACCACCGGGGGGCGGTGGAGGAGGGCGCAACCGAGGGCGAGCCGCTGCTTCAAGCCGCCGGAAAGGGTCCCCGCGAGCCGGCGCGCCTCGCCTTCGAGGTGCATCGCCTCGATGGCCCAGGCCGCGCGCTCCCGCCAATCGCGGTAGATGCCGTAGAGCCCGGCGTAGAACCGGAGGTTTTCCTCGGCGGTGAGATCTCGGTAGAGGCCGAACGTCTGAGACATGTAGCCGATCCGGGACTTCACGCGATCCGGGTCCTCGACCACGTCCACCCCGGCGACGATCGCGGTCCCGGAGGTCGGGCCGATGATTCCGCAGAGCATTCGGATGGTCGTCGTCTTGCCCGAGCCGTTCGGACCCAGGATCCCAAAGATCTCGCCGGGGCGGATTTCGAAGGACACGTCCTCGACCGCCGCGACCGCGCCGAAACGCTTGGTGAGCGAGCGGGCCGAGATCACCGGGCCACGGGTTCGATCCGGGCGTCCGCCGGAAGACCGGGTTTCAAGACGCCGGCGGTCGGGTCGAGCGCGATCTTGATGCCGAAGACGACGCTCGCGCGCTCCTCCTCCGTGAGGGCGGCTCGAGGGGTGAACTCGGCCCGGGTCGCGATCTGGGTGACCCGGCCGAGAAACGCCCGCTTTTCCCAGCCCAGGACGTGCACCTCGGCCTTGGCGCCTAGGCGGATCCGGGCCACCTCCGGGGAAGAGAGATAGCAGCGCATCCATAGGCTGTCCGGATTCCCGAGCGTGAGAATCGAGATCCCGGGACCGACCACTTCTCCACTCTTCACGTTCCTGTGGAGCACCACGCCGCTGATCGGGGCGCTCAGGATCAGCTCCCGGGCCTTGGCCATGCTGGAGAAGAGCGCTCCCTTCGCCGCCTCGACCGCATTGCGCGCGGCCGCGACCTGATCCCGCCGGTATCCCTCCTCGACGAGCGCGAGGCGCTCTTCCGCCGCGGCGCGCCGGGCGGCGGCCTCGTCGCGGGCCGCGCGGGCCCGGTCGACCTCCGCGTCGGAGGCGACGTTCCGATCGTGGAGGGCCTGGGCCCGCCGAAACTCCGACTCCGCGAGACTGAGCGTAGTCGCCGCGGCCTCGAGATCCGCGCGCGTGGTCTTCCGTTCGGCCTCGCGCGGCCCCCTCTGCTGATCCCGCCACAACGACTCGGCCCGATCGGTCTCGGCGCTACGGGCTTCGACCTCGCCCACGATTTCGCCCTGCGCGAGATAGACGAGCGTGTCGCCGGCGTGGACGCGGTCGCCTTCGTTGACGAGGAGCCGATGCAGCCGTCCCCCCACCAGCGAGGCGATCTCAATCTCATCCATTTCGATCGTGCCGCTCCCCTCGATGCGGCCGGAATCGCGCGCGCACCCGGGGCCAAGGGCGAGCAGGAAAAATGCGGCGGCGAGGATCAGGGCGGGCTGACGGCGCCCTCGGGGCCGAGGCGGGGTCACGCGGACAGTATCCTCCTCCCGCGGAGGCGCAGTCCAGGGGGTCTGGTGTAGAGTTCTCCTCCATGGGCGGCCCGGACTATCGCGTGGAACCGATGAGCGACTCCGACTGGCCCGAGGTGCGCGCGATCTACCTCGAAGGAATAGAGACGGGGAACGCCACGTTCGAGACCGACGCGCCGTCATGGGAAGCGTGGGATTCCGCTCACATGCTGGAGCCGCGGCTCGCCGCGCGGGACAGCTCAGGGCGCGTCCTCGGGTGGGCGGCGCTCACGCCCGTGTCGGGTCGGTGCGTCTACGCGGGGGTAGGCGACCTGAGCGTCTACGTCGCCGCCGCCGCGAGGGGAAGGGGAGTCGGCCAGGCCCTCCTCCAGGGCCTCATCGAAGCTTCCGAGCGGACCGGAATCTGGACGCTGCAGGCGGGAATCTTTCCCGAGAACGTCACCAGCCTCAAGCTTCACCGGCGATGCGGATTTCGTGAGGTCGGACGGCGGGAGAAGATCGGGATGCTGAAAGGGGTCTGGAGGGATGTCCTAATCCTAGAGAGAAGGAGTCGCGTGGCCGGCGTAGGCGGCGGCGGATAGCGTTTAGGGCCTCTTCATCAGCCGGTAGACCTCACCGTTCAGCAGAACCAGGTAGAGCTCGCCGGCGGCATCGAGGCCGAACGACGAGAGGCTTTGCATCGCGCCGCCGGCATCGGTGCGGAGGGCGCTCGTCCAATCCTTCTCTTCGACCGCCGACCCGTTCAGAATCTTGAAGCTCCGCACGATGCCGGTGCAGTAGTCGCCGTAAAAATAGGTGCCCGCGAGCTCCGGAAGGACGCTGCCCCGGTAGACGTACCCGCCGGTCACCGAGCAGCCTGCTTGATGATCGTACTCGACGACCGGGAGCGTGAGGCCGGTCTGATTGCACGTGGTGCCGGGCGGGTAGCAGTGCTTTCCCTCCATCCGGACCCAGCCGTAGTTGCGACCGCCCATCCCGGCCGGCTCATAGTCCACCTCTTCCCAAGTGTTTTGACCCACGTCTCCGATGTACATGTCCCCGTTCCCGCGATCGAAGCTGAAGCGCCAGGGGTTTCGGAGCCCGTAGGACCAGATCTCGCCGCGCTTTCCCGTCTGCCCCTGGAACGGATTTCCTGCCGGGATCGCGTAGGGGGAACCGGAATTGACGTCAATCCGGAGAATCTTCGCTAACAGCACGTTCAAGTTCTGACCGTTCCCCAGCGGATCGCCGCCGCCGCCCCCGTCCCCCAAGCCGATGTAAAGATAGCCGTCCGGCCCGAACGCCACTTGGCCGCCGTTGTGGTTCGCTTGGAGGGAGTGGTCCACGAACAGGATCTCGCGGCTTGTCGCGGAAGCGCTGTCGGGATTGGACGAGACCACGTACTCCACAACGTGGATGTTCCCGCTCGGCTTGTCCGTATAGTAGACGTAGAACTTCCCATTCGAGGCGTACTGCGGATGGAAGGCGAGGCCCAGGAGGCCCTGCTCGGGACCGCTGCTTACGAGACT
>JBGPMG010000025.1:0-20033 GCA_041486815.1 Candidatus Eiseniibacteriota bacterium | reverse complement strand
GGCCCGGGTTCGACTCGAGGAAGAGCGAGCGGAAGAGCGGGTAGTAGCGGCGGTGAATCTCCTCGGCATCATGGATCCGTCCCGCCCGGAAATGGCGATGAAGCTTGACCAACTCTGCTGGAATCAGATGACCCGCCACCGAAACGAGTCCGCGGGCGCCAATCGCGAGGAGAGGCAAGTAGAGCGAATCGTCCCCGGCCAGCACGGCAATGTCGCAGAGCGTGCGGATCGCGCTCGACTGGTCCAACGAACCGCTCGCCTCCTTGATGGCGACGATGCGCGGGTGTTGGGACAGACGAGCGACCGTCTCGGGCGTGATCGACGTCCCGGTGCGAGAGGGAACGTTGTAGAGCACGATCGGGCGGTCGATGGCATCGGCGACCGCGCGATAGTGCGCGATGAGCCCCTCCTGCGTCGGCCGGCAGGAGTAGGGCGTGATCACCATCACGCCGTCGACGCCGAGACGAATCGCTTCGCGGGAGATCTCGATCGTTTCGTCCGTGGTCGCGGTACCCGTCCCCGCGATCACCGCGGCCTTTCCATTCGCGGCTTCGATCACCGCGGCGATCACCCGGGTGCGTTCCTCCCTCGTGAGCGAGGTCGCTTCCCCCGTGCAGCCGCAAGGATAGAATGCGCGAACTTCCTTCTCGACCAAGTGCTCGGTGAGCCGCGCGAGCGCCGCGAGGTCGACGGCGCCCTGACGGAACGGCGTCACCAGGGCGACGCCGACTCCCTCCAGCATGTCTTTTGGATTCGTCATCCTCTATTCCTCGCCGTCCGGAGGCGTCGCGCGTTTCTCCCGCGGGGGCGCCGCGGTGAAGGTGAATTCGAAGGGGCCGTATTCCTGCTCGGGCTTCGCCTCGATCGGCTCCTCGCGCCGGATCGTGGGGCCAGCTTCTTCCCCTTCCGCGCCGGGCAGCCGCGTCACCGACAGTCGATACGTCCCTGCCGGAACGCGGACCGTGAATCCGCCGGGGCCGACTCGCTCGACGCGCCGGAAGAGCGTCGAGTCGGTCGTCTCGACCGCTACGACGCGGAAGCGCGCGCTGGAATCGGGTGTCGCGATCGTCCCGTTCAGGAGAGCCGGCGCTTTCGGGTCGACCGCGACGATGTTGATACTATCCGCCTCCTCCCGCTCAGGCGTCAAGCGGATCGGGTTGGGATAGCTCACGATGAGGTCGATCCCAGGATCGATCGACCCGTTCGAGTTGAGATCGAAGAACGCGTGAATCGTGAATCCCCGATTCGCGGGAAGACCGCCGAGCGAGTAGACCCCGCCGGTGTCGGTCTCGGTCGCGTACATCGGGCTCACGCCCATCGTGTCGGGCCGCGGCCCCAACGAATCCGGGAAGGCCAGCATCGGAACTCCGACGTGCCGGAGGGTCTTGGCCCGAAGCACTCCGGAAATCCGCCCCCGGTCAATCGAATCGCCCGTGCTGAAACGGAGCGTGGCCGCGTTCCGCATCGGGACGCCCCGCGCGTCACGAAGGGTTCCGCTGAGCAGGACGGTGTAGGTGGTCCGCGCGGCGAGCGGGTGATCCCACCGCACCCTCACGCGCCGCCCGCTCCAGTCGAAGCTCTGCCGGCCCGCGGGTGGGTAGATGCGAAAGCCGTCCCGGACCGTCGCTCGGTCCATCGCCTCCGTGAAGAGAATTTCGACCGGTGAAGCGAGCGGCACGTGGACGGTGCTGTCCGGGGGCACGGTCTCGATGACGTGAGGAGCGATGACGTCGATCGGTCCCCCGGGCGGGAAGATGGAGCGCGCGCATCCCCAGAGGCCGCCGCCGGCCACGAGCGCCGCGGCGGCGAGGAGAACGCGACCTCTCACCGCCGCCGGCTTCCCCGGTCGGTCGTCCGCTTCTTTCCGCTCCGGGGCGTCTTCTTCTTGGCCCCGGCGGTCGGCGCGCGACCGGCGCGACCTGTTCCCGCGCTCCGGCCGGCGCCCGCCTTGCCGAGCCACTCGTAGAGCACCGCCTTCTGGAGATGGAGGCGGTTCTCCGCCTCATCGAATGCCGCCGACTGCGGGCCTTCCAGGACGTCCTCGGTGATCTCCTCGCCGCGGTGAGCCGGCAGGCAGTGGAGCACGACCGCGCCCGGCTTCGCGCGCCGGAGCAGCTCGGAGTTGATCTGGAACGGACGGAAGATCGGAAGGCGCTTCTCGCGCTCCGCTTCCTGTCCCATGCTCGCCCAGACGTCCGTGTAGAGGACGTCCGCCCGATCCGCGGCGGCCGCGGCTGAGCGATGAATCTCGATCTTCCCCCGTCCGGACGATTCGATCTGCGCGATCAAATTCCGGTCGGGATCGTAGCCCTCGGGGCAGGCGATCCGGACCGTGAGGCCATAGAGCCCGGCCGCCTCCACCCAGGAGTTCGCCACGTTGTTCCCATCCCCGATGTACGCCACGATGATGCGATCGAGGTCGAGCTTCCGCTCGCGGAGTGTGAAAAGGTCCGCGAGGACCTGACAGGGATGGAGCCAGTCGGTGAGCCCGTTGATCACCGGCACGCGGGCGTGCCGCGCGAGCCCGACCGCGAGCTGGTGGTCGAAGGTGCGAATCATGATTCCATCGACGTAGCCCGAGAGGACCCTCGCCACGTCCTGGACCGGCTCGCGGGAGCCGATCCCGATCTCGCGGTCCGTGATGAAGACCGATTCGCCGCCCAGCTGGGTCATCGCCACCTCGAACGAAAGTCGCGTGCGAAGACTGGGCTTGTGAAAGATGAGCGCCAGCGTTTTCTGCGCCAACTCCTCGTGCCTTCGACCCGCCCGGAGGTCGGCCTTGAGGCGCGCCGCGACCAAGAAGAGCCGGTCCGCGTCGGCGCGGGTCAGATCGGCGAACGACAGTAAGTCCCGCTTCATGCGTCGCGCTCCCTGGGTGATGGAATCGGTGGCCGGAGCTGAATCACGCCCGCGGGTGCGCCCGGGCGTATGCCGCCTTGAGGCGGCGCCGCGTCACGTGGGTGTAGATCTGGGTCGTAGCGAGATTGCGGTGCCCAAGCAGCTCCTGGACCGCGCGCAGGTCGGCGCCCCGGTCGAGGAGGTGGGTCGCGAAGCTGTGCCGGAGCGCGTGGGCGTGCGTGGCGCCGCTCGGTCCCAGCCGGCTCAAGATCGACGTGACGTCCCGCTCCAGCGTCCGCGTGGTCACGCCGCGACCTCCCGGTCCCGGCAGGAGCGGCTCCGAGGCCGTCGGCTCCCGTCCCAGAGCGGACCAGAAGCGGTGGAGCGCCGCCACCGCCCGCCGGCTCAGCGGCACGACCCGCTCGCGGCTTCCCTTTCCTAGGACGCGCACGAGGCGGCGGCTTTCGTCCAGCCGGCTCCGTGTGAGCCCCGCCAGCTCGCCCACGCGGAGCCCGGCGCCGTAGAGGCACTCGACCGCCGCGACCGCGCGCAGCGCGCGTACGTCCTCCGGCCCAACCTTTCCCGCGAGATCGTCGAGGAGCGAGTTCAACGCCGATTCTGAAATCGAGGCCGGGAGCGTCTGGGGCAACGAGACGCGCGGCAAGGCGCCGCGCGCGGCCCCTGTGGGGTGCCCTCGCCTCTCCGCGAAGCGCAGGAAGGAGCGAACCGCCGCGAGGGATCGAGCGAGCGTGCGCGCCGCGATGGGCCGCCGCGCTTCCGTCCGTTCCAGCGAGCGGGCCGCCGCGTACGCGGTGACCAGCTCCGGCGTCAGATCTTCCGGGACGCGCGGAGCGCGCTTGAGGCGCGACCGGGCGAACGACTCGAGCCGGTTGAGCTCGTCTCCGTACGCGCGTACGGTAGCGCCCGAGCAGCGGCGGTGCTCTTCCAGATAGTGCAGATAGTCAGCGATCCAGCGTTCCACTCAGCGGCTCCGGGGACTCGGACTCGACGCGCGTCTTGCACTTCGGACACTGGAGGAAGTCGCCCTTCGTCTTGGTGTGCTTCTGGACCAGAATCGGGGAATCGCAGTTCGGGCACTTCTGCTTCACGGGGCGATCCCAGATGCCGAAGTCGCACTCGGGATACCGGCTGCAGCCGAAGAACGCCTTCCCACGCCGCGTCCTCCGCTCCACCAACTCCCCCTGCACGCACTTCGGGCACGCGATCTGAAGCGTGAACGGCCGCGTCCCCTTGCACTCCGGGTATCGGGAGCACGCGAGGAACTTACCGAAGCGCCCGGTCCGCACGCGCATGGCGCTTCCGCAGGTCGGGCAGAGCGCCGTAGGCGCCTCGGCCGGGATGCCCTCCTCTTCGAGCGGCATGGTCGCCTTGCACTCCGGGTAACGCGGGCACGCGAGAAACGGTCCGCTCCTCCCGAATTTCTTGACCATCTTCGAGCCGCACTTCGGGCACGGGATCTCCGTCTCCTGGACGAGCGACGCCCGGACCTTCTCTTGCTGCGACTCGGCCTTCGTGAGGTCGGACTGGAACGGCCCGTAGAATCCGGACACGACGTCGCCCCAGGCATCCTTGCCGGTCTCGATCCGGTCGAGCTGCGTCTCGAGCCTGGCCGTGAACTCGACGTCGAAGACGTTCGAGAACATTTTGCCGAGAAGCTTCCAGACCGTCATCCCGAGCTCGGTGGGCACGAGCTTCCCTCGATCCCGAGTCACGTAGTCGCGGGTGAGAATCGTGCCGACGATCGTCGCGTACGTGCTCGGCCGCCCAATCCCCTTTTCCTCGAGCGTCTTCACCAGCGTCGCCTCGGTGTAATGCGGCGGCGGCTCCGTGAAATGCTGCTCCGGCAGGATCGCCTTCACGGCGAGCGCGTCGTTCACCGTGAGGGCCGGGAGCTTGCTCGCCTCAGGGCCGCTCTCCTCGATCAAGGTCGTGGAGTAGGCCCGCGCGAAGCCGTCGAACAACACGCGGCTCCCCGAGGCGCGTAGCAGGAACGGGCCGGCGGTGATCTCGGCGGTCGTCGTCAGGACGAGGGCCGGGTTCATCTGCGAGCCCGCGAATCGCTGCCAGATCAACTCGTAGATTCGGTACT
This sequence comes from Candidatus Eiseniibacteriota bacterium, assembly GCA_041486815.1. Classification (GTDB taxonomy): domain Bacteria; phylum Eisenbacteria; class RBG-16-71-46; order SZUA-252; family SZUA-252; genus WS-9. Next base: position 15,085 of record JBGPMG010000025.1, on the reverse strand, counting down.
GGTCGGTGTCGAGATAGGACTTCATGGAGGCTGGCGTCCGCAGCACGGAGGTCGGCCGGATCGATTCGTGGGCGTCCTGCGACGTCTCCCTCGAGCGGTAGACCCGGGGCTCGGCCGGGAGGTAGGCATCCCCGAACTGCGATTGGATGAAGCTCCGGACCTCGGCGAGCGCGTCCGGCGCAACACGGGTCGAGTCAGTGCGCATGTAGGTGATCAACCCGGTCGACCCCTCGGATCCGACATCGATGCCTTCGTAAAGCTGCTGGGCGATGACCATCGTCTTCTGCCCGCTGTACTTGTATCGCCGGAACGCCTCCTGCTGAAGCGTGCTCGTGATGAACGGCGGGAGCGGGTTCCGCTTCTTCTCCTGGGCGCGGATGTTGGAGACGACGAAGCGTTCCTTCGCGAGCGCGGCGGCCTCGGCCTTCGCCCGCGCCTCGTTCTCCAGCGCGAACTTCTCGCCCCCCTTCTTCTGGACCCGGGCGCGGAAGACGTCGCCCTTCGGGCTCGCGAGGTCGGCATCGATCGTCCAGTATTCCCGCTGTACGAACTTTCCGATCTCATCCTGCCGCTCACAGATCAGCCTCAGAGCGACCGATTGGACGCGGCCGGCGGAAAGTCCGTAGCGGATGGTCTTCCAGAGGAACGGGCTGACCTTGTATCCGACGAGGCGGTCGAGCACGCGCCGCGCCTGCTGCGCGTGCACTTTCGCCATGTCGATCGTCCGGGGCTTCAGGAGCGCCTCCTCGATCCCCCGCTTCGTGATCTCGTAGAACGCGAGCCTCTGGATCTTGTCGGCGTCGTCGCCGAGCGTCTCCGCCAGGTGCCAGGCGATCGCCTCGCCCTCGCGGTCGGGATCGGGCGCCAGGTAGACCATCGATGCCCGGTGCGCGCTCTGCTTCAGGTCCTTGACGATCTTCCCTTTGCCCTTGATGAGCACGTAGGACGGCTCGAACCCATTGTCGATCTCGACGCCGAGCTTGCTCTTGGGGAGATCGCGGACGTGGCCGTTCGACGCCTTCACATCGAAGCCGGCGCCCAAGTACTTGGCGATCGTCCGCGCTTTGGCCGGAGACTCCACGATCACGAGTTTCCGTCCGGTTCGGACCGGGGCGGCCTTCGTCGCCGCGCCCCCGGACGCAGCCTTCCCGGCGGCGGCCTTCCTTTTAGCGGCCGCGGCGCGAACGACCCTCACCGCGGACGCGCGTTCCGCCGGCTTCGCTACGGGCGAGCGCGGTGCCGGGGCGGCAGGCGTCCGTTTCGTCGTGGTCTTCCCTTTCTTAGGTTTCGGGGTCACGCGCTCAATGCACCCAGGCGGACGACGACGGGTCGGACATGACGCCGTTCTCGTCGTCGAACCACCGAATGAGGACGTCGGTCGCGAGCTCCTTCGCCTGGCTTTCGCTGTCCAGTGAGGAACCCATCTCCTTCGCGCGGACGAGAATCTCCTCGAACTGCTCCGGCGTGACCTTCCCCGATTCCAAGAGGCCGAACAGGTAGCCGAACGCGGGATTCGTCAGGAGGAGGGCGCGCTCCGGGCCGGTGGGCACGCGGACGCTCGACCGCTCCTTGGCGGCCTCCGGGACGTAGTCCTCCCGGGCATACGGCTCGAGGGCCCGGAAGATCATTTCAAAGGCGCGGTTCACGACCTCCGCGTCGAAGCGCCCCGAGTCGAGCACTTCGGTCAGCTCGAGGAGGGCGTCTTCGTTGCCGTCGACGTAGGCTTTCAGCTGCTCGACGATCACGACCATCATTTCCCGAACACTGTCATCCATGAAGCCCTCTCCTTTCGTTCAAGCGCCGTGACATTTCTTGTATTTCTTGCCGCTGCCGCAGGGGCAGGGATCGTTTCTTCCGACCTTTTCCTCTTGGGCCACGATGGGCGCCCGGCGTGCCGCTGGTGCCGCCGCCGGCGCGGCCGGCGTCGCGGATCCGCCCGGACCCGCAGGGGTGCCGAACGCGGTCACCTCGGCGTGTTTCGTCTCCTGCCGGGCCACGCGCACGCGCGGCGCCATGAGCGGCTGAGGGCTCTGCTGGCCCGCGCTTCCGCTCCCAGGGGATCTCCCGACGGGGCCCCCGGCCCCGATCGGACGCCCCGGCATCGGCTCCAACACCAGCGCCGCGCGGAAGAGCGTGCGCACCGTCTCCTCGCGGATCGATCGCGTCAGCTCCTCGAACATCGCGAACGCCTCGCGCTTGTATTCCAAGAGCGGATCGCGCTGGCCGTAGGCGCGAAGCCCAATCCCTTCCCGCATGTGGTCCATCTCGCGCAGATGGTCCATCCAGTGTTCGTCGATCACGTCCAGGAAGACGTGCCGCTCCAGCTCGCGGAGGATGGGCGGCGATAGCTCGCTCTCCTTTTCATCGTACGCTCTCCGGAACAACTCCTGAGCCAACTCCTCGGCTTCCGCCGGGGACGGCATGTGGTTCTCCGTACCGGGCATCGTGGCCGGCCGCAGGAGGAGCTGGCTCAGGTCGTTCAGGAGGCGCTTCCAATCCTCCTCGTCGTAGCGCTCCCCCGTCCCGAGGTAGGTCCGCACGCGCTCGCCCACGACCTCGTCCATCATCTCCACGACCGTCTCTTTGAGATCCGCTTCCTCGAGCGCGCGGAGCCGCTGCGCGTAGATCACGGTGCGCTGGCGGTTCATCACGTCGTCATACTCGAGAAGGTGCTTGCGGATGTCGAAATTGTGCGCCTCCACCCGCCGCTGCGCCCGCTCGATCGCGCTCGTCACGAGCCCGTGCTCGATGACCTCGCCTTCCTGAACCCCCAGCTTCTCCATGATGCCCGCGATCCGGTCCGACCCGAAGAGACGCATCAGATAGTCCTCGAGCGAGAGGTAGAAGCGCGAGTGTCCCGGGTCGCCCTGGCGGCCGCTTCGACCGCGGAGCTGGCGATCGATGCGGCGGCTCTCGTGCCGCTCGGTCCCGAGGATGTGGAGCCCGCATGTGAGCTCTTCCTTGCAGCGCGCCACGTCCCGCCAGACGCCGTTCTTGAGGGCGCTCTCGGTGCCCGCGTAGCAGCCGCGATCGCAGCGGATCACCCCGGGCTCGAGCTTGATGTCGGTTCCGCGGCCGGCCATGTTGGTCGCGATCGTGACCGCGCCGCGCCGGCCGGCGCCGGCGACGATCCCGGCCTCCTGCTCGTGGTACTTCGCGTTCAGAACGTTGTGCGGGACCCCCCGCCGCTTGAGGAGCCGGCTCAGGGTTTCCGACGCTTCAACGCTGATCGTGCCCACCAGAATGGGAATCTTGCGCTCGTTGAGCTCCGCGATCTCGTCCACCAGCGCGTTGTACTTCTCCCGGCGGGTCTTGAAGATCACGTCGTTGGAGTCGACGCGGCGGGCCGGCTGGTTGGTCGGGATCACGATGACGTCCCGCTTGTACGTGTGCCAGAACTCGTTCGCCTCGGTCTCGGCGGTGCCGGTCATGCCGGCCAGCTTTTCGTAGAGCCGGAAGTAATTCTGGATCGTGATCGTCGCCAGGGTCTGGGTCTCTCCCTCGACCTTCACGCTCTCCTTCGCCTCGATCGCCTGGTGCAGCCCGTCGGAATACCGCCGCCCCGGCATGAGCCGGCCCGTGAACTCGTCGACGATCAGGATCTTCCCGTCCTGAACGACGTACTCCACGTCCTTCTCGAAGAGCGAGTAGGCCTTCAGGAGCTGGAGCACGTTGTGCACGCGCTCGCTCCGCTCCCCATGAATGCGCTCCAACTTCTTCTTCTCGGTGACCTTCTCGGCCGGGGAGAGCGATTCGCTCTCGTCGATCGCGCCCAACTCCACCGCGAGGTCGGGGAGAAGGAAGAGGTTCGCGTCGCGCTGCGAGAGAAGCTGCCGTCCCATCTCGGAGAGGTCGACCGAGTGGCTCTTTTCATCGATCGCGTAGTAGAGGTCCTCGTCCACCTCGCCGAGCCTCTTGTCCCGGATGAAATCGAGCTCCACGCACTGGATGAGCCTCTTCAGCCCGGGCTCCTCGGCAAGGAGCTTGAGCAGACGCTTGTTCTTCGGCGCCCCCCGCCGGGTCTGGAGGAGCTTCACTCCGGCTTCATATTCCTTCTCGGGGTCCTTGAGGAGAGCCTCCGCGTCGGCCAGGATCCGGTTGGTGACCTGCATTTGACTCCGCACCACGCGGTCGACGTCCGGCTTCATCTCGTCGTACTTCTGAAGGCTGTGTTCCACCGGCCCCGAGATGATCAGCGGCGTACGCGCCTCGTCGATCAGGACCGAATCGACTTCGTCGACGATCGCGTAGTGGTGCCCGCGCTGCACGCGGTGGTCGCGATGGCGCGCCATGTTGTCGCGCAGGTAGTCGAAGCCGAATTCGTTGTTCGTGCCGTAGGTGATATCGCACGCGTAGGCCGCGCGCCGCTGGGCGAAGTCCATCGAGTTCTGGATGCATCCGACCGTGAGCCCAAGCGTCGTGAAGACGGGGCCCATCCACTCGCTGTCGCGCTTGGCGAGGTAGTCGTTCACCGTGACCAGGTGGACTCCCCTCGCGGTCAGCGCGTTCAGATAGATCGGCAGGGTGGCGACGAGGGTCTTCCCCTCGCCGGTGGCCATCTCGGCAATCTTCCCCTCATGGAGCGCGATCGCCCCGAAGAGCTGGACATCGAAGGGGACCATCTCCCAAGTGACTGGGAGGCCAACGACGTCCCAGGTCTTCCCGCAGAGCCGCCGGCAGACTTCCTTGACCACCGCGAACGCCTCGGGAAGGAGATCGTCCACCGTCTCCCCCGCGGCAAGCCGCTCCCGGAATTCGACGGTCTTCCCCGCCAGGGCCTCGTCGGAGAGAGACGCAAGCTTCTCGAATTCGACGGAAATAGCCCCGACGAGCGGCCACATCTGCTTGATGTCGCGCTCGTGCTTGCTGCCGAAGATTCGTGTGATCAGATTGACGACCATGCCACCTTTGGATGCGCGAAACCCGCCCGGCGGGTCCCGAGGAGGGTCATGAGAGGCCGTTCCCAGAGTCTTGGAGCCCTATACAGCGAAACCCCAGGGGCCTCCGGCCGCCGGGGTTGATCACTCAAGCAATTGCCTCTAAGTGATTGTATTTATTTGACTTGGGCACATGCCTCCGGTTCGGGAGCAGCCTGCGACTGGCAGGAAATGTATGCGGCCTGGTCCGAGGCTGTCAAGCGGGAAACGACCTATCTAAGTAGAAGCTCCATGGCGAAGCCCGCGGAGAGGGGGATGCGGAAGTTGTCGTCGAGGGGGATCGGGAGAAGCTCGAACAAGGTGGCCACCAGGGCCCCCACCAGACCGACCGGAACCGGCACCGCCGGCATGAGGAGGGTGAGCCCGAAGCAGACCGCGAAGCAGGCGACGCTGCCCTCCAGAGTCTTCCCGCCGATGAGGCGGAGCCGGCCCACCGATTTCCCCACGATCGCCGCCACGGTGTCACCCAGGATCAGAAACGAGAGCGCGAGGACCGCGATCGGCTTTGGGAAGAGATGAATGGTGAGGAGGCAGGCGATCAGCAGGTACGTGGAGCCGAGCAGGCTCGCCTCCTCGTGATTCCGGAGCAGCTCTCCGAAGAAGTGACGGAAGACGTGGCGCGTGCGGGGATGGTTCAGCCGGAAGACCTCGATCGCGAGCGATACGATGACCAGCGCGAGGAGGACCCGCTCCCAGCCCCGCATCCAGGAATCCGGGGTCAGGTAGTAGCCGAGCGGAATGGCGAGGGAAGCCAGGTGGATCGACTTCCTCTTGATCTCGGAAGCGAAGTGCACCCGGCCGACCTATAACTGATCCGCCGAGGGAACGCCGTAGAGCGCCTCGTAGCGGCGCCAGATCGTGTAGACCTGCTTCACGTAGTCGCGCGTCTCCCGGTACGGAATGAGCTCTACCCACAGGTCATCGACGACAGGGCGGTCGCGAAGCCAACGCCGCACCGCCTCTTCGCCGGCATTGTATGCCGCCATTGCCGCGCGCGGGTCCCCAAACTCCGTGACCAGGCCGCGAAGGTACTTCGCCCCGAGCCGAACGTTCAAGTCCGCTTCCGTGAGCGCCGCTTCCGGGACTGGAGCGCCGTTCAGGCGCGACGCGGTCGACGGAAGGAGCTGCAGCAGCCCCAAGGCGCCCGCCTTGGAGCGCGCGGCGCGCTGGTAGGCACTCTCCTGACGCATGATCGCCCAGAGGAGCGCCGCGCTGAGGCCCTCCCGCTTCGCCGAGGCGATCACCGCAACCGGATAGGCCGGAGGATACTCCAGACGCTCGCGCGGCACGCCGTCCGCGCGTCCGACGCGGAAAATTCCGATCTCCTCGAGCGCGTCGATGCAGGAGCGCGCCATCGGGTCGTCCTCGCGCTGCGCGCGGTCGCGGAGCTCGTCGACCATGAGGTCGGTCGCGCCCACGGCTCCCAGAAGGCGGGTCGCGATCGGAATCTCGGGATCGAAGCGCGGCGTCCGGCCGTGGCTCGCTTCCCGCGATGGCGCCTGACGCCGCTTGGAGCGCGCCGCCGGCTCCCCGGGTCTGCGCGGATCTGAATCCCGGCGCGCGAGCTCCTCCGACGCGCGAACGCCTTCATAGGTCCACGGATCGTTCAGCGTGATCTTCGCGAATTCGGCGAACGCCGCCGCGCTATCCCCTTTCGCGAAATCGATCCGACCTCGCCAGTAATGCGCCTGATTCTCGTAGACGTCGACGATGAACGGCAGAGCCGAATCGGGCTGCCCGGCCCGGAGGCAAGCGATCGTCGCGTGAGCCATGAGCGCCTGCGTCGTCGCGGCGTCCCGGACGTAACGGCGCGTCCACGAAAAGATCGCCAGAGCCTCCGCGGGCGTCTTTCGATCCTCCCACTCGCGAGCCCGCTCCCACGCGGCCACCGCGGCCGTCGCGCTCGTCGAATCCAGCGACACCGCGAGAAGGAACGTTCGGTCCATCGCCTCGAAGTCGCCGAGCCCCCGCCGGGCGCGAGCGAGCCCGAGCGCGTATTTCGCGCGCGACGAGCCCGGAAGATCTTCCCGCGCGAGCAATTTCCCGTACGCGGAGGCGGCGTCGGCGTTCTTCTTGAGCCTGGCGAAGAGGGACGCCTCCATCTCCGCGCGGGCGAGCGCCGCGGCCGGATCGCGCGGCGAGGCGTGGCGCCGCTTGAAAATCGCGAGCGCGGTCTCCGCCTCCCCCACCTCACCCAGCATCCGGACCAGATCCAGCCACGTCGATTCATCCAGCGAGTCAATTCTAGAATTGCGGACCCAGTCGGCGGCGCGCTTGACGATCGCGTACCGGGCAGCCGTCGCGATCTCGGGATCGCGAGCCGCGTTCACCAGCTGAATGGCGCCCCAGAGGGTGTCGCCCATCGCGCCCGCGAGATCGGCCTTGAGGTTCACGAGCAACACCTTCTCGTCGTCGCCGATGCCGTACGCCTGGCTCAGAATCTGGGCCGCGAGTCTCGGCTCGCCTCGGGCCACGAGGGATCGGGCGAGCCTGAGCCTGGCGAAGGAGCGGAGCGACGGGCCCGGCTGCTGGAGGAGTGTCCAGAGCGCGGCCCGGCGCGCGCGCGGATTCGAGACGGAGTCGGAGAGCTCCGCCGCCGCCACATGCGCGGCTTCGACCTCGTCGCCGCGCGCCCTTCCGAGGAAGTCCCACCGGATGAGGCGTTCGCGCCCACCGCGGCGATCCGGAGGCCACGCAAGGAGCGCCAGGCCGGAATCTCGAGCGACGTGGAGTCCCACCGCGCGCGCCCGGATCGGCAACAGCGATCGATCCCGCCGCAGGGGCCCATCGAGGAGGCGGATCGCAGCGTCGGTGCGTCCGTGGTCGATCAAATCGAGGGCGCCCTGGCGCAGCTCCAGGTGGTACCAGAGGGGGAGCACGGTTTCGCGCCCCGCGGCGTTGTCGCTCTTCGCCCACGACTCCAGCGATTCTACGTAGGTGGATTCGGCCGACGCCCTCCGTCCCGAGGCCGACACGATCTCGTCGATCGTCCCGCCCCACCGCGCGATCTGAAGCTCCCGCCGCGCCGCGTCCCACGCGCGCCGTTTGGCCAGCCACTCCGGGCCGCCTCGCCGCGGCACCGTCGCCCGGGACGGTGCCGAGGGGGGCGACGATTGGGCAAGGCATCGGCCGCACGAAACCGTGGCGCAGAGAACTGCCGCGAGGAGGATCGCCCGTCCGTGAGCCACCCGCCGCCTACCGGAGAATCACCAATCGAACACTCTCGCGATGGCCTTGGATGTCGACCTGCGCGAAGTAGACGCCCGATCGGCAGGTCTCGCCCCGCGCGTCGCGGGCGTTCCACGTGGCGCGGAACTCGCTCGGCGCGAGGCCGTTCGGGGTCGCGTGGAGCGTGCACACGAGCCGGCCGGCGACGTTATAGACACGCACCTCCGGTTGAAGTTCGGGATGCGGCAGCCCGTCGGGCGCGCTGAATCGAAGCGTCATGGAGCCAGGCGACGGCCCCTGGATGCGGTAAGGGGTCGGCCCGGCCCGGAGGACCAGCCGGCGCGGCGTCGGCCCGGTCAAAGCGCGCGGCCGGATGAGCACGTCGTCCACGTACCAGCCCTCATAGTAGCGGGCCTGGAGCCCGCTGCCGTTGAACGGAGCGTTCGAGATATCCGAGGCGAAGCGGAATCGGATGCGCGCCGCGCCGGCGTACCCGGAGAGGTTCGCCGTCACGCGCCGCCAGGTGTTCGGCGAGCCGGAGAAGACGTCGGCGCCGCGGAGCGCCGCGTCGGAATCGAACTTGATCTGGTTGCCGTAGCCGCCGTCCACCGAGAGCGGAAGCCATTCCCCACCCGCGATCGAGATCTCCACCCGGCCGCCATCAAAGCACGATACGCCGCCGTATGTTTCCGCGTCGATGAACGAGTAGAAGACCAGCTCCGAATTCGGAGGGAGGTCGAACGCCGGCGAGATGAGGGCGGCGTCCTCCTGATCGGCGTAGGTCTGCGCCTCGTTGGTTCCAGACCCGAGCGGGAGGGACGAGCCCATCTTGGCGCTCGTGGTGCCCCGCGCGCGGGAGGTCGAGGCGTGCCACTGATTGGAGGTACTTCCCGGCAGTGCGACGCCCGTCCAGAAGAGCCCCGGCTCGGCGCCCGACTCGAAGTCCTCGGTCAGGCCGGAGCTCATGCCGACGGTAACGGTGAAGTCGAACGATCCGGACCCACCCCCGGCCTCGTTCCAGTTCACCGTGAAGACGATGTCGTGAGGAAGCGTCGTGATGTTCCCGACGTCGAAGGAGAACGCCGTTGGGATCGTCGCCGTGGCGCCCGCCCCGATCGACGGCTGATTGGAGGCGAGACCCTGGGTGATCGTGACGTTGGGATCGCTCGTGGCGAGCGTCAAGTTGATCAACCCGGATAGAAGGCCGACGTTATGCAGCGTCAGCGTGAGCTGGTCGGTCTCGTTCGGATCGGCGTAGCCGTCCCCGCCCCCGTCGTTGATCGAGTATCCCGCCAACCGAAGCTCGGTCTGGGTCGATATCCGAAGGTCGAACGACGCGGTGTCGGCGCCGTCAGCGGCGCCCGCGATGTTCCAGAGCCGGATCCCCGTGTCGGCGCCACTCCAAGAGTGCGAATTGGGCAGGGTAGACTCGGTGAGGCTTCGCTTGAGGAGCGCCCCGGGGTAGAAGTCGGCCGGGTCGCCGTAATTCCCGCCGTTCTCAAGCTGGAGCGGGTTCAGGCTGTCGGCCTGCACCACCGCCACCCGGTATCCCGGATATCCATTGAGATTATCGATCTGGGTGTCGTCGACGTGGTACACGAGCATGCCCTGCCCTGGAAGGAATCGATCCGATCCCTCGCGGAGCCGATTCTCGACCAGGTAGTACTCCGTTCCCCCGTCCCCGTTCGACCAGATGCGGCGCGATCCGCCCTGCCGGGAGACCGGCGGGAGGGAGTAGTGCCCCGCGGCGCTGATCGGCACGGGATCGTCGAATCCCAGGAATTGGCGGCACCACGCGTCGAGATTTCCCGGATTGGAGCCGAGCGTACCCCCCGCGGTGTTCGGATCGGCGTTGTACGGAAGGTAGTTTCCGAGAGCCATCAGGGAGTAGAACCCGAGGCCGTTCCCCCCGACGGTGTCGTAGAGATCGGGAAGGCCGAGGGTGTGGCTGAACTCGTGGAACCAGGTGCCGCAGGCGTTGTCGCCCGGGAAGTCGTTGTACTCGCTGACGAGTGAGTAGAGGAATCCGCGTACTTTCCCGACCGCGACCCCGGGAAGGCACCCGGGCCCCCCGTTCGGCCCGGGGCAATTCTGATAGACCGCGACGCCCGACTCGTGCGACCAGAGGCGAGTGCATCCGACGGGACCGCTGGCGCAGCTCACGCTCGTCTCCGCGCCCTGCCCGGGGACAATGACGGACACCGCGTCGACATAGCCGTCGTCGTCCCCGCTCGAGGGAATTCCGTCGGGACCGTCGTTATCGAAATATCGAAGGTCGCCGCCGAACGCTTTCGCGGCCGCGGCCATCGCGTCCTCGGCGAGCTTCTGCGAAGAGTTCGGGTACGCGCCGAAATTGAGCCCCGCGTAGCCGCCCACGTAGTAGTCGTACGAGTGCGGCATGTCGACCCAGTCGGGTGTAACCTGGCCGGAGATGATCAGGCGGCCACGGGAATTCGCCCGGTAATACTCGCGCAGGCTGATGATCCCGTCGTTCGGATCGTCGCTGAAGAAGTGCCGGTAGACGTAGAAGGGCGTGGTGACTCCGGAGGGCGATTGCGCGGGCGCCCCACCCTCCGCGGGGAACTTGCAGAGCACGACGAGGATGTTCCGGTGCGCCACGCCGCCGCGGGGGTATTTCGCCATGTCGAGCGTGAATTGAGGATAGATCCGGTCGACCCCGCCCCGGCGAAGACTGTCATAGCTCGCGGAGGCCCTGGCAAACGCCGCCTGGCGCTGGCCCGGGGGCAGGCTCTCGTACAGTTTGGGGGACGGAGCCGCGGCGCGGGCACTCCCCACGGCCAGGGGAACGGAGATGAGGCCCAACGTTAAAACGAGCGCGCTTCTCGCCGCCCTCTGGCCGGATCGGTTAAGGCTCAAGATTTTCCTCCCGTGTTCGGACGGCGAATTCAGTGTGAGCCCCTTACTCCCACTCGATCGTGGCGGGAGGTTTTGAGCTGATATCGTACACGACGCGATTGACTCCCTTGACCTCGTTCACGATTCGCGACGACACCCGCGCCAGGAACGAGTCCGGCAACCTTGCCCAGTCGGCCGTCATTCCGTCGCTCGACGTGACGGCGCGAAGCGCGACCACCTGATCGTACGTCCGGCCGTCCCCCATCACCCCCACCGTGCGGACCGGCAGGAGAACCGCAAACGCCTGCCAAACCTGATCGTAGAGCCCCGCCTGGCGCAGCTCGGCTAGGAAGATATCGTCCGCCATGGCCAGGGTCTCCACCGCTTCCTCGGTAATCGGCCCTAATATTCGCACCGCGAGCCCGGGTCCTGGGAAGGGGTGGCGCCCGAGGACCCCCTGCGGGAGCCCGAGAAGGGCGCCCATGCTTCGAACCTCGTCCTTGAATAACTCCCGTAGGGGCTCCACCAGTTCCAAATTCATGCGGTCGGGAAGCCCGCCTACGTTGTGATGAGACTTAATTTTGGCGGAGGGTCCCCGGGTGGAGGTGCTCTCGATCACGTCCGGGTACAAGGTCCCCTGGGCCAGGAGCTCGGCCCCACCTAGCTTCGTCGCCGTCTCCTCGAACACCTCGATAAACACCCGGCCGATCGTCTTCCGCTTCTCCTCGGGGTCTTCGATGCCCCGAAGCTCCCCCAGAAAGCGCTCCCGAGCGTCAACGGTGACGAGATCGGACCCGATCACCCCCCGCATGGAGACCGCGACCTGAGCGGCTTCGTCCTTCCTGAGAAGGCCATGATCCACGAACACCGCCCGGGTCTGGCCAGGCACGGCGCGGTGGAGGAGGGCTGCCACCACCGAGGAATCAACCCCGCCGCTCAGACCGCAGATCACCCGCCGTTTGCCCACCTGGGCTCGAATGCGGGACGTTTGCTCCTCGAGGACCTGCCCCATCGTCCAGTCCCCCGCGAATCCGCAAATCTCGAAGAGAAAATTCTTCAAGATTCGCGTGCCCTGCTCCGTGTGCGCGACCTCGGGATGGAACTGCACGGCGTGGATCTGCCGCGCCAAGTCCTCGGCGGCGGCGAAGAGCCCTTCCCCGCTGGTGCCCAGGAGTGTGAAGCCGGGGGGCAACGCCTCGACGAAGTCGCCGTGACTCGCCCAGACTCGGCTCTCCTTGGGGAGGCCCGCGAGAATGGTCCCGGGGCGGCCAACCGTGAGGGTCGCCATCCCGTACTCCCGCCGGTCGCTCGGCCGCACCTTCCCGCCCAGCTCCTTGGCGAGGAGCTGCATGCCGTAGCAGACGCCCAGGATCGGAGCCCCGCGTTTGAGCACGGCCGGGGGGATCCCCGGCGCGCCCGCGTCGAGCACGCTCGCGGGGCCGCCCGAGAGCACGATCCCCTTCGGATCGAGCCGCTCCAGCTCCTCGGGCGAGATGGTCGGCGCGTGGATCTCGGCGAAGACGCCCAGCTCCCTCGCCCGTCGCGCGATCAGCTGCGTGTATTGGGATCCGAAATCGAGAATCAGGAGGCGTTGATGGCTCAATGGAGGAAGCACCTCTCACCGGTGTGGAGCATCGCGATTCCCGCTTTGTCGGCCGCGGCGATCGATTCGGCGTCCCGCACCGATCCGCCCGGGTGCGCGACCGCGGCGATCCCGGCCTGAGCCGCGATCTCGACCGAGTCGCCGAAGGGAAAGAAGGCGTCCGAGCAGAGGACCGCCCCCCGCACGTCGTGGCCGGAGCGCTCCGCCTTGAGAAGCGCCAGACGCACGGCGTCGACCCGGGACGACTGCCCCGCTCCGATCCCGAGGGTTCTGCCGTCCCGCGCCACCACGATGGCGTTCGAGATCGTGTGCCGGGCGACGCGCCACCCGAACTGGAGGTCGGCGAGCTGCTGCCGCGTCGGCTCGGCCTTTGTCACTCGCTTCCACGCCGGGAATTGAGGCGGGCCCGGATCCGTCTCGGCGAGGAGGCCGCCCAGGATCGTGCGCGCGCTCCAGCCGGTTCGTCCTCCGCGCAGGAGGTCGGGCACCGCGAGGAGCACGAGATTCTTGCGGAGCGAGGCGAGCTTCTCCTCCGGCGCCGTGATGGAAGGCGCGAGCACGACCTCGAAGAAGAAGCTCCCGATCGCCTCGAGCGCCGCCGCGTCGAGGGGACGGTTCATCCCGAGAATCCCACCGAAGGCCGAAAGCGGGTCGCCGTCCCGCGCCAGCGGGATCGCTTCCGCCGGCGTCTTCGCGGTCGCGACGCCCGATGGATTCCGGTGCTTGACCACCACGGCCGCGCTGTCGGAGAACTCGTGGAGAAGCGCCAGAGCGGCCTCGACGTCGAGAAGATTATTGAAGGAGAGGGTCTTCCCCCGAAGCTGCGTCAGCGCTTCCACGGCGCCTCCCTGCGCCGGAGCGTAGAGAGCCCCATCCTGCCCGGGGTTTTCACCGTAGCGAAGACGCTGGCTCAACCGGTAGCGAAGATCGAGCGACTCGGGGAGTGACGTCGAGCCCTCGACCGCCGGGGCGTTCGCGGCTCCGCTCGCTCCACCGATCGCGCCCGGAAGCCCAACGGCGGCAGCGGCGTGAGGGAGCGGCTCCGGCGATTCGCCCGCGGCGAGATACCGCGCGATCGCGGCGTCGTAGGCGGACGTCCGCTCGTATGCCAGGCGTGCGAGCCGCCGGGCGGTTTCCACCGGAACGCCGCCTAGGCGGTCGAGGGCGCTCAGGATTTCGTCGTACTGCCCGGGGTCGGTGAGGACCACCACGTGGTCGTGGTTCTTCGACGCGGCGCGAATCAGCGCCGGGCCGCCGATGTCGATCTGCTCGATCGCATCGGCGTGAGCCACGCCGGGCGTGGCCACGGTGCGCTCGAAGGGATACAGGTTCACCGCAACCAGATCGATCGAGACGATCCCGTGCTTGTGCCTATCCTCCTCGTCCGCGGCCAAGCCGCGGCGGTATAGAATTCCGCCGTGGATCGCGGGATGGAGCGTCTTGACGCGCCCGCCGAAGAGCTCGGGAAATCCGGTGACCTCCGAGACGTCCCGCACCGTCACGCCCGCGTCGCGGAGCGCCACGGCGGTTCCCCCCGTGGAGAGAATCTTCACGCCGTGCCGCGCGAGCCCGTGCGCGAATTCGACCAGGCCGGTTTTGTCGGTTACGGAGAGGAGCGCCCGGCCGACCCGGATGGGTGTCACTTCGCTGCGCCAGCCCCCGTGATGATCGCTAGGGCTTCCTCATAGCGGCGCGCCGCCTTCTCCACCACCTGCTCCGGGAGGCGGGGTGGCGGCGGGTTCCGATCCCAGCCGATCGAATCGAGGTAGTCGCGGATCACCTGCTTGTCGAAGCTGTCCTGCGCGGCACCCTCGCGATACGCATTGCCCGGCCAGTAGCGGGAGGAGTCCGGCGAGAGTGCTTCGTCGATCCAGAGGATCGAGCCGTCCTTCTCCCCGAACTCGAACTTCGTGTCGGCGAGGATCAGTCCGCAGCCTTCCACGTGCTTCGCGGCTGCTTTGTAGATCTCGAGGCTCACGGCCCGGAGCCGCTCGGCCGTCTCGCCGCCGACGATCGCGACCATCCGGTCGAAGTCGATGTTCTCATCGTGACCCTGGGAGGCTTTGGTCGCCGGCGTGAAGATCGGCTCGGGGAGTCGGGAGTAGAGCTTGAGGCCCGCTGGGATCTTCACCCCGCAGACGGTGCCCGACGCCTGGTACTCCTTCCAGCCGGAGCCGGCGAGGTAGCCTCGCACGACGCATTCGACGTCGTATCGCTTCGCGCGCGTGACGAGCATCGATCGTCCATCGAGAAGATTTCGATGCGAGGCGAACGGCTGCGGGAATCGAGCCACGTCGGTCGAGATGTAGTGGCTCGGGGCGATCTCCCGGAGCTTCTCGAACCAAAATCTGGAAATTTGAGTGAGTACGCGCCCCTTACCGGGAATGGCTTCGTCCAGAACGACGTCATATGCGGATACCCGGTCCGTCGCGACAAGCACGAGCAGCCCGTCGAGGGTGTAGAGGTCGCGTACCTTGCCTTTGTAATCGGGAGGACGGCCCGGAATCACCACGTCGCGGAG
>JBGPMG010000024.1:0-20376 GCA_041486815.1 Candidatus Eiseniibacteriota bacterium | reverse complement strand
TGGAAGGACCCGAGGGTGGGCTGGTCCCACCACTGGCTGCGCTCGAGCTCTCGCAGCCGCCGCATGGTCTGGTGCCCCTTGAGGCGCTCCTGCGCACGGAAGAGGGGCCGTGCTACCAGGGCTGTGTACGCGTCGCGCCCCATTTTCACCCCACGTCACGGGCAGCTCAGAACGACGGCTACTCTATATATCATAGCATGGGTCGCGTCGACGTCCTGGACCAACCGAGTGCCGTCGATACGGTACCCCCTTCGCCGCGCAACTTCCGGACATGCTACCATCGCCCGAAGCGGGGCTGGATTTCCTACACGCGCAGGCCAGTTGCAGAGGAGAGGAATCGCCATGTGTGGATTTGCTGGCGTCGTGGATACGCGCGATCGCCGTCCGCCCGATCGGCGTGTCTTGGAGCGGATGAACGACTCCATTCTCCACCGGGGGCCGGATGCGTTCGGGTATCACGAAGAGCCCGGCGTCGGCCTGGCCCATCGCCGGCTGTCGATCATCGACCTCTCGGGAGGAAGTCAGCCGCTCTATAACGAGGACAAGAGCGTCGTCGTTGTCTACAACGGCGAGATTTACAACTTTCAAGGGCTTGTCGATGAGCTGGCGTCCCTCGGGCACGTGTTCCGCACGCGATGCGACACCGAGGTCATCGTCCACGGATGGGAGCAGTGGGGGGAGCGCTGCGTCGATCGATTCCGCGGGATGTTCGCGTTCGCGCTCTGGGACCGGAACACCGAGACGCTCTTCCTCGCGCGCGACCGCCTTGGAGTCAAACCGCTCTATTATGCCCCGCTCCCGGATGGAACGCTCCTCTTCGGCTCGGAGCTGAAAGCCCTTCTCTGCCACCCGGACCTCCGGAGGGCGCTCGATCCCTGCGCGATCGAGGACTACTTCGCTTACGGTTACGTTCCGGAACCGCGCACGATCTTGAAGCAGGTCCTCAAGCTGTCCCCGGCGCACACCCTCACGGTGCGGCGCGGCCAGACGATTCCCGCCCCTCGTGAGTTCTGGGATGTCCCGTTCTCGCCGAACGGAGCCCGGTCGGTCGAGGACGCCGGGGAGGAGCTGATCTCCCGCCTGCGCGAGGCGGTGCGAATCCGCCTCATCTCGGAAGTACCGCTCGGGGCGTTCCTATCGGGAGGCGTCGACTCCAGCGCCGTGGTGGCGATGATGGCGGGACTCTCCGCCGATCCGGTCAACACGTGCACGATGGCGTTCGGGGAGCGCGGCTACGACGAATCGGATTTCGCCGAAGAGGTCGCCCGGCGGTACGGGACGCGCCACCAAGTGGAAACGGTGAGTCCCGACAGCTTCGACCTCGTCGGGAAACTCGGCGATCTTTACGACGAGCCGTTCGCCGACAGCTCCGCGATTCCGACCTACCGCGTGTGCGGGCTGGCGCGGAAGCGGGTGACCGTCGCCCTCTCGGGTGACGGCGGCGACGAGAATCTTGCGGGGTATCGGCGTTACCGCTGGCACCTCTACGAGGAGCGAATGAGGGGGCTCCTGCCCCTCTCCATCCGCCGGCCGGTCTTCGGACTCCTGGGTGCCGTCTACCCCAAGGCCGATTGGGCGCCGAGAGTTCTTCGAGCGAAGACCACCTTTCAGGGTATCGCGCGGGATTCCGTGGACGGCTACTTCCACAGCGTCTCCCTGATGAGCGATCCGCTCCGCCGCCGCCTGTTCCGCGACTCATTTCGATCCGAGCTTCAGGGATACAACGCGATCGACGTGCTTCGGCGGCACGCTCGCGTGGCTCCGACCTCGAACTCGCTCTCTCTGGTTCAATACCTCGACCTCAAGACCTACCTTGTCGGAGACATACTCACCAAGGTCGACCGCGCGAGCATGGCGCACTCCCTGGAAGTGAGAGTTCCGCTCTTGGACCATACGCTCGTGGAGTGGCTCTCGGGGTTATCTCCCGATCTGAAACTCCGCGGCAGCACGAGCAAGTTCGTGTTCAAGCGCGCCTTGGAGAAATACCTGCCGCACGACCTCTTGTACCGGCCGAAGATGGGCTTTTCCGTCCCCCTGACGGGCTGGTTCCGAGGTCCCCTGCGCCAGCGCGTTCGCGATGCGGTGCTGGGCGATTCGATGAGAGAGCTGGGTTACTTCGATCTCGCCGTTGTGGAGCAGATGGTGGACCAGCATCAGTCCCAGGTCCGCGATCACAGCGCTCCTCTCTGGGCTCTCATGATGTTCGAGTCGAGCCTTCAACGGATTCTAGGAACGAAGGCGCCGGCGCCCGAGGGGCTCGGCGTCTAGACGTGCGGATTCTTCATATCCTCGACCACTCGATTCCGCTCCACAGCGGTTATTCGTTCCGCACGCTCGCAATCCTCCGGGAGCAGCGCCGGCTCGGGTGGGAAACCGAGCACCTCACCGGTCCCAAGCAAGAGGGCTGCCTGGTGGAGGAGGAGCAGGTGGACGGATTGCACTTCTACCGCACGCGGGCCCGCTCGGGCCCACTCGCATCCGTGCCAGTCCTACGGGAGATCTCGCTCGTCCACGATCTCGAGTCCCGTCTCAGGACCGTGGCGCGGAAGGTTCGGCCCGATATCCTCCACGCCCATTCCCCGGTTCTGGACGCCCTCCCTGCTCTTCGCGTCGGGCATCAACTCGGCCTCCCGGTCGTCTACGAGGTGCGGGCCTTTTGGGAAGACGCCGCCGTGGACCACGGCACGACCGGCGCTTGGGGGCCGCGCTATCGCATGACGCGCGCGCTCGAGACGTACGCGCTTCGGCGAGCGTCGGCCGTCACGACGATTTGTGAAGGGCTCCGCGGCGACATCGTCGGCCGCGGAATTCCCGGGGAGCGGGTCACCGTGATCCCCAACGCGGTCGATGTGGATCAGTTCCCGGGGGCGAGCGGGCCCGATACCGGGCTGATGCGGGAGCTGCATCTGGAGAGCGGCAGGGTGCTCGGGTTCATCGGCTCGTTCTACCACTACGAGGGCCTAGAGCTGCTCCTGCGCTCCCTTCCCATGGTCCTGTCGCGGGCGCCCGATGTTCGTGTGCTACTCGTGGGAGGCGGTCCGGAGGATGCCAACCTTCGTCGCCAGGCCGAGTCCATGGGTCTGGGCGACCGAATTCGCTTTCTCGGGCGAGTCCCCCACGACCAGGTGAATCGGTACTACGACCTGATCGATCTCCTTGTCTATCCCCGCCTCCATACACGGCTGACCGACCTGGTCACGCCGCTCAAGCCGCTCGAAGCGATGGCTCAAGGGAGGCTACTGATCGCGTCGGATGTGGGAGGGCACCGCGAGCTCATCCGCGACGGCGAGACCGGCGTCCTCTTTCGCGCGGGAGACCCGGAGGCCCTGGCCATGACCGTGCTTCGAGTTCTCGGCGCACCGGATACCTGGCCGGCGCTTCGCGGCGCCGGGAGGCGCTTCGTGGAGACGGAACGCACGTGGTCCGGGGCCGTGGGCCGGTACCGTCAGGTCTACGCCTCGGCGCAAGCGCGCAAGCCGTGAGCGTCGAGTTCAAGGGCTTGCGGGTCCTGCTCGTCGGCCCGGTTCCCCCGCCGAGCGGCGGCATGGCGAATCAGACGGTGCAGCTGGCGGAGCTGCTGCGCCGCGAAGGGGCCTCCGTCCAGTTGGTCGAAGTGAATGCTCCCTACCATCCGCGCAGTATCGGACGCGTACCGCTGCTCCGGGCGGCGTTTCGGCTCGTTCCCTACCTGGGCCGTCTCTGGCGGTCGGCCGGCCGGGCCGACATCTCGCACGTCATGGCAAGCTCGGGTTGGTCCTGGCACCTCTTCGCTGCCCCCGCGGTCTGGATCGCGGCCGTGCGGCGACTTCCCGTGGTCGTGAATTATCGGGGCGGTGGCGCCGGTGATTTTTTCCGTTCATCGCAGCCCTGGATCCGCCCCACCCTCGCCCGCTGCTCCGCCGTCATCGTTCCATCGACGTTTCTCGAACGAATTTTCCGGGAGTACGGATTCGACGCGGAGGTGGTCCCGAACATCGTCGACCTCCGACGATTCGCCGCTGCCCCTGTTTCATCACGTCCGTCGAGCGGGGTCCCGCATCTCGTCGTGGCGCGAAATCTCGAGGCGATCTACGACGTCGGGACCGCGATCCGAGCGTTTCGCATCGTGCGGGATCAAATCGCCGGCGCGAAGTTGTCGATCGCCGGATCCGGTGCGGCGCAGGCATCCCTCGAGGCGTTGGTCGGAGAGCTTGGGATCCGGGATGCGGTCGTGTTCACGGGGCGACTGGAGAATGAGCGGATGGCAGCCCTCTACAGCCAGGCCGATCTCGTCTTGAATCCAAGCCTGGTGGACAACATGCCGATCTCGATCCTAGAGGCGCTCGCGAGCGGCGTTCCCGTCGTGAGCACGGACGTCGGAGGTATCCCCGACCTCGTCACCCACGGCAGGACGGCGGTCCTGGTCTCACCTCGGGATCCCGAGGCGATGGCCAGGGCGGCGCTCGATCTACTGTCGGATCCGGATCACAGAGCGGCGCTCGTCCGGGCCGGGCTCGAACACGTCCGCGATTTTACCTGGGAGAAGGTCCGACCTCGTTTGCTCGCGGCATACATCTTGGCCATCGAGCGACGCGATGCGGCTACTCTCCCCCAGCCTCCCTGGTCCGATCGGTGACGGAGCCGGTAGGGGCGACGCGTGTGCTGTCGCTTCGGCTCTGGAAGCGCGGTTGGACCTCATCGAGCCATGCGCGAGCCTGCAGCAATCTTGGGTCCATCCGCAGGGCCTCTGTGAGCTCCGCGATTCCCGCGCTGGTGGCCCCGATATCCACGAGGTAGTGGCCGTACTGGGCGTGCGTGAAGGCGTGCTGTGGGTAGTATTTCAGCGCTCGCTCGAAATAGGGAAGCGGCAACGAAGGGCGATCCATCGCCTTTGCGATCTCTACGAGCAGATTGAGTGCCCGTGGATGGTTCGGAAATCGGACCAGCGCGTACTGAGTGTCCTGAAGAGGGTCGGCGTTGTCCCCGGAGCGAAAGAGCTTCCACACTCGCTCGTTCGCGTGTCCCAGTTCGACCAGGGCCAACCAGGACTTAACCTTCGGGACATAAGGCGCCATGAAATAATCGTCGCCGGCCGAGGGGTCCGTGAAGCCGGTATCATCGGCGGGAGGGGGCTCCGCAAAAACTAGACTCGAGATCATGGAAAGCGCGCAACCGAATATCGCTAAAGCAGTTGCAAGCGAAGTCTTGGTGCGGACGCGAGGGGTCTTCGGAAAGTCGATTTCGTTCACGAAAGCCAATTGTATCACGCCCCCGGCCGGGCGCGCAAATGCGTTACCGGCCGGGGTCCTGCCGCTCTCGCCGCATGGCCACCTTCACGATGTTCGGTACCAGGAGGATTGCAGACATCGGATCTCGGCGAAACTGGTCGGCCACGAGGTGTAGCTTAAGCCCCCTTCGATGTCGTAGCCGGTGGATCAGGTCCCGAGCAAATCCCTCGCGGAGCACCCCCAGCTTGCGATGGACGAGCTGTCGCTGTGGGCCCGTGAGGTCGAACAGTCCGAGCACGGCGTGTGCAAACCCGGTCTCGTGCACTACCCGGTCTAGGTGAGTTTCGGTCCCCCACCCGGATCCGGAATACAGATTGACTCCCGCTCCATACGTGCACTCGACGTCCGTGGAAAACACGAAGCGGTCCGTAGTTCGGGCACACTCCATCCAGAACAGGTAATCCTCTCCCGCGTAGACAAATTGCTCCCGGAACCGCAGACGTCCGAGCGCCGAATTTCGCATTACCACGGTCGAAGTCCCAATGACATTGCCCGTCAGGATCTGGTGGAACATGTCTTCCTGGAAGACATAGAGCTTGCTGCCCACGTCGAGGGGTTGGTGACGGTCCAAGCGCATGCTGCCGGCGCGCTCAAAGGCGCCGACCTTTTGATCGAGCTGATAATGATTCGCGAAGTAGAAATCGAACCCGCTTTGAAGCGCCAGGACGGCATTGCTCAGATGGGTTGGGGTCCATTCGTCGTCGGAATC
Source organism: Candidatus Eiseniibacteriota bacterium (assembly GCA_041486815.1). Taxonomy (GTDB): domain Bacteria; phylum Eisenbacteria; class RBG-16-71-46; order SZUA-252; family SZUA-252; genus WS-9. The sequence continues at coordinate 14,400 of JBGPMG010000024.1, read as the reverse complement.
GAGGAACGCTACGTAGTCCGCGGTTCGCGGTACCTCGTCGAGGCCACGGTTTCGAGCCGCAGCTGGGCCTCGATTCTCCTGACGGATCACACGAAGGTTGACCTGAGGCGTGGGCGCAGCATCCGAAGTCTCATCCAGCGCTGAGACGGGCGACGAATCATCGACGACGATCACGTGCAGCTCCGGCGCGCCCCGCTGATCGAGCACGGAGCCGATGGCTTTGCGTAGAATGCCGCTCCGGCGCTGGAAGTACGGGATGATCACGGCAACTTGCATCGTGCGGCGAAGCTAGCACAGTCTGCGCCGGATCGGTGAGGGAGCAGTGAATCGCGTCTATCTGGCCTGCAGAGCGGTCGGGGCGGACGGAGCGACTGTGTCGGAGGACGTCGCGGAAAGCCGCATGAAGTACACGTTTCCGCTGTAGGTGGTCGCCATGACGATTCCCCCGAGCTCCGGAACATACTGAACGGAGTTCAGAACGCCGTTCCGTCGATCCAGGGGAGGCGTGCCCGTGACGGCCGGCTCATCGACGGCCCAATTCGCGGGGTTGATGCGGCGAATCTTGATCGAGGAGCCGGTATTGAAGACCACGAGAAAACGGTCATTGGCCTCGTCATAGAGAACGCCTGGATAGCTGTCGAGGTTGATCGCACCAGCCCCCAGCCCGCCGAACGTGACTGAGATGAGATTTCCGTTCAGGTCGCGCACCTGCGCCGGATATCCCCCGCCGATGGCGAGAATTAGGTTTCGAGTCGGATCGATGGCGGCTCCGGCGTAATTGCCAGGGGGGTAATTGTTCGTGTTGTTGAGTTTCGTCCAAACGTTGGTCGCCTGGGTCCATCGCCACCAGCCCGAGGGGTATCGGTTGTAATAGATGTCCTCGGTGACCGGATGCTTGGCGACGAAGGCGGCCGTGAAGTCTCCGCTGCCCGTGTAGCGGTCGATATATTCAGGCGCGTCCCAGTCGTTGGTTCCCATGTTGAAGCTGAACGTGTAGCCGGCGTCACCGGAATACGGCCAGCCGCCCGGTGGGGGCGGTATGAACGCCGCCCCCATGCCGGGGCTTGGCATCACGAGCAATCGGTTGCGGGCGTTGATGAACTGTGAGGCCCAGTAGGTGTGGGTCGCTGAGGGCCTTCGGTCCAAGTAGAACTGGGCCGCGTTGATAACATCGCTGTCGGCGCTCGGTCCGCGCAACTGTACCCATTGAGGACTGGCTGTGTTCAGTTGAAGGGCGTCCACCTCGTTGCCGGCATAGTCCGCATGTCCGCCGGCTGCACCGATGAGATAGACGCTTCCCTGACGCTTCAGGGTCGCTCCGCACCAGGCAATGATCTTCGAGGATGGGCCGGTCCCGCCGACCGGTACTGGGCTGGGCTCGACGCTTTCAAGGGCCGTGTTCGGTATCTGATACCACTGCCAATAGGGAAGGTTGGTCACCCATGCGGGTGCGCCGGATTGTGCCCAGGACATCCCTGGCACGGAGATGAGCCCGAGAATGCCGGCCAGGACCGAAGCTAGGTAGCGCCGGCGCCACAGCGAGCGGGAATGACGGACCTTCTGACCGCGGGCGCACGTGCATCGGTTGAGCGGCAAGTTTATTCCCCCAGTCCAAGATGTGTCGTGCGTTTTGTCTGCTAGAGGTTGTCCGGAATGAGACCGGAACCAGCCCACGGTATCCCCTCCAAATGAAGCTAGCACAATCGATGCCAACCCTGTCAGCGGCGATCGAGAACAGTCATATGTTAGCCTTCCATGCCCTTACTTCGGGCGCGAACAGCCCCAAGGGGCTGCATTCGCACGCCAGAATCCCCATTTGCATCAGGCATTCCGGAGAGTTCGCACGAGTTCGAACGCCGGGGTGCACTCATTGGGACACGGTGGGCCGCTCGCGTCTGAGGAACCCCATTCCCTTCCTCGCGATCGATCGCACGCTTGCGGTCCACGGCGCCCGATAGAGATTCACGTGGTACATCCGGCGAAATTCCTGGGTCCACTTCGTATGCCATTCGCGGACGCGCCCGTAGAACTCGACAATCTTGATGTCCCTGGTCGAGAAGCAGTATTCGAAGATTTCCTGGTGGAGCAGGAGGCCTGGAGATAGACCTTTGACCCCCGCGTCATACGCGGTCTTCAAGATCACCATCACGCCGTCCCGCTCCAGACAGAGGTCGCTGGCGATGACCTTGCCGTCGACCTCCAGCTGAAAGACAGTCCCCTCTTCCCTCGCAAGAAACGTCTCCAAGACCGTACGGTAGAAGACACCCTGAGGGTTGTCCGCGGCCACGGCGGTGCCTCCCGAGGCTTTCCAGCCCGAGCCCTCCAGGTGACCGTACGTGGCGACGCAGTCGGCTGCCCTATCGGGATCCCGAACGATCCGGAGCTTGATGGACCGCCCTTCTTCGGCGAGGCGCCGGCGCTGCCGGCTGAGGTTGTGCGTGAGGTTCTTTCCTCGGGCATGAAAATAGTCCTGGAACGTGCCCTCTACCCGGAGCCGGCCCGTATCGATGTAGTCCACCCTCTCGGCGGTCCTAGGTAGGCGGTCGCTCGGAAAGAGCGTGCAGTCGGGATCCTGTTGCAGAATCGAGACCCCCAGTGCGTAACCTGGGAGGCAGCGCAGAAGATCCAGCGACATCGGAATGGCCAGATCCGCCGACTCTAAGAGAATCAATCCCAGAGGACTCTGCGACGGCTGAAAGGTTGATGCGAAGCCGAAGCGCCCGCGTTCGAGAAGGGCGATGCCGCGAGCCCCGGGGCGAATTGAGACGCCGAGGAGCGTCGCGGGCGTCGCGAAGCAGCGTATGAGAGTGCTTACAAAGCGCGAGTCGAGGAGGATGTGGTTCCCATGCTCCCGATTCAGAGCGTCCCACTCCGACGCGCGTCGCTCGAAGCCGGTGGCGGCGGGCTCGAAGATCCAACTCACAAAATGAGACCTAGCCGGCGATCCGGTGTGGAGCGTCCGCCGCGGCCAGGAGTTCCTTGCGGACTGTCTCGGCCAACCAATCCAGGTCCTTCTGCGTCATCTCCTGGTGGCACGGGAACTGGAACACCTGGTGCGAAAGGTCGATCGCCTCCGGAAAGGCGGCCGGATCAATCTCTTCCGAAAGGAATTCACCGAAGCGCATGATGGGCACGCCCTGGGCCTTCAGTGAATGAAAGATCGGAGCCGGATCGTCCACCAGGAGCGGAAACGCGAACGGGACTACCCCATCTGGCAGCGCCGGAAACAAGGGACGGGCGCCGGGGAGTCCCGAGAGCCGCTCAAGCAGGAACGCGTAATTGCGTCGCCTCGCTACCGCGAGGCGCGGCTTCGACGCCAGCCTCATCAGGGTACGGGACGTCTGCGACATCCTCCGGTCCATCCACCTCGGCTCGAAATCACCCGTCCGCCCCGACGATCGCTCGCCCACCGCGGGACCCCACCACTCCTCAGGCTTCCCCGGCCCGACGGCCTTCGCGATCCGGAGAAGCACCGTCTTCAGCCACAGCGGCACCGCGAGCACCAACCCTGCAGGCCCGAGACGGCGATATTCGAGAGAACGCTCGAGAAGAATGACCGCGGCTCGCAGGCTGAACGTCCAGCCGAGCGGGCTCAAGGTGATCCGATCGAGGGGGCGACGGTGCGACGTCAGGAGGCCACCATCGTAAATCGGGAAGAATTTCATCGGGCTGGCGATCGTGTAGTCACCGAAGGAGCCGAGCGGAGACCCCTCGTACTCTCCGAAGATAACGTGCGCGCAGTCCTCGAGCAGCACCAATCCCATCGAGTCACAAAACGTCCGGATCGCGCCCATATTCTGAGGGAAGCCGAAATAGTGGGTGACCATCAGAGCCCGGGTGCTTCGATCCACCCGCCCGCGTATGTCCTCCAGGTCCACCGAGGTGTCCTCGCGCACGCGGTAGTAGACCGGCTTGGCACCGGACCACTCGACCGGCGCGACCATCGAAAGACAGTGATACGCCGGGATCAGGACCTTCTCCCCCGGCCGGATTCCCATGTCCCGCAGCGCGAGACCTATCGCCATCCGACCATAGGTGACGTGCAGGACCCATTTCGCGTCGAGGACCGAGGGAAGAACCATCCGCGTGGGCGTGGTGAACGTGCCCGCGGAAACTACCGGAAAGAGCGGAACGCGGGCGGCAGGATAGGATTCTGGTTGGTAGTCGTCTACCCTCACGAGGCTCAAGACTCCCTTTCGCCACCACAGCGCCCGTAGGCACAACAGGCGCATTGGCGCCGAAATCGGTATCAATGGTATCACGTCTGAATCGTGTCCCACAAGCGTCGCACGGGCCGGGCCGAGGGCGTCGTGGGGCTCAACCGGGTCGACGCCTGCATTACAATGGGAGACGTGGCTCGCGGCCCGCTCATGACGAGGGTCCAGGGGAGACCGATGCCGTGGAACGGGACGTTCGGGGAGCCGAGGTGATCGGCGCGACCGCGGGGCGTCCCTTCGATTGCGCGGTCGTCGGTGGAGGCATCCTCGGCCTCGCTACCGCGCGCGAGATGCTACTTCGCAAACCAGGAATCCGGGTCGCCGTTCTAGAGAAAGAGGCTACCCTCGCTCGCCACCAAACAGGACACAACAGCGGGGTCATCCACACCGGCGTCTACTACCGTCCGGGCAGCCTCAAGGCTCGCCTTTGCGTCGAGGGGCGGGCCGCGATGCTTCGCTTCTGCGATGCCAAGCGAATCCCCTACGCGCTCCCCGGAAAGTTGATCGTTGCCGTCGAAGAACGCGAGCGGGCGATGCTCGAGGAACTCGGCGCTCGAGGGCGCGCGAACGGCGTCGAGGGCATCGAACTGCTCCCAGCCGAGGCGATACGGGAGCGCGAGCCGCACGCCTCCGGTATTGCCGCGCTCTGGGTCCCGGGTGCCGGAATTGTCGACTACGTTGCCGTCGCGGAGGCGATCGCCGAGGAGGCGCGTGGGCTCGGCGCCGAAATCCTGTTGGGCCGAGAGGTACGTGGAATTCGCTGCGACGGTGATGGACTGACGCTCGAAACCTCACAAGGGCCCTTGAGCGCGAGACGCCTCGTCGCATGCGCGGGCCTGCAGTGCGATCGGGTGGCATCGCTCTCAGGTCCGGTCGACGGGCTCCGCATCATCCCCTTTCGGGGCGACTACTATCGACTGCGTCCGGAGGCGCGGTCGCTTGTACGCTCGATGATCTACCCAGTGCCCGATCCGCGCTACCCGTTCCTGGGTGTTCACTTTACGCCTCGGATCGACGGAGAAGTCTGGGCGGGTCCCAATGCCGTCCTGGCTCTGGCGCGGGAAGGCTACGGACGCGCGGATTTCGCGCTTCGGGATGTCGCTGAGATGGCGGCATGGCCGGGGCTTTGGCGAGTTTTGGGCCATCACTGGCAGACTGGCCTGGCCGAGCTCTGGCGCGACTGGGTCAAGGAGGTCTACGCTCGCGACCTGGCCCGCTACGTCCCCGAGATCCGTCCACGCGATCTCCTCCCGGGTCCGTCGGGGATCCGGGCTCAGGCTGTCGCGCGGGATGGGAGATTCGTCGAGGATTTCGCGATTGTCGCGGAGGGCCCCGCCGTCCATGTGATGAACGCGCCATCCCCGGCGGCAACCTCCTCATTCGCGATCGCGCGCGAAATCGTGGACCGGGCCGACAGGGCCTGGGAGGGCGGCCGCGCCCATGAGGGAGTTTGACAAGCTTGGCCCGAATCTGATAGGCTTATAATGAGTTGGCGTCGATCCAGGGAGGGTCGTATGGCCGAAGGGTCTAGGATCACCGACGACGTCAGCGCCTATCCGCATCATCTACAACTGGATCTCCCCACAGCGAGATTCCAAGCAGCGGCAGCCTGCCGCGCCCACCTACGACAAGCGGGATACCGATGATGTTTCGCACGGGTGACATGGTTGAGGTGCGGAGCAAGGAGGAAATCCTAGGGACGCTCGGCCCCGATGGGCGCCTCGACCGCTTGCAGTTCATGCCCGAGATGCTGCGGCACTGCGGGCGTCGCTACCGCGTGTCCGGGGTGGCGCATAAAACGTGCGATACCGCGACGCTGCTCATGGGACGTCGTATGCACGACGCGGTCTTTCTGGAAGACCTCCGGTGCGACGGCTCCGCCCATGGTGGGTGCCAGGCGCGCTGCCTGTTCTTTTGGAAGACGAAATGGCTCAAGCCGGTGGACGGCGCCCTGGAGGCGACGCCGGCCGGGTCCTCCGGACCTCCCCGGCAGCGCAAGGCCCCCTGCTCCGAGGGCCAGCTGAATGACTCGACCAGCTCGGTCACGGCGAACGGAGAACAGCGCTATTACTGCCAGGCGACCGAACACTGGGCCGCCACCGAGCCGCTCCGGCCGCTGGCCGTATCGCATTTCATCGCGGATTTCCGCACCCGGAACGCAGGATTGAGGGACATTGCCCGGGTCGTCGTTCTGCATCTCGTCTGGCGCCTGCGGGAGCTTCCCCTCGGCTGGAGTCTCAGTCGCGGGCTATACGACCGCGTCCACCGACTTCTGATGGGGCGACCGGATCCGTACCGCGAAGGCGCGATCCCGGAAGGAGCGCCGACCCCGGATGAGCGGCTCGATCTCCAGCCCGGGGAGTGGGTGGAGGTCAAGAGTCACGACGAGATCTTGAAGACCATCACTCCCCGACTCGAGAATCGAGGCCTCAAGTACAACGTGGAGATGACGCCCTCGTGCGGTCAGCGATTTCGGGTAGCGCAGCGGGTTCAGAGGATCATCGAGGAAAAGTCGGGCCGGATGATGACGTTCAAGAATCCCTGCATCACCCTAGAAGGCGTCTATTGCCGAGCGCTATACACACCGTACTCGTTGCTCTGCACGCGCCGCGTGACGCCGTACTTCCGGGAGATATGGCTGCGGCGGGTTTCCGACCCCAAGCCGCTCCAGCCCGATGGCTGAGCCGCTCGTAAGCATTGGCCTTCCGGTATTCAACGGCGAGCGATTCCTGGGGGAGGCGGTCGAGTCTCTGCTCCATCAGACCTACAGGAACATCGAGCTCATCATTTCGGACAACGCCTCGACCGACGCGACTCCCGAGATCTGCCAACGGTACGCGGCGGAGGACGACAGGGTCCGCTACTCTCGTCTCCCGGAGAACATCGGCGGCGTGCCCAATGCCAACCGGGCCTTCTCGCTGGCCACCGGGACGTACTACATGTTGGCTGCGGATGACGACGTGTGGCAGCCGACCTACGTGGAACAATGCGTGCGATGTCTGGAGCGGGATCCCGGCACGGTGCTCGTCTGTTCGGAGATGGCCATCATCGATGAGACCGGGACGATCCGGCGGCAGATGAAGTCTCCGCATACAGCCGATTCGCAGCGGCCGGCGGAACGGCTGAGCGAGTTCACGAACACCTTCACGATTACGGATGCGTCCTACGGCGTTACCCGCGCCGACACGATGCGGCGAACGCCCCTGTTCGTGATTCACCCCGGACACGACAGGATCCTTCTCGCGGAGCTGGCCCTGTGGGGTCGCATCGTGCGCCTCCCCGAGTACCTCTACATGCGGCGCGAGCACACGGGGCGCTCGGTCCAAGCCTACCCCACCCTACGGGAACGCTACGCCTGGCTGAGCCCCAACCATGCGGGCAGGCGTGTGTTTCCGCACTGGGCCTATCTCCGGGGGTTCGCCTCGGCCGTCGCCAGAGTCCCCATGAACCTACGGAACAAGATGGCCTGTGGTATCGTTCTACTGAGGTGGGTTCGCTACCATTGGAAGGATCTTGCGGGGGACCTCAAGCCGTGAAACGCACCCCATTTATCTGCGCCTTCGTCACACTGCTCACGATTTCGGTCGTTCTCATCCCCTGCCCGGCGTCGGCTCAAGCCCCAGGACTCAAGGGCGCCTACAGCTTCAACGAGACCTCCGGGTCCAGTGTCCTCGACGTTTCGGGATTCGGCAATGGCGGCACGATCATGAATGCGACCCGGACCTCGCAGGGTCGCTTCGGCGGCGCGCTGCAGTTCAATGGGACGAACGCCCTGGTGATGGTCCCCGACTCGCCCTCCCTGCGCCTGACTTCGGCAATGACGCTCGAAGCCTGGTTGTTTCCGACGGCGGTGCCCGGGCGGTGGACCGACCTCATCATGAAGGGGAACGACGACTACTATCTCGAGGCGACCTCCATGCCGACCGCACTGCCCGCGCTCGGATCCAGGTTCACCAGCCCTCTGTTTGGAACCTCCGCCCTGGCCCTGAATACCTGGTCGCATCTCGCGGCCACCTACGACGGATCCACGATGCGGATCTACGTGAATGGGGTTGAGGTCAACAGCCGGGCGCAGACCGGCTCCTTCCCGACGTCGAGCGGTTCCCTATCGTTCGGGGGTGACGCTCCGTTCGGCCAGAACTTCACGGGGAGCATCGATGAGGTCCGGCTCTACAACCGGGCCCTCTCGGCTCCGGAGATCCAGACGGACATGACGACTCCGATCGGCCCGAGCAGTCCCGATAACATACCGCCGACCGTCTCGATCGTTCCGCCGAGCACCGGCAACGTCGGCGGGGTGGAGCAGGTGGTGTTGAACGCCTCCGACAATACCGTCGTAACGAGCGTCTCGCTCTTCCTCGACGGCGTCAACATCGGCACGGACTTCAGCGCACCGTACCTGGTCAACTGGAACACGACCACCGCCAGCAACGGCACCCATACGCTGACCGCCGACGCCGCCGACGCTTCGGGGAATCACGGTACCGCCGCCCCGCTCCAGGTCACGGTGCAGAACCCCGCGTTCAGCAACGAGGTGGTTGTGCCTGGAATCACGTCCGCCACTACCATCGCCTTCCTCCCCGACGGGCGCATGCTCGTCGGCGAGCTGATCGAGAAGATCTGGGTCGTTCATGTCGGGTCGAGCGCGCCCGAACCGACGCCGTTCCTCCAGCTCAATGGCAGCGCGCTCCAAGGCGAGCAGGGGTTGATGGATATCACTTTGGATCCCGGTTTCGCGACTAATCAGTGGTACTACGTCTTCTACACGAACACGTCAACTCCGCAGGGCAACACCGACAGGGTTTCTCGCTTCACCGCGAATGGCGACGGGACGGTTCCGGGCAGCGAGGTCGTCATTTGGCAGGACGCGGTGCCCGCACAATTTGAGCATCACGGTGGGTCGGTCTTCTTCGGACCGGGCGGCAAGTTGTTCATCACCGTCGGCGATCACTTCAACGGCCCGGATGCTCAGCGGCTGGACAGCTACCACGGCAAACTTCTACGCATCAACGCCGACGGATCGATCCCTACGGACAATCCGTTCTTCGACGGCGCCGGCCCCAACCGCGACGAAATCTATGCGTACGGGCTACGCAACCCGTTCCGGGCCTCCTACGATCCGGTGAGCGGACGAATCTTTATCGGCGACGTGGGCGGCAACGATCCGTCCACCGCGATGGAGGAAATAGACCTGGGGGCCGCGGGAGCGAACTACGGATGGCCGATCTGCGAGGGGTACTGCGGCATCCCCGGTATCACCGATGCCCTCTACGCCTACCCTCACCTCGGGCGTGACGCGTCGATGACGGGTGGCTTCGTCTATCGAGGCGGCTCGTTCCCCAGCGAATACGAGGGCAGCTACTTCTTTGCCGACTATGTTCAGAACTGGATCAAGCGGTTGACGTTCGACCAGTCGGGGAATCTCCTGGGCGTCGTCGAGTTCGAGCCGCCGGATGGATCTAAGGACGGGCCCTACGGCGACCCCGTAAAGCTCCTCCAGGGTCCCGACGGCTCGCTCTACTACGTGGACATCGGCTTCAACGACCAGCACGTGCCGAACGAGGCTGCCATCCGGCGCATCCGACCCCTCACGAGCAATCTGCCGCCCACGGCGGTTGCGGGCGCGAGCCCCACGTCGGGCGCGGCGCCTCTGAACGTCGCCTTCTCCAGCCTCGGGTCGTCCGATCCGGAGGGGGCGACGCTCTCCTACCTCTGGACCTTCGGAGACAACACCACGTCGACGGCGGCGAATCCCCCGCACACCTACACGTCGAGCGGGACGTACCCGGCGCTGCTCCAGGTGTCGGACGGCCAGAGCACGGCGCTCTCGAGCATTATCACCATCAGGGTCGGCACTCCGCCCACCGTTCAGGTCCTGACGCCTACGGACGGAGCCCTGTTTCAAGCCGGGGATGTCGTTCAGTACTCCGGGAGCGGATTCGACAGCTCGGGCGCGGCCCTGCCCGCGAGCGCCTTTTCCTGGTCCATCGTGTTCCATCACGATTCGCACGTGCATCCGGGTGGAGGGCCATTCACGGGGATCACGAGCGGAACCTTCACGATTCCGTCCACCGGCCACGATTTCACGGGCGCCACAAACTACCAGTTCACCCTGACCGTCACCGCCCCGAACGGCCTCTCGGCCTCGAAATCGGTCAGCGTCTTTCCGGACAAGGTCAACCTCACGTTCACGACCCAGCCGAGCGGGCTCTCGTTGGACGTCGACGGCGTGCGCAAGGTGACGCCCTTCGTGCTGGACGAGGTAAAGAACTTCCATCACGTCATCAATGCGCCGGCACAAACGTTTAGCGGCACACCCTACGACTTCACGTTGTGGTCGGACGGAGGAGCGCGAAGCCACGAGATCGTGGCGCCCACGACCAACGCGAGCTGGATGGCGACCTTTACTCCGACCGGTCCAGTGGGCCTGAAGGCCGCCTACGCCTTCGACGAGGGCAGCGGGCCCACGGTTTCGGATCGGTCTGGGGGGAACAACACCGGCACGATCAGCGGTGCGACCTGGACGTCGCAAGGGCGTTACGGCAGCGCGCTTCTATTCAATGGCACGAGCTCGTTGGTGACGGTCCCCGACGCGCCGTCGCTCCGCCTGTCCTCGGCGTTGACGCTCGAAGCCTGGGTCTATCCGACCGCAGTGCCCCTGCGGTGGACCGACATCATCATGAAGGGGAACGACAACTACTATCTCGAGGGAAATTCGCCACCGGGTGGGGCGTATGGTCTGGGATCGAGCTTTACATCGCCCCTGTTCGGACCTTCCTCGCTGGCCCCGAACGTTTGGTCGCACGTCTCGGCGACCTACGATGGAACAACGATGCGACTCTACTTGAACGGGACGGAAGTGAACAACCGGGCGCAATCCGGAGCCTTCCCGACGTCTAGTGGTCCCCTCTCGTTCGGTGGCGATACGCCGTTCGGGCAGAATTTCGCGGGGCGCATCGACGAAGTCCGGCTCTACGACCGTGCCCTGTCGCCCGCGGAGATCCAAAGCGACATGACGGCTCCGATCCTGACCCCCGTCGACACCGCCGGGAATTCACCCCCGAAGGCCAGCGCTCTCCTCGGCGCCAGCCCCAATCCCTTCGATCCAAGCACGAGAATCCGCATCCGTCTCGCGTCGCCCGAGAGGGCGAAGCTGCGGGTGTTCGACGTGTCCGGGCGCCTCGTCCGCGCGTTCGACCTCCAGCAGTTTTCCCCAGGCGAGCACGATGTGGTCTGGAAGGGGATCGACAACGCGGGGAGGCGTGTCGCCGCCGGCGTCTACATTGCGCGCCTGGACGCGGCCGGCGGACCCCAGAGCATGCGGATCATCTTAGTCAAGTAGACCGACGCAGCCCTCGAGCCCGCCTCAGTCCGGCCCGGCGCCCAACTTTCACTCCCTGGACACTCCCCGCTTGGGCGGGCCAATCATCTTCCTCGTGTACGGTGTGTAGCGCCACCCTCCCGGATAGGCGAGGCTCAGCAAGTGGTGCTTCCGGGCCTCGGACAGATTGCCCTCCTCGAGAAAGGACGTCGACAGCGCGTGGTGGGCGGCTCCGAGCCTCCGACGCAACCCGGTGCGGGCGCGGCGCGGCAGGTGCAGACGTAAGATGCTCTCCAGCGCGGCGATCAATCCGACGCGATAGGCCTCCGACTTCGACACGCTCCCGGGCAGATCAAAGCGGCGGTAGGTTGGAGTCTCGAGAAATCGGAATGGACGCCCTCCCAGTCGGAAGCCCACGTAGGTCCACTCTAGATATGCGGGCATCTCCGCGAAGTCCTCGGTTGACACGGCACGGGTGCGGTACAGGCCTGAGGCGGACGTGCCCACCCAGTTGTGGATGAGCAACGAACCGAGCGGATCCGCCTCGATCGCCCGGGACTTCAGCTGGACCGCCGGCTCGTCTCCGTCAGGGCCGGTCACCCATCCGTTGGAGACGACAAACGCCGCGCCTGGTTCGCGGCGCAGAACGTCGAGCCGTAGGCGCAAGCCGTTCTCGAGAAACTCATCGTCGTCATCGAGAAACGCGAAGAATTCCGAGGTCACCAAACCGCGACCATGCCGGATGGCGAGAGGAAGGTTGCCAGCCTCGATGTAGGCGCATTCGATCGCCGCCGTCGCCCGGAGCCGGTCCAGCAGTCTCTCCGAAAAGCGCTTGCCGTTGACGACAACAACGATCCGCGTGGACGCTCCGGAGCGGGAGCCGGCGCTTTCGATGGCACGCCAGATGGTTTGCCCGCGCCGTTCGTCGGCGATCGTCGGGATGATGACCGTGACTTCGGGTTCGCTCATGACGGCACGCGTGGGAGGCGCGGAGGGCGCTCGTGGACGATGAGCCCCTCGCTGGGAGACATGTACAACGGCACCACCAACATGTATCATACGCGCCGGATTCTCTCCAGCGATGAGCGAAACTCCAGATGGCCGGCGTTGGATGTACCTGTCTGGACCGCCCCCAACTCGTGGCGCTGATCCCCAACGTCAAGGATTCATGATATTCACGGAAACTCCGATACCCGGGGCCTTCATTATCGAGTCCGAACGGATCGAGGATGACCGTGGATTCTTCGCCCGGACCTGGTGCGAGCGGGAGGTGAAGGCTCAGGGCCTGGCCACGCGGTGGGTCCAGTACAGCATCTCCTTCAACAAGCGGCGAGGAACCCTTCGGGGACTCCACTATCAGGCTCCTCCTCATGAGGAAGCCAAGCTCGTGCGCTGCACCACGGGGTCGATTTACGACGTCATTGTCGACCTTCGGCGGCAGTCGGCGGCCTTCAAGCGACACGTCTCGGTCACCCTTTCGTCGGAGAATCGAAAGATGCTCTATGTGCCGGAGGGCTGCGCGCACGGATTTCAAACCCTGGAGGACGAAACCGAGGTCTTCTATCAGATATCGCAGTTCTATTCCCCCCAGCACGGAAGGGGCGTCCGCTGGGACGATCCGGCCTTTGCGATCCCGTGGCCGCCTGCCGAACGGATCATCATCGAGAGGGACCGCAACTACCCGGACTTTTCGGTCTAGGGTATCCAAGAGGCCATGACCCCCCAAGGCTCCGGGACCCTCCCCGACACCGCAAGCGTCGGAGTAGAGATGCACAAGCTCATGGCAGAGCTCTACCCTATCTGCCGGAGCATCACCGGCGACGGGCTTCGCGAGACGCTGGGCCGCCTGCAGGCCTACGTGCCCCTAGCGATGCACGAAGTCCCCACCGGCACGAAGGTGCTCGACTGGACGGTGCCGAACGAGTGGAATATCCGTGACGCGTACGTGAAGGACTCTCGCGGCGAGCGCGTGGTGGACTTTCGTCGCTCCAATCTCCACGTGCTGAATTACAGCGCCCCGGTTGAGCGAACGGTGTCACGCCAGGAGCTCTTGTCGCACTGTTTCAGCCTGCCCGAGCACCCCGACTGGATTCCCTACCGGACGTCCTACTATCGGGAGGCGTGGGGGTTTTGTGTGACGCACCGCCAGTTGGAAACGCTGACCGCGGATGAGTATGAGGTCCGGATCGATTCCACGCTCGCGCCCGGGAACTTGACGTACGCCGAGCTGGTGCTGCCGGGAGAGACTTCCGAGGAGATTCTGGTCTCCGCCCATGCGTGCCATCCCTCCCTGGCCAATGACAATCTCTCGGGCGTGGCCGTGGCCGCGTTCCTTGCTCGTCACCTGCGGCAGCAGCCGCGTCGCCGCTACGGCTACCGCTTCCTGTTCATCCCGGGGACGATCGGCTCGATCACCTGGCTCGCCCGCAACGAGGCCGTCGTTCCCCGCGTCAAGCACGGCCTGGTTCTCGCCGGTGTCGGCGACCCCGGGCCGGTGCACTACAAGCGCAGCCGCCGGGGCGACGCGGAGATTGATCGCGCCGCGGCGCACGTCCTGCGGCACGCGGGGCGTCCGCACGAGCTCTTGGACTTCACTCCCTACGGGCACGACGAGCGTCAGTACTGCTCGCCGGGATACAACCTCGCCGTGGGCTGTCTCTCCAGGACGCCCGACGCACAGTATCCCGAGTATCACTCGTCGGCCGACAACCTCGACTTCGTGCGGCCCGAAGCGCTGGCCGACTCGTACGCGACCTGCCTTGCCGTGTTCGACCTGCTGGAGGGCAACGAGGCCTACGTGAACCAGAGTCCAAAGGGCGAGCCCCAGCTAGGACGCCGCGGCCTGTACGGGGCGGTTGGTGG
>JBGPMG010000023.1:0-20736 GCA_041486815.1 Candidatus Eiseniibacteriota bacterium | reverse complement strand
CCCGCCTTGATCTGATCAAGGCCCAGATCGCGGTCGCCGCCGGGGAGCCGCTTCCCTGGAAGCAGGAGGAGATTCGCATCGACGGCCATGCGATCGAGTGTCGCGTCAACGCGGAGCGGCCGGAACAGAATTTCCAGCCGTCCCCGGGCACGGTGCGATATTTCCACGGACCCGGGGGTCCCGGCGTTCGGGTCGACAGCCACCTCTATTCCGGATACGTCGTTCCGCCGTACTACGACTCGATGGTCGCGAAGATCATCTGCTGGGGGCGCGACCGCGAGGAAGCGCTCGCCCGGATGCGCCGCGCGCTTCAAGAAACGGTCGTGGAAGGGATCGACACGACCCTATCGTTCCACCTTCAAATCTTGGCCGACGAGAAGTTCCGCCGTGGGGAGATCCATACCGGCTATCTCGACGAGTTCCTCGCCGGCCGGAAGCAGGCCGCGTGAGATTCGGGAAACCGCCGTCGGGGCCGAAACGTTGAAACGGATCGACCTCTACCTCACGCCGTCGGAAGCCGAGCGGGCCCCGCTCGAGGGGCGCCAGATCGTCATCATCGACGTCCTTCGAAGCTGCACCTCGATCGCGGTGGCGCTCTCGAACGGGGCCGCCAAGATCATTCCTGTCGAGACCGTGGAAGGGGCCGCGCAGCTTGCCTCGACCCTCGACGCCAGATCCCGCCTCCTCTGCGGCGAGCGAGACGGGCGCAAGGTCAGCGGCTTCGATCTGGGGAACTCGCCACTCGAATACACGAGGGAGCGAGTCGCAGGGGCCACCTTGGTCTTCGCGTCGACGAACGCGAGCCCGCTGATGGCGGGCCTGCTCGAAGGGCGGGAGCAGCTGCTTCTCGCGTACGTCAACGTCGGCGCTTTGGCCCACGCGGTTCTCAGGACTGGCGGGGACGTGGCCATTGTCTGCGCGGGCAAGAACAAGCGGTTTGCCCTGGAAGACGCGGCCTGCGCGGGCGCCCTGATCCGCCGGCTGACGCACGGGGGAGCCCCGGTCGCCGTCAACGACGCGGCGGAGATGGCGGGAGAGTACGATCGGGCGCACGGCGGCAATCCCGAGGCGATTCTTCGGCGGAGCGAGCACGGCCAGGATCTTGTCGCCCTGGGGTTCGAGGACGATCTGCCGGTCTGCGCCAGTGTGGACAGCGTGCCGGTCGTTCCGGTGCTCCGGGAAGGGCGGATCACCGCCCTCGCCGCGCAGAGCGGCGCCCCGGTCTAGCAGCTTCGCCGCTCTCCCATCCGATTCAACCGCCCCGCCTCGCGCGCCGCAAGAGCTCGAGCGCCACGACGCCGAAGAATAGGTTCCCGATCCATGCCGCCAAGATCGGCGGCAGCGAGCCGTTGTGTCCGAGGGCCTGTCCCAAGCGGATGAAGGCGTAGTAGACGAAGCTGATGAACACGGATAGGCCGAAGCTCACGGCGAGTCCGCCGCGGCGCACGCGGAGCGCCAGCGCGGTTCCGATCAATACGACGATCAAGTTCGTCAGCGGGAACGCGACCTTGAGGTAGAGCTCGACCAAGTACTTCTGCACCCGGCCTCCGCTCTGTCTCAAACGAGCGATGTAGTCGCGCAGCTCCCAGTAGGAGAGCGCCTTCGGGTCCTCCTCCGCCTTGGCGAAATCGTCCGGGACCTCGAGGAGCCCGGGGATCACGAGCTCGTTGAATTGGGCCGCGTGCTCGCCCTCCCGGTCGAATCGACGGACGAAGCCCCGCCGGAACACCCAGCGCCCGTTTTCCCACCGCGCCGATTCCGCGTCGATTCGTCCGGTCAGCGTGTGGTGGTCGATCTCCTGAATCACGACCTCGCGCATCTCCTTCGTGGGGATCGTGTAGGTCTTGATGAGGAACGTGCGCCCCTCTCGCCCCAAGTAAGCGAGGTTGCTCCGCACGGTCGCCCCCTCGGGGTTTTGCTTCTTGATATCCACTTGATAGATCTGAAGTTTGCGCGCGTTCAAGTGCGGGAGGGCGACCTCGTTCGCGAGAAAGACAAGCAGGCTGACCCCGGTGGCAAGCGCCCAGAGCGGAAGCGCGATCCTCCCGATTCCGATTCCCGCCGCCTGCATCGCGGTCAGCTCGTTGTGCCGGCCGATCTGTCCCAGCGCGAGGAGGCAGGAGAGGAGCATCGCCATGGGAAGGACCTGGATGATGATCCCCGGGACGGAAACGGCGTAATACGTCGCCACGAGATGCGCCGGGACCTTGTTGTCGAGGTAGGTGTCCATCTTCTCGAACAGGTCGACGATGATGAAGACCGAGACGAAGAAGACGAGGCCCGCCAGAAGAGAGAGGAGCTGTTCGCGGACGATGTAGCGGTCCAACAGCCTCACGTGGGGACGGCCCGGCGCGGTCGCGGCTTCCGCCGGGGTCGGCGGATGATTTCCGCGGCCTGGAGGGTGAGCACGATCCCGATCGCGCCGATCACGAGATTGGGAGTCCACATCGCGACCCACGGCGACAGGAGTCGCCGATCGGCCAGCTCCTCGCCCCCCGCGAGGCAGAGGTAGTAGAAAATGAAGAAGAGGATCGAAAGGAACGCGACCGAGATCCCGCTCTTCTTAGCGCGCATCCCGAGCGGCGCTCCGACGAGGACGAAGACGAGGCAGGCGGCCGGGATGGAG
The DNA here is from genome assembly GCA_041486815.1 of Candidatus Eiseniibacteriota bacterium. Classification (GTDB taxonomy): domain Bacteria; phylum Eisenbacteria; class RBG-16-71-46; order SZUA-252; family SZUA-252; genus WS-9. The sequence goes on along the minus strand of JBGPMG010000023.1, from coordinate 18,110 downwards.
AACTTCTTTTGAACCTCGACCTCGAGGCTTTGGGCGCGTCGCTCGAGGGCGTCCACCTCCAGTTGGCGCATCTGGATGATGTCCGCGGTGGCCGGAGCGACGAAACGCGGCGGGCTGAGCGGCTCCGGCACGCTTTCTTGAATTCCCACCGAGGAGAACGCGCGGAGGGCGTTTCGGAGCCACGCCTGGAGGCCTCGCGGGGGCCGCCTGGGGACCACCGCCTTGACGAAAGAGTCGTAGTCCTTGAATCCAGCGGCTTGGAGGACCATGTCCCGCCGCCTCACCGCGTCCCCCAAGTCCTGATGGATCTTATGGATATGGTCCTCCATCATCCCCAGGCTCATCTCCCGGTCCCCCCGCGACTCGCGGTCGCGCCGCTCCAGATCCCCCCCAACGTTCCGAATATTAATGACATGCGTCTTGAACATCAGGCGGCGATAGGTCCGTTCCTCTTCATTCGGCGGAACCTCGTGGATCTCACCGTCGTGGAGCTCCAGGGACATGACGCGACCGTCAGGAGAGTTGTGGATGACCCCCCAGTCGGCCAAGATCGTGGTCGGCCGGGCGCCTGAATTGAGCTGGTAGATCTTGACGCCTCGGATCTCATTGGTCCGGTCGTTCACCTTCTCGACAAAGATGCTGTAACCGACGAACCCGTCGATGAAGACGCCCTCCGTGATCTGCGCCGTAGGTCGCTTCCGGCCGACATCGGCCATTAGATTCGCAAGCGCGTGGTTCGACTCGGGAAGGACGTGGTTATTGAAGAGGACCAAGAGCCCGGCCAGGACGGCGGCCGCCAGGAGCGGCGCGCCGATGATCCGGAGCAGGTTGACTCCGTTGGCCCGCATCGCCGCGATCTCATTGTCCTGGGACAAGCGCCCGAACGTGGCCAGGCAGGCGATCAGGACCGAGCACGGAAACGCCAGGGCGACCATGTACCCAAGCGAGAGGACGAACAGCTCCAGCACGATGCCCGGGCCCACGCCTTTTCCGATCGCCAAGTCGACCAGATCGAACAGGAAGTCCAAGCTGAGAAGGAAAATAACGATGCTGAACCCGATGAGGAACGGGAAGACATGCTCTCGGAGAACGTAGCGTTCGAGTATTCTCATGCGCTCTGAGCGGCGAGCCCGCCCAAGGGGCACGCGCGGTGCCAGTATAGGGAGCGGGGCGGCCCCGGAGCAAACTTTCCCGAGGGTCCCCAACCTGAAACCGGAAAATCAGTTGGCCGTCGAACTACAGCCCATCCGCGGGGTTCAAGGTGAGGCGGCTTACCTCCCAGATCGGGCCACCCCGAGGACCCCGCCACCCATGGGATCATGCATCGACGCCTGAGGCTTCATTTCTTCATCCTGCTCTGCCTCGGCTCTCGGGCCTGGGCCGTGGCCGAAGCGTCCCCAATGCGCTTCCGCGCCATGCCGAGCCCCGCGTTCCAACTCACCTCCATGCCGACATCGGATCGGGGGCAAGGGCTGCCCCCAGGCTGGGGATTCCACCCCATCAGCCCCACCGGGTTGTACCCGACGGAGAACGGGGATGTGGCCATTTCAATGGATCCCTCAAGCGGCCGGATTCTCGAAAGCTACCGCGAGGGCGACGTCGAGGTCCGTGAGCCGCTCGTGTTTACCCCGGAGGAGTACAACCAGATCCTTTCGGGACGGACGGTGCGCCGGCTCTGGAACGACAAGACGCGCCAGACGCGCTCCGTGGCGCGCGGGCAGGGACGCGGCGGCGGCCTCTTCCGCGTCGAGCTGCCGGTCCAATTCCCGAAGGTGATCCGCTCGATCGTCGGCGACGGCGCTCCCAATATCGAAGTGTCGGGCAGCGAGTCGATCACCTTGAGCGGAACGAGCGACTGGATCGCGGGCCAGACCATTCAGACCGAGCGTCAGAAGCAGAGCGGGTTCCCGAGCCTCGAGATGAAGCAGGAGCTGAACGTGAACCTGACCGGCTCGATCGGGGACAAGATCAAGGTCGACGTCGATCAATCGAGCAACGTCCAGACCTCCCTCGACAACAAGGTGAAGCTTCGCTACGAGGGGGACGAAGACGACATGGTCCGGTCGGTCGAGCTGGGGAACACCAACCTCTCGGTCGAGGGAGCGTCGTTCCGCCAGGAGGGTCTCTTCGGCGTCAAGTCGGTGATGAAGATGGGCAATGTCGACCTGACGACGATCGCGAGCAAGCAGCAAGGGAAGACCGAGACGGCGCGGTTCACTCCGTCGAGCGACAACAAGCAGGCCATCATCTGGGATCTCGACTATATCCGCCGGACCTACTTCCTGATATCGGACCGGCCGTTGAAGTACACGAGGGGGAAGCTCCTAGTGTACCGAGACGACGGGAGCGGCCCCGCGAACGCGAACAACATCCTCGGGATCGCGCGTCTCGATCCTACGATCTCCCCTTACGACTCCCTCGCCGTCTCGCCGCCGAATCCGCAGACGAGGGGGAATTTCCATGCGCTCGAAGCGGGGACCGACTACCAGATCCTCAATCCGTGGCTCACCTCCGGCGACCTCGAAATCCCGGTCATCAAGCTCACGAACCCGCTCGGCCCCACCGAGATGCTCGCCGTGGCCTACGAGGACGTCTCGACGACCGGCGTCGTCAAGCCCGTGGGAACCTACACGCCCGAGGCCTACGCGGCCGAGTACGACAGAACGACTTTGAATAAGCCGGGCAACTGGCTCCTTCTCAAGATGATCAAGCCGAGGTTTGACGTGTTCATCACCGACAGCACCGGGTACATCGGTCAGTCAACGCCTTGGTATCACACCCTCTTCTACGAGCTTCGAAATTTCTATGACCTTGGGGGGCGGGATATCGCTCTCGAAACGCTGATTCTGAAGATCCGGCGGAGCATGAACGGCAATGCTACAGATCCGGAGCTCGTCGATAACAGGTCGCTCCTCCAAGTCCTCGGACTCGACCAGCGCGGTCGCGCGGGGGCGGCCGACCCGACCAAACCGGATGGACTCGTGGACGACAATTACATCGACCGGGTGAGCGGGGTCCTCTTCTTCCCCGACCTTCACCCGTTCGATCCGGACACCACCAACCCGACCGGCATTTGCTCCGGCAATTTCGGCAGCTATAACTGTCTGGATGATTACGGGCGGAATAATTTGCGAACCGATTCATCCAATCCCGCGAACCAGGCGAATCCCAAGGTCTACTACAAGAACAACCCCGACGTCTTCGCCGACCACCAGTTCTACATCGACGCAAGCTACAAGAGCAGCCAGCAGGGATACTTCCTGGGACGATTCGACATCCTCCAGAACTCAGAGCAGGTCAAGGTGGATGGGATACCCCAAACCCGGGACCGCGACTACCACATCGACTATCAGACAGGACAGCTCACCTTCACGAATGCGCCGAAGCCGGATCAGACGATCACGGTCGACTTCTCCTTCTCCCCGGGGCTGGGGACCTCCCAGCTCACGCTCCTCGGGGCCTCGGCTTCCTACGTCCCCGGGCCGAACCTGAGCGTCACGTCCAGCATCCTCTACGACAGCCGCGGCGCGCAGGAGAAGAATCCCAAGCTGGGGGAGGAGCCGGCCCGCTCGATCATCGGCGACCTCTCCTCGGTCGTCACCTTCCGCCCCGTCTGGATGACCGCGCTCGCCAATGCGATCCCGGGCGTCCGGACGAGCACGCCGTCGCAGCTCAACATCCAGGGCCACGCCGCGGTGAGCGTCCCCAACCCGAACACCGCGGGCGAGGCCTACATCGACGACATGGAGGGGAATCGAGAGTCGAACACCGCCGCGCTTTCCCGCACCCAATGGTTTTGGTCGAGCATCCCATTCGATTCGCTCGGGCAGCAGCTCCCGAGCCTTCTTGCCGATCATGCCCGGATCGCGTGGTTCAACCCCCCGAGTTCCCTCCCGGAAAACCATCCGAGCAAGGTGATCGAGCGCGACCTGAAGCCTGTGCTCAAGAACGAGGAAGGGGGAAACGCCACCCACCACGTCCTCGAGATGAACATCACCCCGCCCACCGGGGAGACCAACATGGTCAGCTCGAACTGGGCCGGACTCACGCAGTCCCTTGGGGACGGCGGGCAGGACTTCTCCAAGCTCCGCTTTCTCGAAATCTGGGTCAACGATTTCAAACCGGACCACACGACCACGAATGCGAAGCTCCATATCGACTTCGGCCGGGTGAGCGAGGACGCCTTTTGGGATCCCAACAAGCCGCCCAACACCCTGCTCGATACCGAGGACAAGAACCAGGACGAGAAGCTCGACCGCGCCCCGGTCGACGAGGACACCGGACTCGACGGGAAAATGGACCCGGAGGAACCGGGCTACGACCCGGTCACCAACCCGGACCCGGACGGCGACGACTACCACTACGATCTCACGAACGCCCCGGACGACTACAGCCGGATCAACAACTACGAGAAGGACAGCTCCGGCGAGCAGAACGCCCGCCCCGAAACCGAGGACCTGAACCACAATGGGTTCCTGGACACCTTCAACGACTATTTCGAAGCGACGCTGGACCTGGCCAATTCCAAATTCGTCGCGATCGACGTGTCCAAGGACTACGCAGGCGATCCCAAGGTCATCGGAACGATCAAGGCGAACAACGGATGGCGCCTGTTCCGCATTCCACTCACCGCGGTGGGATTTCGGCGCGTTAACGCCGGGAGCTGGGAGAACATCGAACACATGAGGCTCTGGGTGGACGGGATGAGCGCGCCGATCAAGCTCCAGATCGGGGGCGTCGAGCTGGTGGGGAGCCGCTGGATCGCGCAGGCCATCTCCGATCCGCTCGCCGTCGCTCGCGGCGTGAGCCTCGGCGTCGGCACCCGGAACAACAAGGACGACGCCGATGTGTACAGATCACCCTACGACGTCGGGAACACCGTTGGAGGAACCGCGACCCGGCGGGAGCAGTCCCTCGCGCTCCTCTATGCCGGCATCACGCCCGGCGACTCGGTCCTGGCGTTCAAGACCTCGGCTCCGGACCAGAGCGGGCTCGGATGGACGCAGTACAGCCAGATCCGGTTCTGGGTGCACGGCGCAGCGGGGGTGGAGACGCAGAACCTCCGCGCGGTGGCCCGCTTCGGCGCCGACACGCTGAACTACTACGAGTACTCCATTCCGGTCCGGAGCGGGTGGCAGGACGTGGTCATCCCGATGGGGGCGCTCTCAGGGCTCAAGGAGATCGGGCGGGCCCGCGTCAAGGTCGACTCCCTCACCGCCGCTGCGACCGGCGAGTACTACACCGTCGTCGGGAATCCGAGCTTCACCCGGATCTACCGCACCAGCTTCGGCGTGACGAAGCACGGAGGCTCACCATCGGCCGAACAGGGGGAGGTCTGGATCGACGATTTGCGGCTCTCGGGCGTGCGGCGCGATCACGGGATGCGGGGCGACGTCGCCATCCAGGCCAACTTCGCCGACGTCGTCGCGATGAACGTCACCCACGAGAGACAGGACGAGAATTTCTTCCGCGTCGGCACGGGAGCGAATCAAGGATCCGGGTTGAACCACACGGCCACAGGATTCTCGACGACCTTCCAGGTCGACAGGCTCATGCCCACGGCAGGACTCCAGCTTCCGGTCCGGTTCTCCGTGCAGCACGCGAGCGACGTCCCCAAGTTTCGGACCGGGTCCGACGTCGTCTTGAGCGGCGCGCGGTCCGATCTCGAGACGCGGGAGCAGAACCGCCAGACCATGGATCTCTCCTACCGCCGGTCGGGGGGCCGAAAGGGGCTCTCCCGGTTCACGATCGACGCCCTGAGCGGCGCTCTGGGCATCACGCGCTCGAATTCTGTCAACCCGAACTCGAGGGATTCTTCGTGGAATTTCAACGCGTCGACGGCGTATGAGCTTCCGGTCGGCGGCGGGGGGTTCGGCCTCGGGTCGAAGATGAAGATCAACCTCCTGCCCGACGTGGTCAGCTTCACGACGGCCTGGATTTCGCAGCGGGACGTCTCCTACGGCCGCTCGCTCCAAGAGCAAACCGATTCGCTCGGCCAGCAGGTCGATTCCTCGTTTCTTCGATCGGACGTCAAGACGAGGCAGCTCACGCTGGGGAGCACCTCCTCCTGGACGCCGCTCAGCTCGGTGCGATTCCGATACAACATCACATCGGTGCGTAACATGCTCCTCCACCAGGACGGGTTCTTCGGCTTCAACAAGGGGACCGAAGTCGATCAGCGTCGAACGATGGAGGTCAACTACACGCCGCGCTGGCTCGCGCTCTTCGCGCCGAGCTTGAACATGAGCGGCCGGTATCACGAGTCGGCCCGGCCGGAGCTTCGACTTCTCGCGAGCGACCCCGTGGGCTTGAAGAGCATCGACAACGGCGGCACGGCGCGGGTCACGGCGACGTTGCCGATCGGACGGTTCGCGCAAAAGATGACGCGACACCCGAACCCCAAATCGCCGTGCGGCGCCGACCCGCTCGCGCCCCTGCGGGCGGTCCTCACGCGGCTCCAGGACATTCAGACATCGTTCAGCTTCGAGCGCGGGACCGCGATCTCGCGGGTGGTCGGGGACGCCGGATTCCTCTTCGAAACCGGCTTCACCGAGACCGCGTCCCCCCAGCTCACGCAGATCAGCAACGCGGTCTTCTCGTCGAATCGGGCGTACACGACGGGCGCGAACACCTCGGTCCGACCCACCGCGAACCTCACGATCGACGCGCGGGCCGACCACCGCCTCACCTACACCGATGGAAACCAGGGTGCGCGACGGCAGCTTTCGCTTTCGCTTCCCGATCTGAAGGCGCGCTGGCTCGATCTGAATCACCTGTTCGGCCTCTCGAGGTCGGTCACCTCGATGTCGATGAACTCCGCCTACAACCTAAGGCGGGATGAGATCGGGCCGACGGCCGGACCGCTTGAGCAGCGGGTCAGCACGACGACGTGGCAGCCCCTTCTCGGCTGGGACCTCGCGTGGCGGAACGGTCTCCGCGCGAATGTGAGCACGGCGGTGATACAGGCGACGAGCGTGGACGATCGCAGCTTTGGTGTCATCGGGGACCGGCAGACCGTCAGCACCGACGTTCGATTCACCAAGATCTTCCCGGCTTCGCGCGGCATCCGTTTCCCGTGGAGCAAGAGACCGGTCAAGCTCCCCAACGACCTGAACCTGAACCTGACCGTTGGCATGGGCACGGACCGCAAGGTCACGAAGCGGCCCTTTTTCGAGGATTTGGTGGAGCTGGATACACGACGATTGAGCGTGACGAGCGGGACCACATACAATTTCACCCAATCGATCTCGGGCGGGTTTAACCTCGGATTTCGGAACAACAAAGACTTGAAGACCAATATCACCACCCGCGGGATCACGATTGCGCTCAACGGCCAATTCCGCTTCTAGCCTTCGCAAGCACCGACTCCCGGGCGCGCTCCGCGCGGCGCTCCGGGTAGGCATGTTCGCGCTCCTTCTCGGATTCACCTCGTGCAGCCGCCCCGCCGCAGCGTTCGAAGGGAAGCGCGCCTTCGGGTGGCTTACCCGCCAGTGTGAATTTGGTCCGAGGGTCCCCGGGACGGCCGCCCACGACTCCTGCTTCGCGTTTCTCGTCCAGACCCTCCGCGGTTACGCGACGGAGGTGGAGGTCGACACGTTTGAATACGACTCCCCGGCCCTCAATTCAAAGGTGCGGCTCATGAACGTCGTGGCCCGGTTTCGGCCGGAGCTCACTCAGCGGGTCCTGTTCGGGGCGCACTGGGACTCGCGCCCCTGGGCGGACCGCGATCCGGAGCCGGCCAAGCGTCACCTCCCCGTCCTCGGCGCCAACGACGGGGCTTCCGGCGTCGCGGTCCTCCTCGAGGTGGCGAGGCTCCTCAAGAAGAACGGTCCCCTGGTTGGCGTCGACCTCGTGCTCTTCGACGGCGAGGACCTCGGATCGGAGGCCGACCCGAACGGCTATTTCCGAGGGTCCAACCGATATGTGGAGGAGATTTCCGGGCGGAAACCTCCGCTCTTCGTGGTCGTGATCGACATGGTGGGAAAGAAGGACCTCGCCCTGCACTGGGAGGGGAATTCCCGGAAGCTCGCTTCCAACATCGTGGATTTGGTCTGGGGCGAGGCGAACGAACTCGGCGTCCGAAGCTTCCGGTCCGACGTCCGCCATACCGTGTTCGACGACCACACCCCGTTCCTGAACGCCGGCATTCCAGCCATCGACGTGATCGATTTCGCCTACCCGGAGTGGCACACCACCCACGACACCCCCGACAAGTGTTCCTCCGAGAGCCTGGAGGGGGTCGGCCAGGTTCTCCTAAGCCTCGTCCGCAGGCCCAATTTCCTCTCTAATTGAAATTTCCGCTTGATCATCGGAGGGCGCCCCGCTAAGTTCAGGGGTCCGAGTGGGCCAGGGGTCCACTCGTACTTTTTCGGCCCTGGCCCGTGGTCAGGGGGGTTCCCCAGGGGCGGTATCGAAATGGAGCGAAATCAGCTTCGGGAGGAGCTGGCCGGGCGGTTTCAAGCCCTCCTCCAAGAGGAATCGTTCGACCTCTGGGATTTGGAGTTCGCCTCCCAGGGGGGCGCAACGGTCGTACGAGTCTTCGTCGATCGTCCGCCCGGCGTGACCCTCCAAGACTGCGCCTATTGGAACAAGAAATTCGGCCGGTACCTGGAAGCTGAGAATCTGATCCAGGGACGGTACGTTCTGGAGGTCGGATCGCCCGGAATCGAGCGGGTGCTGCTCCGTCCGGAGCACTACGCACGGTTCGTGGGCTCGACCCTGGAGGTGAAGCTCCACGACCCGCGTGACGGTCGCCGGACGTTCCGCGGTGAGCTGCGCGCGGCCGGGCCGGACAGCATTGTTTTGTCGGACGCGGAGATCGGAACCGTTCCGCTGCCATATGCATCGATTCGGAAGTCACGTTTGGTCATCGATCCATGGGAAGGGATGCGCGGCCAGGAGCGCCGCCGCAAAGGATGAACACATTGGCACGGGAACCCCAGGTCAAGAATATGAACTACGAGCTGATGGAAGCGATGGCTCAGATCGCGCGCGAGAAGAGCGTGGACAAGGCCATCCTCGTCGAGACGTTGGAGGCGGGGCTCCTCTCGGCGGGGCGAAAGCGCTTCGGGCCGAACGCCAACATCGAGGTGCGGTTCGAGGAAGGAAGCGGACGCATCGTCATGCGGCTCAAGCGCTCCGTCGTCGAAGACGCGGACGATCTGGGCTTGGAGGTAGACCTCGCGGAGGCGCGGACGATCGAGCCCGACATCCAGCTGGGACAGGAACTCGTGCAGGAGCTATCGCTCGAGGAGCTGGGCCGGAACGCGATCGCGGCGGCGAAGCAGGTGCTCGTCCAGCGAGTGCGCGAAGCCGAACGCGAGCGGATCTACGAGGATTATCACGACCGCGTCGGCGAAATGGTGCGCGGGACCGTGCAGCAGGTCGATCGCGGCAATATCTACGTCAAGCTCGACCGGTCGGAAGCGATTTTGCCTCCCCGCGAACAGATCGCCCGGGACCGGTACCACCAAGGCGACCACATCAAGGCGTTCATCATCGCGGTCGACAAACTGGCCCGCGGCCCGCAGATCATCCTCTCGCGGACCCACCCGGAGTTTCTCCGGCGACTGTTCGAAGCCGAAGTCCCGGAAGTGGCCGAGAAGATCATCGAGCTCAAGGGGATCGCACGGGAGCCTGGCTCCAGGGCCAAGGTCTCCGTGCTCTCGAACGACGACAAGATCGACGCGGTGGGAGCCTGTGTCGGGATCAAGGGCTCACGCGTTCAAGCGATCGTGCGGGAGCTGGGAGGCGAGAAAATCGACATCGTGCCGTTCAGCCAGGATCCCGTTGTTTTCGTGACGCGCGCGCTGAGCCCGGCCAAGGTTTTGGAGGCGCAGGTCGTCGAGGTCGACCAGAAGATTCTGGTCACCGTGGCCGACGATCAGCTCTCGCTGGCGATCGGCAAGGGCGGCCAGAACGCCCGGCTGGCGGCGAAGCTCACCGGCTGGAAGATCGATCTGATCTCGAAGAGCGAGCGCGAGCGGCAGCGGGAATTCGAGCGCAAGGTTCGTATCGATATCGAAGAGCTTCAAGGCGCCGGTCCGAAGCTCCGCGAGAAGCTGATCCGCGAGGGAATCGAAACGGTGCAGGATCTCCTGAAGACGCCGCTCCACGAGCTCCTGGCGATCCAGGGCGTGGGCGAGAAGACGGCGGAGAAACTGCTGGAGGAGGCCCGCGAGCTCGAAGCAACGCGGAGCAAGGCGCTGGAGGTCGAAGCGGCGCTCGCACAGGAGGCGGCCGCGGACGCAGCGGTGGCCGCCGAGAAGCTCGCCGTGGAGAATAGAGCGGCGGCCGCGGAGAAGCTCGCTGCTGAGACTAGAGCCGCGGCGAAGCCGGCGGACGCGGAGGAGGCCTCCGCGTCGAGCACGAACGATGATGGCCCCGACACGCCGGAATCCGCGGCCGAGACGGGTGAAACCGAGGAGACACCGCCCCAAAGCTGAGGGCTGGAAACGAGGAGCGATGCCAGGGACGAAACGACGGGTATACGAAGCGGCGAAGGACATGGGGATGTCGAGCGAAGCGCTCGTTAGCATGCTCAAGTCGCTTCAAGTCGAAGTGAAGAGCCACATGAGTTCGATCGGCGAAGAAGTCGTCGAGCAGGTGCGGCTCAAGCTCGCGCGCGAGAAGGAGGCCGTCAAGGAGGAGGAGGCCCGCAAGCGCGAGAAGGCGGTCCAGGCCGCCAAGGCCGCCGCCGAGGCGCAGCGTCGCACCGCTCCCGCGGGAGGGCCCGCCGGAGCGAAGAACGCGAAAGTCCTGAAGAAGAAAAAGCGCGCCGTCGACGAAAAGCTGATCCGCGCATCCGTCCGGCGGACCATGGCCGAGATGGAGGGCACGAAGCGCCGCCGTCATCACCGCGAGCGTGAAGAGGGGGCCGCCGTCGGCGTCGAGGAGGCGCCGCGGGTCATCCGCGTCAGCGAATTCATCTCCGTCGCGGAGCTGGCCGCACACCTCGAGGCGAAGCCGCAAGAGGTGATCGCCACCTGCATGCAGCTCGGCATCATGGCGAACATCAATCGGCGCCTCGACAAGGACTCGATCATGGCGGTCGCGGACGAGTTCGGCTTCGCGGTCGAATTCGTCTCCGAGTTGGGGGAAGAAGTCGCGGAGGTTGAGGCCGAGGAGACGGGAGACCTGAAGCCGAGGCCCCCGGTCGTCACGATCATGGGGCACGTCGATCACGGCAAGACTTCGCTTCTCGATTACATCCGGAAGACCAACGTCATCGCCGGCGAAGCCGGGGGCATCACGCAGCATATCGGCGCCTACGAGGTCGAGCTGCCCCGCGGCGATAAGATCACGTTCCTCGATACTCCGGGCCACGAAGCGTTTACCGCGATGCGCGCCCGCGGCGCCCAGGTGACCGACATCGTCGTGCTCGTAGTGGCGGCGGACGACCGCGTCATGCTGCAGACAGTCGAGGCGATCGATCACGCCCGGGCGGCGAACGTGCCGATCATCATCGCGATCAACAAGATCGATCTCCCGGGAGCGAACGTCGAGATGGTCCGCCAGGATCTGGCGAAGCACAATCTTCTGGTGGAGGAGTGGGGCGGGAAGACCATCGCCGTTTCCATCTCCGCCAAGCTCGGGACGAACATGGAGAAGCTCCTCGAGATGATCCTCCTCCAGGCCGAGCTGCTCGAGCTGAAGGCGGATCCATCCAAGGCCGCCCGCGGCATCGTCATCGAATCCCGGGTGGAGCAGGGGCGCGGGATCATCGCGACCGTGCTCGTCCAAAAGGGGACCCTCCGCGTCGGGGATCCGTTCGTGGCGGGCGCGACGAGCGGGAAGGTCCGGGCCATGCTCAACGAGCGCGGCGGCCGCGTCCCCGAGGCGGGACCGTCCACGCCCGTCGAGGTGCTCGGTTGGAGCTCGTCGCCGCAGGCGGGCGACACCTTCGCGGCGATGGAGGATGAGCGCGAAGCCCGGGAGTTGGCCACCAAGCGCGGGCAGCTCCAGCGCGAGCAGGAATTCCGCCTCTTCCGTCATGTGACCCTGACCGACCTCTACAGCCAGATCAAGGCCGGCAAGGTAAGCGACCTTCTGGTCGTGCTGAAGGGCGATGTGGATGGATCGGTGGAGGCGCTCGAGGACTCGCTGACCAAGCTCTCGACCGAGGAGGTGCAGCTCCGGGTGATCCACCGGGCCGTGGGCCAGATCAGCGAATCCGACGTGCTCCTCGCCGCCGCTTCGAACGCGGTGATCATCGGATTCCACGTAAAGCCCGATCCGAAGGCGGTCGAGTTGGGCGCCAAGGAGAAGGTGGACATCCGGCTCTATGACATCATCTACGAAGCCGTCGCCGACGTGAAAGACGCCATGTCGGGGCTCCTCAAGCCGGAGATCCGCGAGTCGGTCATCGGAGCCGCGGAAGTGCGGCAGATCTTCCGCACGACGAAGTCTGGCGTCGTTGCCGGGAGCATGGTGCAATCCGGGACCATGCAGCGGAGCGCCCGCGCCAGGCTGATCCGCGAAGGCCAGGCGATCTGGGACGGCAAGATCGCCTCCCTCCGCCGGTTCAAAGACGACGTCCGCGAGGTCGCGAGCGGGTACGAGTGCGGGATCGCGCTCGAGGCCCGCGACGACATCAAGGAGAAGGACGTCATCGAAGCCTATGTCCTCGAGGAAGTCGCGCGCCGGCTCTCCTGAGATGCGGGTCGGAACCTTGCGCCTCGAGCTTCATCTTCCGGCCTCCGACTCCCTGAAAGCGAAGCGGTCGGTCGTCAACCGCGTGAAGGAGCGCGTTCGCTCGCGCTTCAACGCCTCGGTCGCCGAGGTGGACCACCAGGACCTCTGGCAGCGGGCGACCCTGGGCGTCGCGATCGTAGGCGGTGAGTCGGGCGTCCTGGACCGGGTCCTCCGCGACATCCTGGCCTGCGTCGAAAGTGAGGACCGGCTCGCCGTGCTGGATTACCAGATCCAAGTCGACTGAGGCGGAACCCGAATTCATGGCCTCCCGATCCGAAAGCCCCCGCACCCGACGCGTGGCCGAACGCATTGTGGTCGAGTTGGCGGAGATCCTCGCGACGAAGGCCGAGGACTCTCGGCTCCGCACGCTGAGCGTGACCGGCGCGCGGGTCTCGCGCGATCTCTCATCGGCCCGCATTTGGGTGAGCGCCGCCGTGCCGGCTCCCGAGGAGCCTATGATCTTGAAAGCCCTCGCCCACGCGACGCCCTACTTGAGGACGTTGCTCGCGCCGCGCCTCGGCCTTCGGATCGTCCCGACGCTTCAGTTCGCCATCGACCACTCGACAGAATCCGGCGCGCGGATCGAGAAGCTGCTCCGCGAGCTCCGGGAGCCCCCAGGGGAGTGAGGTCCATGCCGCACGACGAATTCAGAAGATTCACCGACTCCCACGCGGAGTTCCTGATCCTCTCCCACGTCGATCCAGATGGCGACGCGATCGGCTCTTCGCTCGGCCTTGCTTGGACGCTTCGAGGTCTGGGAAAGGCGGTCACGGTCGTGAACGAGTCGCCCCTCCCGGACAGCCTCCGGTTTCTACCGGGGTCCGAGTGGGTGAAGCGTCCCGCCGAGGTGGGGCGGACCTTCGGCGCCGTATTCGTCCTCGACTGCTCGAGCCTCGATCGCGTCGGTCCGGCCGCGGCGGGCCTCGTCGCCCCCGGCGCGGCCGTGGCGAACGTCGATCACCACGCGGCGAACGACGGCTTCGGCGATCCGCGCCTGGTGAACGTCGAGGCGAGCGCGACGGCCGAGCTGATCTACGAGATCTTGGACGCCTATGGAGCGCCGCTCGAGCCCGAGGTGGCCGAGTGTCTCTACATCGGGCTCGCCTCGGATACCGGCGCATTTCGCTACCAGAACACCACCCCGCGCGCACTCCGCCTCGCGGCGCGCCTCGTGGAGCACGGAGCCCAGCCCTCGACCGCGGCGGACGCGCTCTACGGGCGGAAATCCGAGGCGAGCCTGCGCATTCTCGGGCTCGCCCTCGCGTCACTCGAGAAGCGGGCCGGCGGGCAGGTGGGGGCGCTCACGATCAGCAGAGAGATGTTCGAGCGGGCCGGCGCCTCCTCGGAGGACGCCGATGGAATTGTCCAGTTCGCCAAGTCGCTCGACGGGGCGCGGGTCGGCGTCCTGATTCAAGAAGTCGCTCCGGGAGAGATCCGGATGAGCCTTCGCTCCGATGGGACCGTCGACGTGAACCAGGTCGCGGGCCTTTTCGGCGGAGGGGGCCACAAGAACGCGGCGGGAGCCCGTGTGCGCGGGGATCTTTCGCAGGTGCGCGGGGACGTCCTCGAGGCGCTCGACCGGGCGGTGAATGGCGGACCTCCTCCACCTCGTGGATAAGCCGGAGGGCTGGACCTCCCACGATGCGGTGGCCCGGCTGCGCTCCCTTCTCGGCGAATCCCGGATGGGGCATGCCGGGACCCTCGATCCGTTCGCGAGCGGCCTCCTCCTGATCGGTGAGGGACGGGCGACGGGCTTTCTCGGCTGCCTGGGGCTGCTCCCGAAGCGCTATCGGGCGCGGGCTCGCCTCGGCGCCGCGACCGACACGCAGGACGGCACCGGCACGGTGATCCGGACCTCGACCCGCATTCCCTCGCTCTCCGAGATCGAGGGCGCGTTTCCCGCATTCCGCGGCGCCATCCGCCAGCGACCGCCGCTCTACTCCGCCGTCAAGGTCGGCGGCACCCGACTCTACAAAGCGGCGCGCCGCGGTCTGGACGTGGACCGTGAGGAACGGCCGGTGCATGTGTATGGGCTCTCCCTCGCGGACGCCGAGCTGCCCGATGTCACCCTCGACGTGACGGTCAGTCGTGGAACCTACGTCCGCACGCTCGCAAACGATCTCGGAGAGACGCTGGGGTGCGGCGCGCACCTGGTGGCGCTCCGGCGGGTCGAATCCGGACCGTTCCAGGTGGAGGCGGCGCTCTCCTGTGATCGCTGCTCCGGAAATGACGCCGACGCATTCCGGGGACGGTCGCTGCCACCGGAGCGGGCGCTCTCGTTTCTGCCTCGGGTGAGATTGACGGATGAGGAGGCCGAGCCGCTAAGGCACGGCCGCGCCCCCACGCTCGAAGCCGATCGCGTCGAGGATCCGCCGGCGTGCTGGCCGCTTCCTCCCGGCGAGAGCGGCTGGCCGCTCGCTCTCGTGGATCGTGAGGGATCGATCCTGGCGCTCGCGCGGCCGTGGCGTGACCAGACGCCCGGAGCGCCCGTAATCCTCACGCGGGTCCTGGTCGGCGGATGACCGTCCCGACGCGCCCGATCGCGCTCACGATCGGCGTCTTCGACGGGCTTCACCGGGGACACCATGCGGTGATCGGCGAGACGGTCCAGGCCGCTCGCGAGCGGGCAGGGGCGGCCTGGGTCGCGACGTTTGATCCGCACCCCGACACCGTGGTGCGTGGCTCCGCGCCGCGCCCCTGGATCACCCCTCCCGACGAGAGGGCGGGCCTGCTCCACCAGATGGGCGTCGACCGGGTCGAGATCGTGCGCTTCGACTCCGAGATCCAGTCGCTCGCTCCGGAGGAATTCCTGGATCGCGTGCTCGGTCCAGGCGCCCCGCTCGCGGTTCTCGTCTTGGGGGGCGACTTCCGGATGGGTCGGGGGCGCGTAGGGGATCGTCCCTACCTCGAGGCGCTCGGGAAATCGCGCGGGTTCGGGGTCCGTGAGGTGCCCCTATTAAGAGGAGGCGGCGCGAAGCTCTCCAGCACCGCCCTGAGGCAGGAGATCGTCGCCGGGCGCGTCGATCGCGCCGCGGAGATGATGGGGCGGCCGTATGCGCTGGAGGGGCGGATCGGCTCTGGGGCCGGGCGAGGCACCGGGCTCGGATATCCCACCGCGAATCTGGAGATCCACCCCGAGAAGCTCCTGCCGTCTCCTGGTATCTATCTTTCCCATAATGACTTGGGCGAAGGCGAACGACGGCCTGGAATCACCTATGTCGGGAGCGCATCTACCTTTGGACCGGGACCGATCAGGGTGGAGGTCCATCTGCTCGACTTCTCAGGCAGCCTTCGCGGGAGGGGCCTGAAAACGATGCTGATCTCGCAGCTACGCGCCGATGAAGTCTTTAGCTCGGCGGAAGAGCTCGTCAAGGCGATGGAGCAGGACCTCGCTCGGGCGCGCGCCTTCTGGGCCGGCGCGGGCATTGCCGGCCCGACGTCTCGCAGTTAGCGCAGATTGGGTCTTGAAACCCAGTAAGCCTATGCTACATTCCCGGCTCGTACATTGAGAGGGAAAGTCGAGGAGGTGGCACCGGTGCCGTTGACGCCTGAGAGGAAGCGCGAAGTGATCGGCCAATTCAAGATCCACGATACCGACTCCGGATCGGCCGAGGTTCAAATCGCCCTCCTCACAGAGAGAATCAAGTACCTGACGGAGCATTTCAAAGTGCACAAGCGCGACCACCACAGTCGTCGCGGCTTGCTCCGGATGGTCGGTCAACGTAGAAGGCTGCTCGATTATTTGAAGGCGACGAGGGTCGAGCGCTACCGGATGGTGGTAAAGGAGCTCGGCCTCCGCAAGTAGGCTCCTCACCGCGCAAGCGGACTTCACCAGTAATTCCTCCCCAAGACACTCCCGCGGCACCCGCCTGGCTCTATGGCTCGCCAGAGCGCGTCCCGGATGGCTTTCTACAAGAGTCAAAAGTAAGTAGGAAGGAGATGAGAATGCCCGAATCCGTAAGCCTCGAGCTTGGGGGCCGCCGCTACTCTATCGAAGTGGGGAAGGTCGCCAAGCAGGCCTCGGGTGCAACCTGGATCCAGTACGGCGAAACAGTCGTCTTGACGGCGGCCGTCGCCAGCAAGGATCCGATCGAGAAAGACTTTTTTCCGCTCTCGGTGGAGTACCGGGAGAAGACCTACGCCGCCGGGCGGATTCCCGGAGGATTCTTCAAGCGTGAGGGGCGGCCCACCGAGAAGGAGATTCTCAGCAGCCGTCTGATCGATCGTCCGCTCCGTCCGCTCTTCCCGGACGGCTACCGCAACGAGATCCAGATCATGTCGACGGTCCTTTCCTCGGATCAGGCGAACGATTCGGACGTCCTCGGCGTCACCGGGGCCTCCGCGGCGCTCATGATCTCGGACATCCCGTTCCCCGAGCCGGTCTCCGCGGTGCGCGTCGGAGTGGTCGAGGGGAAGCTGGTGCTGAATCCGACGCATCAAGAACTCACCGAGTCGCAGATGGACCTGGTGGTCGCGGCCACCGACACCAACATCGTCATGGTCGAGGCGGGCGCCCGCGAGGTCGCGGAATCGAAGATCGTGGAAGCGCTTGAGTTCGCCCACCAGGCCATTCGGCAGCTCAACAAGCTGCAGCATGAGCTCAAGGCCCGCGTCGGGAAGCCGAAGCGCACGTTCCCCCTGCCGCAGCGCGACGAGGCGCTCGTGAAGGCGGTCGAGTCGGCCTACGGGGAAAAGGTCAAGTCCGCGAACCGAACCACGGAGAAGAAGGCGCGGCAGGACGCGCTCGACTCGATCGCCCAAGAAGCCGTCAAGCGTTTCGAGGAGTCCCACCCCGGGTCCGCCAAAACCGTGAAGCACGTGATCGCGGGGATCGAGGAGCGGGACGTGCGCCACTTGATCGTCAGCGAGCACCGCCGGCCGGACGGCCGCGGATTCGACGACATGCGCGCCGTGACCGCTGAGACTGGGATACTCCCGCGGACGCACGGCTCGTCGCTCTTTACGCGCGGCCAGACCCAGGCGCTCGTGGTCGCGACGCTCGGAACCAAAGTGGACGAGCAGCGCGTCGAAGAGCTGGAAGGCCAGAGCTGGAAAAGCTACATGCTCCACTACAACTTCCCGCCCTACAGCGTCGGCGAGGTCCGGCCGTTCCGGGGCCCCGGTCGCCGGGAGATCGGGCACGGGGCGCTGGCCGAACGGTCGATTGAACCGCTGATTCCCAGCGACATCGACTTCCCGTACACGATCCGAATCGTCTCGGACATCCTTGAATCGAACGGCTCCTCTTCCATGGCGACGGTCTGCGGCGGAAGTCTTTCGCTGATGGACGCCGGCGTCCCAATCAAGGCCCACGTCGCCGGCGTGGCGATGGGGCTGGTCAAGGAGGGCGACAAGGTCGCCATCCTGACCGACATCCAGGGAGTGGAGGACCACCTGGGCGACATGGACTTCAAGGT
>JBGPMG010000022.1:0-20798 GCA_041486815.1 Candidatus Eiseniibacteriota bacterium | reverse complement strand
GTCGACGAGATGGCCCTGCTCTGGGTGCTGAATCTCTCCGACGGCCGCCACAGTCTTCTCGACATCGCCGATCGAGCGACGCGGCCCTTTTCGGAGATCCGCCGCGCGGCTGACCTCTTGGTGACACATGGCCTGCTGGCCGGGAAACGCGGAGGGTTGGGCAAGTGACCGAACGCGCCGCCGCGAGACCGCTTGCCGTCGTCACCGGCGCGGGCAGCGGGATCGGTCGAGCGATCGCGCTGGAGCTCGCCGCGCTCGGCGTCGACCTCTGGCTCATCGGGCGACGCGTGGAGGCGCTGGAGGCCACCGCGGTCGAGGCGCGGGGCCGTGGCGGGCAGGCGTGGACGTGCGCGCTCGACATCCGCAGCGACGTGGACTTGAGGCGGTTCCGCGACCAGCTGCGGAAGGCCGGCGACGGCCTCGATCTCCTGGTGCACAGCGCGGGAGCGCACTTCGTCGGCGCGGTCGCGGATGCCCCGGTCGCCGAACTGGACGAGCAGTATCACGTGAATCTTCGTGGACCTTATGTGCTCACGCAGCTCCTGCTTCCCTTGCTGCGGGGGCGGCGCGGGCAAATCGTGTTCGTGAACTCAAGTGCGGGGTTGGAGGCGCGCGCTCACGTCGGCGCGTATGCCGCCACGAAGCACGCGCTCAAGGCGCTGGCGGACGCGCTGCGGCAGGAAGTCAACGCCGACGGAATACGTGTCGTCAGCGTCTATCCAGGGCGAACGGCCACGCCGCTGCAAGAGGCGATCCACGCGCAGGACGGAATACCCTATTTCCCCGAGCGACTCCTGCAGGCCAGCGACGTGGCCGCGGCGGTCGTGCACGCGATCGAGATGGAGCGGACCGCGGAAATCACTGACATCCGGGTGCGCCCCATGCAGCCCCCGGAAGCGAAATGATCGCCCTCTTGGTTCTGGAGCTCTTAGAGGACTAGCTTCCGCCCGTAGAAGGCCTCGGCGTATCGGGACGCCCGCGATTCGATTCCCCGCAGCCGCATGATCGCCCGCAGCGTCTCCTCCGTAAACCACGGCTTCGCCGCCTGGGTCTTGTAGCTCCTGACGATATGGCGGATCTTCCGTTCGCAGGTGGCGGCATCGAGGTGCGCGAAGACATTCGGCACCCCGAGATCTCCGTCATACTTGGGGATCTCGAATTCGAGGATCATGGAGTCCCGGAACGTCTGCCAGGTCGTATCGCTGACCAGGCGGTGATCTTGATGCCGATCGTCGCGGTAGTGCGTGAAGATGAGGCTGGGAGTGACCGCGCGCTTCAGGTTCTCGAAGTAGCGCTTGATCTCGGCGCCCTGATAAGGGAAATGCCCGTCGGCGAACGCCTCGATCCGCACCGTGTGGGCGCGTGCCCCCTTGAGGAACAGCTTCGCCGCCGCCGCCGCTTCTCCCGCGCGCTTCTTCGTCGAGCTGAGCACGACCCACGTGACGGCCACGTCCCGGCGCGCCCTGAGAATGTGGAGCAGGGTGCCGCCGCAGCCGATCTCGATGTCGTCGCAGTGGGCGCCGAGGCACAGGATCGTGGGCCGGCGCTCGAGCTGGCTGAGGAATCCGAGCTTCGTCACTTGCCCGGGGAGCGCTTCCACAGCTCCCATGGCGTGTCGCCGCGCGCGTACATCTGATCGAGAACCTGCTTGTCCTTGAACGTGTCCATCGTGGCCCAGAAGCCGGTATGGTGGTATCCCATCAGGAGATTCTTCGCGATCAGCCGTGGGAAGGCTTCCGTCACGATGTCTTCTCCCTCCTTGAGGTAGTCGAAGATGGTGCGGCGCAAAACGAAGTAACCGCCGTTGATCAGCGGCCCCGTCTCGGAGAGCGGCTCGATGCCCGTGACGCGCCCCTTCTCGTCGAGCGATACGCCGTGGTAGCTCAGCTGGGGCCGAACGCAGAGAAACCCTCCGACCCTTTTCTCAGCGCGGAACTGGTCGATCATCCGCGGTAGATTCAGGTCCGTCAGCCCATCGCTGTAATTCGCCAGGAACTCTTCTTCCCCCTCGAGGTGCTCCCGCACCGCGCGGAGCCGTTGTCCGATGGAAGAGAGAGCACCCGTCTCGACAAAGGTGATCCGCCAGTCGTCGATATCCTTACCAAGCAGCTTGAGGTCGCGTCCGCCTTCGGAAAGCACAAAATCGTTCGAGACCGCTTCACTGTAGTTCAAGAAGTAGTCCTTGATGACTTCGGACCGGTATCCAAGGCAGAGGATGAAATCCTTGTGCCCGAAATGAGCGTAGTACTTCATGACGTGCCAGAGGAGCGGCCGCTGGCCGATCATCATCATCGGCTTTGGGATCCCCTCCGAGACGTCGCGGAGGCGCAAGCCCAGGCCCCCGCAGAATAGAACGACCTTCATCCGCTTCCTCCATCGCGCCCGCCTCGCGGTATCGACGCGTTCGAGCCGTCCACCGGAGCCTTCACTACCACACCTTAAGCGTGGGAATGGGCACGACGAAACGTCCTCCCCACGCTCGGATTCCCGAGAGCTGCTTCACGATCTCGTCCTTGAGATTCCACGGCAGAATGAGCACGTAATCGGGCCGCGCCGCGTCAAGGCTCGCGGGAGCATAGATGGGAATGTGAGTCCCGGGAAGGAGTTTTCCCTGCTTATGCGGGCTTCGATCGACTGTAAAATCGACAAAATCGGCTCGAATGCCGCAGTAGTTCAGGAGCGTATTCCCCTTCCCCGGCGCGCCGTATCCTACGACCTTCTTCCCGTCGCGCTTCGCCTGAATCAGGAATTCGAGCAGCTTGCGCTTCGTCTCCTTCACGCGTTCGGCGAACGTCCTGTAATACCCGAGCGTGCGCACGCCGATACGCTCCTCCTGGGCGAGCAGCTCCCCGACACGGGGCCCAACGGCTCGTGAGACATCCTCCGAGTGCCGCGCGTAGACGCGAAGCGAGCCGCCGTGGGTCGGAATCTCCTCGACGTCGAAGACCGTGAGCCCGTGGCGATCGAACAGGGACGTCACGGTGGAGAGCGAGAAGTAGGAGAAGTGTTCGTGGTAGATCGTGTCGAACTGGTTCTCCTCGACCATCCGGACGATATGCGGGAACTCGAGCGTCACCACTCCATGATCCGCGAGGCCGATCTTGATTCCGGCCACGAACCCGTTCAGGTCAGGCACTTGGGCCAGGACGTTGTTCCCCACCATGAGATCGGCGGCCCAGCCCTCCGAGCGGAGCTGGCGGGCGGTGTCCGGGCCGAAGAAAGCGACCAGGGTGCGGACGCCTCGCTCCTCGGCGACTTTGGCGACATTGGCCGCCGGCTCGACGCCGAGGACCGGAATTCCCCCGCGCACAAAGTACTGGAGTAGGTAGCCGTCATTGCTGGCCAGCTCCACGACGCGGCTCTTCGGTCCCAGGTCGAAACGCTTCGTGGCCATGGCCGTGTACTCCTCGGCATGGCGGAGCCAGGAATCGGAATATGAGGAGAAGTAGAGGTAATCGCTGAAAATCGACTCGGCGCTCACGTATTCGCGCAACTGGGCCAGGAAGCACCGGTCGCAGACGAATACGTGAAGAGGATAGAAAGGCTCCATCCGGTCCGCGAGCTCCGCTGGAACATAGCTCTCGCATAGCGGAGACATCCCCAGATCGACGAGGGTCTCCGAAACCGGGGCCCCGCAGGCGCGGCAGATCATGGCGGCTGCGTTCGGGACGAGGGCGCCGGTGGGCTCCGTTCGGGGGTCGTGCATCAAGTTCGGCGAGCGGGGCCCGGTGTCGCGCGCGAGGGGCGTATCACACGGTGAAGGTTATCGTCCAATTCGCCCCGGGCCTTGAGCTCCATGACCCGCTTGATGCGGAGATAGCGCGAGCTCAAGAACTGTTGCTCGGTCAGGCCACTCTTGGTGTACGCGTCCCGCAGCTCCTCGATCCCCTGTCGAACCGACCAGCGGGGTTCGAACCCGGGAACCGCCCGGCGGATCTTGCTGCAATCCACGCGGTAGCAGCGAAGATCGGGACCGCCTCCCTCCGCGTAGCGCACCTTGCTGCCGGGTACGAGCTCGCGGACCATTTCGGCGAGTTCTCGGACGCGATAATTCTCCTCGTTTCGGCCCACATTGAACGCTTCGTTGTGAACCCGCTCGCGGGGCGCCCGCGAGATCGCGAGGAACGCTCGGGCGATGTCCTCGAGATGGATCAGGGGACGCCAGGGCGACCCATCGCTCATGATGAGCACATCGCCCGTGGTGACGGCGTACCCGACGAGGTTGTTCACCACGAGATCCGCCCGGAGGCGCGGCGAGACGCCGTAGGCCGTCGCATTTCGGAGAAACGTCGGGCTGAATCGATCATCGGCGAGCGCGGCAACCTCACGCTCGGCGCGTACCTTGGATTCGCCGTACGGCGTCACGGGATTGAACGCGGCCGTCTCGTCCAGCATGTCGTCGCCGGCAGTTCCGTAAAGGCTGCACGAAGACGAATGGAGGAATCGCGGCACGCCGGCCTCCCTCGCGAGACGCGCCAGCCGGACAGTGGCTCGGTGGTTGATGTCATAGGTGCACTCCGGATTCAAATTGCTGAGCGGGTCGTTCGAGAGGGCCGCCAGGTGGACGATGGCGTCAAAGCCGCGGAGTTGCTCCGCGGTCACGTCCCGGATGTCGGCGGCGATCATGGGCATCGCGGGTTGCTCCGGTCCAAAGGTGCAATCCGCAAAGAGGCCGTTGTCGAGTCCCACGACGTCGTTCCCTGCGGCCTGAAACATGGGCCCGAGTACGGATCCGATATAGCCCTGGTGTCCCGTCACGAGAACTCTCATGCGCGCGTACCTTTAGGTCTGAGGATCAGCGAAGAACTACGAGTTTTTTCGTGAGTTGCATTCCGCTCGCATCGAGACGCTCGAAATACACGCCGCTGGCTAGAGCGTCGACGCGGAACGGGATCTGGTAGACCCGCTGCCCATCGGCCATAGCGTCGAATAGGGTCGCGACGGCGCCGCCTTGCACGTTGAAGAGACGAAGCGTCGCGTGGCCCGTCTTCGCGAGGGCAAATCCGATCCGAGTCGCGGTGCGGGACGGATTGGGCGCTGAAGGAAGCAGGGTGGCCCGGGTGATGGCCGGCGAGGGCGGGCCGTTGGTTCCCGTCACGGGATCGGGCGTTCGGAGTTTGGCTGCCGGGATGATCTGTTTGCCCTGGCTGGGACTGGACCATGAAAGGTGGGATTCCGCCGTTCCGCCGTTCTCGAAGTACTCCATCCGAACGGGATACCAGGTCCCCGCCGTGAGCGGAATGGTGCCGGAATACTGGATGGCCGGCTGATCGATCCACGCATCAACCAAAGGCTGGTTGTTGACCCAGAGTCGTACTCCGTCGTCGGTCAGAGTGTAAAACGTGTAGGTCTGGGTGAATTGCGGCTGTACCTCGCCCAACCAGCGCGCGGAGAAGTTATCGTTGGGTACCGAGGGCGACGGCGAGCCGCTTCCCCAGTTGAAATCGACAGTGGTGTCAATCCGGGCCGTCGCGATATTCAGCAGATCCGTGCCGAGGTAGTACGTCGCGCGCAGGCCCGGCACGAATGGGCCGGCCACGATGTAGGCGTTCTTCTCGGCAAAGACCGCGCCATTGGCTCCGGTCACCGTGAGCCGCACATCGAACGTTCCATTGTGGAGGTACGTATGCGTCGGATTTTGCGACGTGCTCGAGCTGCCGTCGCCGAAATCCCAGAACCAACTGGAAGGCGACGGAACGCTGGAGAGATCGGTGAAGGTCACCGGCAGTGGGGAGTTACCGATCACGGCGCTCGCCGAGAAATTCGCGATTCCCCGATACTTAAGGCGCAGCACGTTGGCACCTGGGTCGATCGGCGATGAGGCGCCCTGGTCTTTGTAGAGATCCGTGAAGTAGAGCCCGTCGGGACCCGCCGCGAGCCCCACCGCCGTCGCTTGCCCGGTGCCATCATACTGAATGATCTGCGTCGGTCCGCTGACCAGGGCGCCGGAAGGATCGATCACAAACTCCACAATCGCCTTGGCTGTCGACGGGCCCGTGGCGTAGGTGGAGCCTGAGAGGGTCACGTACGCATGGTCATACATGCTGGGCGGAAACAGGCTCCCGCCGAAGGTCTGTGGCTGAATAAACGCAAGGTTGACGGGCCCCACGGTGCTATGCCAGTTGTAGATGGCGTTGGTGGTCATGCTCCCGTCCGTGCCGTCCCAACCGTAGCTCATGCCCGGCAGCACCTTCGCCAGCCGGTCGTTCAACGAGTTCCCGTTCTCGACTTCGTAATGCTTCCCGTCGAGGGCACGCCAGCATCCCCCGAACGGATTCCGGAACCCATATGCGAACACGTAGTCGCGCGCGTTGATCCCGTTCGCGGCGTTATAGAACGGATTGTCGGTCGCGGCCGTCCCATCCAGATTCATTCTCAAGATCTTCCCGCGGAAGGAGTCCAGATTGAGCGCGGTCGCCGAGAAGAAGCCGTCGCCCATGTGCACGTACAGCTTGCCGTCGGGCCCGATCGTCAGGTTGGAGATGAAGTGCGACTGCCCCTGTTCTTCCCCGACCATGTCGAGGATCGTGGTCTGGGTCGCCGCCGTCCTGCCTCCGTCGGTGCTGTGAAAACGGACCACCTTGGGGTAGTGGGGTCCGCTGGAGGGCGCTCCGTCGTAGAGCATGCAGGCGAAAACGTCCCCGCTCACCGGATCGACCACAATGCCCGAGAGTCCCTGCTCCCCTGATCCGGGAAACGAGCCCGTTGGATTGAAGTTGAGCAGATTGGTCGCGTAGTTCGAGATCGCTCCGCTGCGCGATACCACCTTGATCTTTCCGTAGAGCTCCGTCACATAGTAGTAGGGATCGCTCGGGTTGGTGCCGGGGCTCGGCACAAACGCGATGTTGACCGGCAACTGGAAGCCGGAGGCAACCACCTCGACCTCGAACCCAGGCAGGAACACCGTCCAAGGCACAGGCGAGCCGCGCGCGAGGGTCGAAAAGTCGGGACTGGTTTGCCCCCCAGACCCCAAGTACGTGCTGCCCCCGGCCGCGACCCAATAGTAGAGCCGGTTCGATGCGGAGACGGTCGCCGAGGGGAGGTAAACCGTCTGGAACCTCCCGAGCCCATCGCTGAAGGCCACCCGCGTTTCGGGAAGAGATAACCCAGAGCTTCCACCGTCGATCTTCACCCGGAGGGCGACGTCACCCGGTAGCGCTTCCGGATTGGTCACGACGTTCGACGTCCCGTTCCCGCCGGTGAACTCGAGGAGCAAGGCGCCAGCGCCGGACTCGATCCGCAGGCGCGGTGGGGTGCTCCCGCCGGGGAGAATCACCGCCGACCCGGACTCGTCTTGCCAGGTCGCTCCGCCCGCGATGTCATTCGTGATGATCGGGAACACCTGGGTCTCGGCGCCCGTGGAGAACGGCAGCTCCGCGTAACCGCTCCAGAGCCCGGTGTTATCCCGGAAACGGACCCGGAGCTTGTAGTTTGTGCTGAAGAATAGGCTCGTGCGGCCCGCGTGCGAGTTCTCGAAGACGCCGTCGCCGAGGTGTGTGTGGATGCTTTCGATTCCGGTGATGCAGCTGGTCACCCACACGCGCTGGAGCGGGGAGAGGGTCCAAATCTCCCAGTCGGTGCAGAAGTGAGTGTCTCCCAGGTCCGGATCCGAGAACGAACCCGCCTCCATATGCACGTCGAAGGGGCTCAACACCTGGCCCGAAAGGGGTGACGTGATTATCGGAAGGTTTGGAGGCGATTGCGCGACGGCGTGGCTCGGGGCGAGGTTCAATACGAGGAGGAGCAATCCAACGCCGAGGGGCCCCGCAGTCTTGTGGCAAGAGGGGGCACTCTTAACGGGACCCATTCGTCCGCTTCTTCCTCCTCCGAAAATTTGAAGCCGGGTACGACCGGGGGCGCTCTTCGAGTCGGGTCGTTGGCGGAAGTCGAGCCGCCAACCGATCTTATACGCTAATTATATCAGAAATTGGAAGGAATCGACACAGAGCCGCGGGTTGAGGAGCGGGTGGACTTCCGGGTGGAGTCCCTGTAGCGTTGTGGGCCCTATGGCATGGACGCTATTCAACTCCGCCGCTCTCAGGAGAGGCTCAAGGGGCGGATTGTCGGACTGGCCGGCTGCCCGGCGATTGGGGCTGTGCGCGACTTGAACGGTCCGCGCTTCCCCCAGGTCGGCGTCTTGGGTCTCGTTCCGGACTGGTGGGGTCCGGAGTGGCAAGCGCGGCACCATGTGCTCACCCACCTCGCCCGGCATTTTCAAGTCCTTTGGGTGAACCCGGCTCGCAGTTGGCGTGAGCGCGAGGGCCCGCCCCCGATCGCTCCAGAGAAGGCAGATCACGCCTCGACGCCGCCGGGCTTCGAAGTCTACACACCCGAGCGCTGGCTCCCCCTCCTCTATCGACCATCAACACTTGCCCGCTGGACCCTTAGCATGCGGCTCCGCCGCGCGCGCGCGAAGCTCATCGCGCGGGGGGCAGCCAGGATCGTCCTTTACCTCTGGAGGCCGGAGTACGCGCCGGCGCTGGAATGCGGCCGGTACGACGTGAGCAGCTACCACATCGATGATGAGTACTCGTTTTCCCCGGTCGATGTGCCGATCTCCGGGGCCGAACGAGACCTGATCGCGGCCGTAGACCAGGTGTTCATCCACTCGCCGGGTCTGATGGAGAAGAAGGGAGACATCAACCCGCATACGGAGATGGTGCCCCTCGGGGTCGACTACGACCGTTATGCGGCGAACCAGCCCGAACCGGATGATCTCGCCGCGATTCCCTCCCCGCGGATCGGATACATCGGAGTCCTCAAGAGGACGATCGACTGGCCGCTTCTTGAATTTCTGAGCGAGCAACGACCCGATTGGTCCATTGTCCTTATGGGGCCCCAGACCTCGGTCCATCAGATCGAAGCACCGCTTCGGGAACTGTCACGTCGACCCAACGTATTCATCCTCCCGGGACGGCCGACCAGCGAGATCGCGGCGTATCCCCAGCACCTGGACGTGTGCGTCCTGCCCTACGTCGCGAACGACTACGCGAAGTACGGGTACCCCCTCAAGCTGCACGAATACCTCGCCGGCGGACGCCCCGTGGTGGGAACTCACATGCGATCTCTCGAAGAGTTCACCGATGTGATCGCATTGGCCTCGACGCGGGAGGAGTGGCTGAGCCGCATCGCGCAAAGCCTCACGCGCGGTGAGCAGAGCCTCACGCGTGTGGCTGCGCGGCGAGCGGTCGCGCGCGCGCACGATTGGAAGGCGCTCGTGGAGCGGATCGCAGCCGGCATCGCGGCCCGGCTGGGGGGTGATGT
Organism: Candidatus Eiseniibacteriota bacterium; assembly: GCA_041486815.1. Taxonomy (GTDB): domain Bacteria; phylum Eisenbacteria; class RBG-16-71-46; order SZUA-252; family SZUA-252; genus WS-9. The sequence continues at coordinate 11,534 of JBGPMG010000022.1, read as the reverse complement.
GGCTGCCGGCTACCCGGATCGTGGCGGCGTGCGCACGATGTCGCCGCAGGTAAGGTTCACGTCGGCGACCCCACCGCCGTAGGTCCGCGTTTCCTGAACCGTGAATAGTCCGGCGGGAACGAGATACGAGATCTGGGACAAGGTCGGATTGTGGTAGATGTAAGATCCAACGTGGTACTGCCCGCGGACCAGATGCACGCTGAATCGGAAGTCGACGGTGAAAGTCTCACCCGGCGCCAGCCCGTCCAGTCCGATCTCTTCGCTTCGCAAATTTCCATCGTAGACCTTCAACCCGTCCGTCGATCGATAGAGAACGAAGACGAGTTGATAGTTCATGATGGTTTTCTGCACGCAATAAGTGACGCGCAACGTGAGTTCGGCGCCGGGTGACACCGTGACCGCCGGCTCCATCCGCTCATCGAGCAAATCAGCCTTGACGATGTCGATCGCCGCGCCGCGAGGCGCCGCCACTTGACGTGATGCCGATCGGACGTAGGTGCCGATTGCCTCTTGGACCGGGCCCAGCGCGAGTACCTCCCCCGAGAGGAATACCCCGGTGTCACACAGCTCCGCCACGGCCTGCATGTTGTGCGAGACGAAGGCGATGGCCACCCCTTTGCGCTTAAAGAGCTTCATTCGCTCGATGCATTTCTCTTGGAACGCCATGTCTCCAACCGAAAGGACCTCGTCGATAAGGAGCACGTCGGGATCCAGGTGCGCGGCCACCGAAAATCCGAGCCGCGCATGCATACCCGACGAGTAGCGTTTCACGGGGGTGTCGATAAAGGCGCCGACACCCGCGAACTCGACGATCTCATCGATCTTTTTCGCGATCTCGCTGGAGCGCATACCCATGATCGAACCCTGCAGGTAGATATTTTCCATTCCCGTGAGATCCGGGTGAAACCCCGCCGCGACCTCGATGAGCGCCCCCACCCTGCCTCGGACCGAGCACGAACCGCGCGTTGGGCGCAGGATTTTCGTCAATAGCTTGAGCATCGTCGACTTGCCCGCGCCATTCGGGCCGATAATGCCCAACGCCTCTCCCCCCTTTACTTGAAAGTTGATCTCGCGGAGGGCCCAAAAATCTCCTGCCTGAAGCTGTGTCGGCTTCGGCGCCCGCCCGAGCAGGTGCCTCGCCATGGCGGGCACGAGATCACGCAGGCTGTCGTGCACCTCCCCACGGTGGAATTTCTTCCACACGTCTACGACTTCGATCGCGGGATCGACCTGGCTAGATGTATTCGGCAAAGACGAACTCGAGGCGGTGAAACATGAGCGCGCTCGCGAGAAGGCCCCCAAGGCTGCAAACGAGGCCGTACGCGAGATACCATGGAGTCCAAACGAGAACGTGCCCGTGGGAACCAGCCACCATCAACGGCTCCAGCAAGTTGTGTCTCTCGACCACGCATAGGCGCAGCCCCTCGAGAAAGGGGGAGAGCGGATTGAGCATGAGGAGGCCTGAAGCGGTAGGGCCGACCATGGACGCGTCAAACAGCACGGGCGTGAAGAAGATGCCGAACGTCAGGAGCACCTGGACGATGTACTTGACGTCTCGGAAGAACAGATTGGCGCAGCTCAGGAAAAGTCCGACTCCCGTCGTAAACAGGAACAAGAGGATGACTAGCACGGGGACCCAAAGCAGCGACCACGAGAGGGTCACGCCGAGGAACGGCAGCGCGATCGCGAGCACGACGGCGCTGATCGACGTGTCGAAGGCCTGGGCGACGGTCGCCGCGACCGGAAATACCTCGCGCGGTAAGTACACCTTGGTCACGAGAGCGATGTTCGAGAGGAGGCTCCCGGCGGCGAATCCGATCGCGCCGACAAAGAACGACCACGGGAGGGCCTTCACCATGAGGCTCGAGATATCGGAGGGATGGAGCGACTTGCCCGCGACATTGGCCATGGCGAGCTTGATCAAGAGGCCCGCTACGATGATCAGGGCCGGCATGAAGATGGCCCAACCGAATCCCATGACGGCCTGCTTGTAGCGTATTCGGATGTCGCGCAGGGTGATTTGGAACAGAAGGTCACGATAGGTCCAGAAATCGTGGGCGATATCGGCGAACTCCCGTAGGACGCCGATCCGTCGTGCGGGTACCGCGCTAGGCGTCGATGGCTCGGGTTTCGAGGCCTCGGAGCTTAAGCCTTGCGATGTGGCGATGGTCAGTCCTCTGGCTCGCTCAGGGGCAACGCGGCGATGGAGATAGGGTACAGAGCCGTGACGGTCATCGGCTTGAAGGTTGCGCCAGCCTGGGAGCCCAACAAGCCTTCCTCAAGGCCGGTCCAAGAGTAGCAGCGGCTCGCCGGAGCGTCAACGTGCATCCGGATGCCGGTTTGCGTCACTCACGGCCACGCGACGCGCCTCTACGAGTCGGAGGAGCTTGGCCTCGAGGAGCGCTCCCACCTCTTCCCAGCGGTGGTGTTGTTCGACGTATTTGCGCGCGCGCTGCCCCAGGTCGCGTCTAAGAGCCGGATCGCCGAGCAGCGTGACGACCTCATCGGCGAATGCTTTGCCGGAATCCGCGACCCGAACGCCGTCCTCCGCGTTCGCGGTGATGCCCTGGAATGCGAGCGACGTTCCGACAACAGGCAAGCCGGAGGACATCGCCTCGAGCACCTTGTTTTGCACTCCCCGAGCGATGCGAAACGGTGCGACCGAAACGGCCGCCCGGGACAGATAGGGGCGCACGTCGGGCACAGCACCGGTGACGGTCACGCCCGGGAGCCGTGCGAGCCGTCGCACCGCGACCGACGGCTCGCGGCCGACGATCTCGAATCGGGCCTCCGGTATTTGGGCTCGGACGAGCGGCAGGATATCTTGGGCGAAGTGCGTCACCGCGTCGACGTTTGGGAAGTAGCCCATGACGCCGGTGAACACGACGACCGGCTCGCGTGCCTTGGCGCCGTCGGGATCGGGCCGGAAGGCGTCCAGGTCCACGCCGTTTCGGATGATCGTGAATTCCCGGCCCGGGGCGTGCTGCTGGACGATCTGGGCCTCGGCCTCGGAGATGAAGATCGACGCGTCGAACGCGGATGCGATCCGGCCTTCGTAGCGTGCGAGGCGGTCGGCCTCGAGCGCGTACAGGGCCGACTGCGGAAACGGTCTCAGCCGCCCGTATTCGCGCAGCTTCTCCGAGTCGGCGTCGACGAAGTCGAGGACTCGCGGCAAGCCGTTCACCGGCTCCAGGTACTGGGCCATCGCCGCGGAGTAGGCCACGAGAATGTCGGGACGCTCCTCACGGATCCGCCGCTTCACCCGCGCCCGGAGTTCCGACGAGTCGAACGCGGCGACCGAGATCGAGCGGCGAGTCGGCAGGGCGGCGAGCGCGAAGAAGCGCGCCGAGGCCGGCGATCGGTAGACGACATCGACCGAGGCGCAGATCGTTTCGAGAGATCGTACGTGATCCAGATCCGCTCTAGCGTCCGCGAAGCACGCGAGGTGGACGCGATGCGACCGAGCGAGATGCGCGATGTGGTGGTACGCGCGAATCTTGTCGCCCTTGTCGGGCGGGTACGGAATCCGATGGCAGATGTAAAGGATCTTCAAGGGAAGTACCGCACGACCGCCGGGCCGATCCGCTGTGAGAGCCAGAGCGGCATCCGTTTCCATACTTCAATGGCGAGCGAGAACTTTGGATTCTTCGGGTTCAGGTCCGGGATCGATCGTTGCCGGATCAGTTGATACTGATAATGGAGCGGCGTGGGCTCGAAGCCCCAATGGCGCTTGAAGTCATAGGAGCCGCTCCCCTTCTTGCTCCGACCGAAATCGAAGACCTTGTAGCCCTGCTCCATGCCGTAGCAAAGGAGGCTCCAGTACATGAAGTCGTTCACTCCATACCGGAACTCCTCGCGGCGCGCGCCCCCGTAGTACGGGAGCACCTCATCCCGAAAGAAGAATGTGAGAACAGCGGCGACCGGATGCCCTTCCCTGCGGACGAGCAGAATGCGGCCATCCGCTCCGTACTCGGCGAGCAGGTTCGAGAAGAGCGCCCGAGGAAAGACCGGCGTTCCGAGATTGCGGACGCTGTGCGAGTAGAGGGCATAAAAGGGATCGAGGAGCTCCTCCCTCCCCACCTCCGAGGTGAGCCCGCTCTTCAAGCCGATCCGGATGCTTCGTCGCTGATTCCTGGGGATCGCCGCCAAATTCTCGTCGGCCGTAGGAAGAATCGGCCGGCGGAAGGTCACGTAGAGATCCTTCGCGGCCAGGCCCTCGAGCGGAGCTAGATTGCGGAACTCGATGTAGCGGACGCGGAGCTTCTCGCCAAGGGCTCGAGCGCGGTGAAGGAGCGCCTCGCGGCTCTCGGCGTCATCAGCCACCGGGCCACCGTAGACGGCCTGCGGGACGGAGACGAGCGAGTGGCCCCAGGGCAGCGTGGGGACTCGGAATAGCGGGAGGACGCCCGTGATCCGGCCGTTGCGCCACGCGGCGAGGCAATGGGATGGATAGCCGAATGTGCGCTCGACTGCCCGCTGCCAGCCCGCGCGGTGGAACAGTGTCCCCTCGGGATGGCGTGCCACGAAGTCGTCCCACGCGCTCCCCGCCTCGCCAAGCGTCCCGACTTCGATTTCCGCCGGCGGATTGTCGCGCCGCGGGGGCAAAGCGACGTCAACGCTCACTGCGGAAATGCTCGACGGTCCGCCGAAGCCCTTCCTCGAAGCCGATCCCGGGCTTGAAGCCGAATAGTCGCTGGGCTTTCTCAATCGAGGCCTGCGAATGGAGCACGTCCCCTACCCGGGGTGGGCGATGCTCGGGATCGGCCTTCCGACCGATAATCCCGCCGAGAGCATCGAGCAGCTCGAGGAGCGAATAGCGCTCGCCGCAGGCAATGTTCACCGCTTCCGAGGAGCCGCCGCTGCTGCCGGCGGCCTGTAGATTTGCCTCCACGACGTTGTCGATATACGTGAAGTCACGGCTCTGCTTCCCGTCGCCGAACACCACCGGCCGGCGCCCCTCGAGGAGCGCCTGGGTGAACAGGGGGATGACCGCCGCGTATTGGGAGGTCGGATCCTGCCGCGGGCCGAACACGTTGAAGTACCGAAGCGAGACGGTCTCGAGCCCCAGGGTCAGCGCGAACACGCGCGCGAACTGCTCCCCCGCGAGCTTGCTCGCCGCGTACGGCGAGAGAGGAGCCAAGGGCATTCCCTCATGCTTGGGAAGCGTCGGGGTATCCCCGTACACGGAGGAGGAGCTTGCCGCCACGACTCGACGGACGCCCCGTTCCCGCGCCGCCGCGAACACGTTCACCGTGCCCACGACGTTGACCGCGGTCGTGTCCGCGGGGTTCTCGACCGAACGTTGGACCGAAGCGAGGGCCGCCTGGTGAAAAACAAATACCGCCCCGTCGCAGGCGCGACGGCACGTTTCCCGGTCCCGGATGTCTCCCTCGAGATGCTCGAAACGGTCGCCGCCTGCCTCGCGCAGCAATTCGATATTCTGACGGCGCCCGGTCGAAAGGTTGTCGAGGGTTCGCACTCGATGGCCGTCCCGGAGCAGGCGGGCCGAAATGTGAGAGCCGATGAATCCCGCTCCGCCGGTGACGAGATGAAGCGCCACGGGCTAGAGCCGAAGGACGCCGCGGGTGCGGCGTCCCTTCAACGCGTTCCTGCAATCAACAATGCTTCGGGCGTGGCGGGACACGAGACCGAAGTCGAAGTCCTTGTGAGCAGTGGCGATCACGACACAGTCCGCGGCGCGGAGCGTGCCCGCGCGGAACGGCACCGCTCGCATCACCTTTCCGGCGTGGCGAAGCTTCGGCACGTAGGAGTCGCAGTAGGTGACGTGCGCGCCCTCCTTTTCGAGAATCTCCATCAAGTCGAGCGACGGGGACTCCCGGACGTCGTCGATATTCGCCTTGTAAGCGACACCGAGGAGGAGAACGCGGGCTCCGCGCACGGCGCGGCGCTGCGCGTTCAGCGCGTCCGCCACAAGCCGGGCGACGTGATAGGGCATGCTCCCGTTCACCTGCCCAGCGAGCTCGATGAACCGGGCCTCGAAGCCGCTCTGCCGCGCCTTCCATGAGAGATAGAACGGATCGACGGGGATGCAGTGGCCCCCAAGTCCCGGACCGGGATAGAACGGCATGAACCCGAACGGTTTGGTCGCCGCCGCGTCGATTACCTCCCACACGTCGATGCCCAGCTTGTCGCACATGAGGGCGAGCTCGTTCACCATGCCGATATTCACGCTGCGGAATGTGTTTTCCAGGAGCTTGACGGTCTCCGCCACCTGCGTCGAGGTGACCGGGACGACCTGCTCGAAGACCGAGCCGTAGAGCGCGGAAACCGCCTTGCTGCAATCGGGCGTCGCGCCGCCGACGACTTTGGGGATATTGCGCGTGTGGAATTTGGGGTTGCCTGGGTCAATTCGCTCGGGCGAGAAGGCCAGGAAGTAGTCCTTCCCTGCCCGCATGCCGTGCTCCTCGAGGATCGGCCGTACCAGCTCGTCGGTCGTGCCCGGGTAGGTCGTGCTCTCCAACACGACGAGCTGACCGCGCCGAAGGCGCGGCGCGATCTCGTGAACGGCCGCGATGATGTAGGACACGTCGGGGTCCCGGGTCTTCCGGAGCGGAGTGGGAACGCAAATCTCAATCGCGTCCATCTCCTTCAGCGCGTCGAATTCGAGGGTTCCGTGGAGGCGGCCGGCACTGACGAGGTCTCGGATCTCCCGCGTGGGGACGTCCTGGATATAGGACCGCCCCGCTTTCAGCGCGGCGACCCGCTTGGCGTCAATCTCGAATCCTGTCACCCGAAAGCCTGTCTTGGCGAACTCGGCCGCGAGCGGAAGCCCGACATATCCGAGGCCGATCACTCCGATTCGAGCTCGTTTGGTGGAGACTCGGTTCATGAATTTCCGGAGTGGGTCGGTCGATCGTTTGCGTGAAGCCATCAATTTCCTCCTCGGATGTCCTTAGTGCGCCCCTTGGCCTTCGGATCGGGTTGCCGAGGCTTCGCGGTGTGGCGGGCCCGCGAAGATTTCCCTTCCTCGTAACCGTAGTAGCTGTAGCTGAAGTAATACGGCAGGCCTTCCATGGCGTTGTTCAAAACGATTCCCACGATCTTGTCCTTTACGGGCGCCAGAACCTGCATGGACCGGCGCACCATGTTCAGCGGGGTCCGGCCGGCCATCGCAACCACCAGGATGGCGTCGACGTGCTCGGCCATGAGAATCGGTTCGATGGCGGGCACCGCAGGCGGTGCGTCGACGAAAATGACGTCGTAGTTCGGGCGAATCGTCTCCAACAGGCGGGCGAATTCCTCATCGGAATAAGCTTCGCTGACCGCCTCCCGCGCATATCCGCTGGGGATCACGCAGAGCTGAGGAAGCGAGGTCAATCGCGTGGCCTCCTGAACCGCGGCACCTCGCTGAAATATTTCAAACAAGCCTGGCCCGCGGACGACTCCCAGGAGGGAGTGGACCGTCGGACGGTGAAGATCGCCGTCGATGAGTAGCGTGCGCTTGTGGAATATCTTCGCCGAGATGATGGCCATGAGGGAGGTGATGGTGCTCTTCCCTTCCCCTCTCCCCGCGCTGGTGACCATGTAGGATCGGGTTTCCGCCCCCGCGCTCGTCTGTTGACGGTACAGGCCTTGAAGAAGACGCCGCGCCTCGGTCACGTAGGGGGCGTCGACCGCCAGGTCGTCGAGAAGATTCTTCCGCGGGCGCCTCGATAGGAACACGGGCACCAGCTACTTCTGAAGTCCTAGGTTCTGGCTTGTCGTAGGCTGATTGGCCGGAGGCGCGGCCTCGAATGCGAACACGAGGCCGGTGACGAGCAGAACCAAGATGACGGCCAGAGCGGCCCAATGCTTTTCAAGGTACGACCCCGGCCGTGACCAGCCCTCGATGCGCGGGATGGTCCCAATCACGTGGCGGCCGTACTCCGCCTCCGCCTGCTCCGTGGTCCGCAGCACGGACGCGAGCCGTTCGCCCCCAAACACAAGCCCCGCGGCGATGAGCGGGCCGAGCAGCACGGCCATCCCGAATATCTTTCGCGGCTCCGGCGAGGAGGGGTTGAGTGGAAGGAGTGGGTGCTCGATGATGTCGAGCCGAGGGCCCAGGGAGCTGCTGGCCAGCGATGCGGAAATCTGGGACGACGTGGCTTCCAGGCGAAGCGAGGCCAGAAAATTCCTCTTCGTCTCGACGTCCTGCTTCAACCGTTGCAACTCCATCGCGTCGCGAGGAGAGCTCTCCACGCTTCGGAGGTAGGTCTCGATCTCGGTCGCGAGTCGGTCCCTTCGATCGCCCAAGGAGCGAAGCACCGCCCGGTCCAGGGCGATGCCCGACAAGGCGGCCCGGGCCTCCATGGAAAAGTTCCCCGATGCGGCCTGTGAGAGCTGATCGAAGTCCGCGAACAATCTCTGCCGGGCACCGGCGATCCGCGCTTGGAGGACGTCGGTCTCGGTGCGGCTGTCCGCGCCACCGCGCAGCACGGCGAGCGCGTAGTTTGTTTCCAGCTCGCCGAGCTGGTCGATCTCCTCGGCGACATGCGGGCCCTTGAGATCCGGGATCGGAGCATCACCCACGTTCGTCCGCCAATCGTTCTTCGCGACCTCGATCCGGGCGCGGAGCTGCTCCATGGCATCTTCGGCCGAACGCTGTAGGCTGCGGGCGGTGGTCAGGTTCTGGTCCGTGATGATGCCCAGGGAAAACCCCCTTCGAAGGGTCGATTCCTGGAACACTCGAAGCGCATCCTCGGACTTCTGAAGCCCGTCTTCGTACACGGCAATCTGCTCCTTGCTGAACTTGCCTCGGGCCTGAATCCGCTCCATCGTCGACTGGAGGCTCTCCTCCACGAGGACGTCCCCGATCAGCTCGGCAAGCCCCCGGGCAGCCTCCGGATCGGTGTCCACCACCGCGATCTGGATGAGCCCCGCGCGCCCGGGTGAGACGAAGATCTTTCTTCCGAGGCGGTTGACGGCGACCCGCATGGCGTACTCTTCAGCGGTGATCCCCTTCCAGTGGTGGGCTGCGAGCCTGGCTTGTTCGAGAAGGGCCGGACTTCGATTCAGGCCGAGCCGTTCCGCAAGATCGCCAAGAAAGTCGCGACTGTGGATCTTGCTGTCGACAACCGAGACCCGCTCGCGTGGGGATGCCTGCCCCAAGAAGGCCCCCACCATCGGATCGACGGTGGTCGACGATTGCGTCGTCCCGCTGACCGAGACGAGGATCCAGGAGCTATAGAGGGGCGTGGAGTGCTTGTAATAGACCGCGGCGGCGCACAGACACGCGATGATCGGCAGGGCGATCACCCACGCGTATTGTCGCGCCTTCCAGAGCAGGTCTCTTATGTCGATGGTTGGTTGTTGGGGTTCCACGGGGTACTCCTGGAGCACTTTCAGAAATTATGGGCAACTATCGTAATCGAAGTCACGAGCCCAAGCGCAATTCCTGCGATGCGCCAAATGCCAACCGAAGGATCCTTTCGCTTGAGGTAGATCGTGTCACCGGACTGAAGGTCTGGGTTACCCACCAAGCTCGCCTTTCCAAGATAATCTCGCAGGTTCACCCTCATGCTCACGACCTGCTTACCACTCCTCCTGAGGATTTCCACGTCGCTGAGGTTTGCGTCGGCCGCGGGGCCGGACCGCATGACGGCCCGTAGCAGGTCCCCGGCGTCGCTGAGCGGCTGGGACCCTTGCGTGCCGACCGCGCCGAACACGTAGACGACGTCCGCCAAGGAGCCGCGAATGCCTTCTCGGCGCGGTACGCGTACGGTGTCGCCGGGGCGCAGAATCGGCAACGAGGAGAGGTCACCCGCTTGCACTGCCGCTGCCAAGTCGACGACGGTTGGCGCAATCTTGGACTCCGAAAGAACCTCAACCCGAGAAAGATCGGCATCATCGGAGGGGCCGCCCGCCTCGGTAATTGCCTCCCAAACGGTTGGAGACTTGGCGAACGTAAACGACCCCGGGAGGAGGACCGCACCGAGGACGTAGTTCTTGCGGCGATAGGCCTGCACGACAGAGACGGTCACCTGGGGGATATCCCGAGAAATGAGGGAGATGCGACGTGAAATGTCGGTGCCCAGCTCGGTGGTCGTGCGACCCTCGGCGGTGACAACGCCCAGTACGGGCAGCGTAATATTCCCCTCCTTCTTGACGGTGTACTGCCCCGAGATGTCGGCTCTCCCGACGACGTCAACCTGGAGCACGTCTCCAGGGGCAATGTGGTACCCACGGGGAGTAGGAGGGGTCTGGGAAAGGGCATTCGCCGCAAAGCCCAACAGGACCAGGATGGCGTACCCGCCCCCGCCCAGGAGAGGCAGGAGCTTCCACCCGCCCTGGAACCGTTTGGGAATCGGGTCTGCTTTCACAACCACGTCTAGGAACATGGACTTACACGAGTCTACCACCGGCCTTCCCCAACTGTCAATCAGCCGCCAGATGGCGCTCAAGGGCCGCCGCGATTCTCTCGCCCGCTCGGCCGTCCCACAGCGCGGGGCATCGCGGCTCTGACGGCTTCCCCGCCAGGAGCGCCTCCGCCGCGGGGAGAATCGAGGCCGGGTCCGTGCCCAGGAGTCGGTTCGTTCCCTCCGTGATCGTGATGGGGCGCTCCGTATTCGCGCGCACGGTGAAGCAGGGTACCCCCAGCGCGGTGGTCTCTTCCTGAATTCCCCCGCTGTCGGTCACCAGGAATCGAGCCGTTGCCATCAGGCTCAGGAAGTCCAGATAGCCGAGCGGGGCGATCAATCGCAGGCTCCCGGTGGGCCGAAATCCACTCTGCTTGATGCGCGCCTCCGTACGAGGGTGGACCGGAAAGAGCACCGGGATGAGGAGAGAGAGTTTCTGGAGCGCCTCAAGCATGCCGCCGAGCGAGCCCGCATCGTCCACATTGCTCGGCCGGTGGAGCGTGACGAGCGCATAGCCGTGGTCTGCGAGGCCCATCCGGTCGGCGGTCTTTCGCGCCCGCGCCGCGGCGAGATGGCGGCGCAGCGTGTCGATCATCGGATTGCCGACCAGATGCACCCGCGAATCGGGAATCCCCTCGGCCTTGAGGTTCTCCACCGCATCGGGCGAGGTGGCAAATAGAATCTCCGAGACCGCGTCGGTGACGAGGCGGTTGATCTCCTCGGGCATCGTCCAGTCGCGGCTCCGCAGGCCCGCCTCGACGTGCGCCACCGGAACGCCCCGCTTTACAGCCACGAGGCTGCACGCGACGGTGGAGTTCACGTCGCCCACCACCACGACCAAGCGGGCGCTCCGCTCTGCGAGCAGATCATCGAACGCGATCATGATTCGGCCCGTCTGGCGGCCATGCGTGTCGCTGCCCACCTCGAGATCCCGGTCGGGCTGCGGCAGGCCGAGCTCGGTGAAGAAGATTCGCGACATCTCCTCGTCGTAATGCTGGCCCGTGTGCACCAAGAACGGCTTGATCGAGGGATAGGCCCGTAGCGCATCGAGGATCGGGGCCATTTTCATGAAATTGGGCCGCGCCCCTACGACGCACACAATCTCCTTGCTCACGCTCTTCCCCATCGGACCGCCCCCGCGCAGAAACCGACCGTGGCCGCTGCCACGGAAACCAGAAG